>DYKY01000004.1:0-42421 GCA_020722365.1 Thermoflexus sp.
GGGGGTTACCCCCGGAGCGCGACTGGACCACCACGATCAAGTCAGGTTCGCTATTGTCATACCGGCGAGCAAAACCGGCGGCCTCCATTGCGTCAGCGTCGGCCTCCGGGTCGTAGACGGTGTACATGAACCGGGTGTTGGCTGGATGCGCATTGCCCGCCTCGATCAAGGCCTTGGTTGCCCGAATCATCCACCAGGCTTCGGGAGACTTGTAGGGCGCGTAGGCGGCCTCGTAGGTGGTCGGTGCGCTGTTGAAGCGCCGCCGGTACTCGGCCTGCCCGCGTTCGGTGAGGGTGTAGCTGGTGTCGCCGACGTACCCGGTGAGATACCGTGGCACGGGGATCTGTTCCGCGCGCAGCAGGCCCTTGTCCAGCAACTCGGCCAGGACGTGTTTCGCGCTGCCAACTGCCTTGCCGGTGTGTTGCGCCCACAGTGCGCGGGCTTCGTTGGCCACCACCGTCATCCCTAGCACATACAAGAGCTTGACCGCGTCGCCGGAAAGGTCTACGCCCTGTTCCGCGAGAACCGGGCCTGTGGGGGATGTCGAAGCGACTTCTTCCTCGGTCTGCGCATTTTTGACGCGGAATATTTCCTTTGGGTCGCTGTCGTACAGGTGGTGCGCGTACAGGTACTCCCCCGCTTCGGTGATACTCATCTGCGCCCCTATCGCCCGGGCGAACAGGTCAGGAAACAGCACCAGGAGGTACTGTTGCAGGATAGCTTCGGCGCGGTGGCGCGCGCGCACGCTCGCCGCACTGTGCATTTGACTGCTCAAGTAGCGGCCTTGCAGCACGCTCATTTCCATTGCGTGTTTGGCTTGCAGTTTCTCGATATCGAGCTGCGCTGTGGTGTTACTCACGCCACACCTCCCGGCACGCCGGATACGTGAGGCCGGCGATGCCCGCCCGCAGGTCGCCCAGCGCCAACCGGACTAACGCCAGGGACGCCTGCGCTTCCACCAAAGCCTGACCGTCGTTGTTGCCGTAGAAGGCCAACAACTGCTCAGCGGCGTAGGCGTAGGTGTCTATCGTTTGCTGCATTGTCAAGGCCAGCAAGCTGTATTCCGCCGGCGCTTCGGGCAGCGTCAAGGTGTTCAGCCTGGCATCCGCCTGGCCGACCTGTTCCGCCAACCGGAACGCCGCGCCGGTAGACTGCGGTTGTGGCCCACGTGCAATGACGTCCAGGCCGTTGCCGATTTCCTCCACGGTATCCGCCCAGTGCGTGACCGCCGTGAGAAAGCGCTGTTGTCGTAGCCGGTACAGCGACAGTACCACCGGCGCGCCAAAGCTGTCACACGGCGCGGCCGCATAGCCCACGCCGAGCGGTAACCCTATCACGGCCAGGGTCAGGCCGATGATGATGAAGTGTTTGTGCATCTTGTTTATCTCCTTCAAATTGATGTTGTTTGTCGTTAGCTTTCTTGATTCTGCTATGTACTACAGGTACAATGTGCTGCGTTCGTCCGCTGCTTTGGCGGCGCTCGTATGGTTTTCTTTTTTCTGGCCACGATGTTCATCCTTAAAGCTCCGGCGCGACTTGCACCGTATGCACGGCGATGCCGCGCGGCGCACACTCCCCCTGGATGACGACCCGGCGCTGCACCAGGGCACGCAACGCCTTCTCCACCCTGGGGGAAGCCGCGATAAGCGGCACCGCGCCCACGCCGTCCAAGGCTAGCCACAATGTCTTGGTCCGGGGCGGCGCGCTGACGATGCCGCGTAACAGCAACAAATCGCTCTCGGCGCACAGGTGGACCACACCCTGGGCATCTACTTCGGGCAACGTCCCTTGCCAGGGTGCCACCGTGACCAGGCGCACGTCGCCGATGCGCTGGCTATGCACACGCAACTTGTGTTTCCCTTCGGGCAGCCGCACCTTGCGCGGGTCTGCCCCGGCGAGCGCCATCAGGTGGCGCACGACGGTGTTGAGTTCGTAAGACATTGGTTTACCTCCAGGAAAAACAGGGCTGTACAGGGTAAAAAAACGGCTCCGGTATGACGAAAAAACGGACAGTTTGGCGTTTCCGCCATACCGTAACGGTGTAAACAGCGAATTTGCGACGACGGTAGCTCCCGGAACACCCCCAAGTGCTGTACCAGGGCCAAAACAGGGTAGATGCGGGGTAAAACCCCCCGCAAAACCCTGTCTGACGTCGCCAAAACCAGGATTGAGCAACGATTTCGACCTTGACGGTATGAGGGGAAAACGACACTTTTTTTCCCTACCATGTCTTTTTCCTTCATACCGGAAACGGCGTGTTGATGGGAACTGTTGTTGCATCGCCTTCTCCTGCGTGTCTATGCTTGGGTCAGGAACGTCCATTGGGCTTGCGCCTGCTTTCTCAAGGCGCGTTCGGGCAGCTCCGGTGTGGGCTGTGCGTGAATGACCACCGTCTCCATTCCCCAACCGCGTACCACCGCAGCGACCAAGGGCAGCGCCTCGGCGTGGAATGTGCTGATGCAGCCCTGGCGGTCGTAGAGGGGCGCGTAGGGATAACCCTTGAACTCCGCGCTGCCGCCGGGCCGCAGATCGAACACGGCCAGGCGGCCTCGATTCCGGCGACTCTTGAGCAGCCGGGACGCGGTGCAGAATTCCGTGCTGGCCTCCTCGTCTGGCGGCCCCACCAGACTCCGCAGCAAGTCCAGGAGGTTCCATACCCCGTCGGGCAGCAGACACGTCAGCACGAGCTGCGCCACCGGGCCGAACGTCAGGCTCAGCAGGGCTTCGGGATTTTTGTTCCCGGCCGCCAACGCTTCGAGGGCGGGGAGCACACACTGGAAGGCCAACTCGAAGTAGGCGTCATTGATGCGCCATTCCAGGGGCAAGTGCGCCGTCAGTTCAGCGGTCGTCAATTCGCGCGCTTCACTCATATACATTGGCCACTCATCTCCTTACCACCCCGGCCCCGTTGGGCCAGGACTGCTGAAGGTGGGCATTGGCTGTGGCGTGGGGCATATCCCCGGCCAGACCACGGCCAGGTAGGGTTCTTCGCCGCGCCAGACGACGGCGACACCCACATCGGTGGCGCTGTCCAGGCCGGGATACTTCGCAGTCGCCAGTGAGTCGCGTCGTGGGCTATTCACGAGGTAGCAGTCCGTGTTCTCCGGGCAGGGGTTACAGCCGGGCCAGTAGAACAGCCACGCTCCGGTAGCTGGCCCTACAGCGTACCGCAGGCCGTACCAGCGTGGCCAGGTCTGTGCAGAACGTAGCTTGGGCGCTTCCCCGGCCAGGTAGTAGGCCCAGTCTTCCAGATCGGGATCGGGCGCGGCTTGGAGACCGTGCTGTTCCCGTAACCAGTCAATGAAGGTCGCGCGGGTGATGGCCTCGTCGCCTTCTGTATCGACGTCGATGGGCATTGCGACTGGCGTGGGAGTTGGCGTTGCCAGCCACATCCGGACTTCTTCACGGGCAACGTAGAATAGCGGAACCAGGCAACAATGATAGAGCGCCAGCAAGCCGAATGCCGATAGCCAGGCTAATGGTTGGGAGAGAGGCTTACGCGGTTTCATTCGTAGATCTACTCTCCCGTTTTGGTGGCTTTCTCTACTTGCGTATCAGCAATACCTGAAGGTGTTGATGTAGCATATATGGACTGTTCCTGATTTGCCTGTCGTGTAGACGTTCGCGACGCTTACGCAGCAGGAAGATGTAAACTTTCTCTAATGCTTTGTCGGCTTCTGGCGTCAGTTCTCTATCTGTCATTTTTCTGTACCTCGCAATGATTAAGATTTTGTCTTTGTGCTAATGGGTCCGCACCAACAGTCTCTATGTTAAGCGAGGTCGTATCAAATGATTGTTGGAAACCTTAGTAATTTTTCCTCACTCTGGCGAGAATTTTTCCTGTCGTGTTTCGTGTTCGAAAAACCCGCTCTTTGAGCATTTCATCCAACCATACAACAGTGAGTAGCTATTCTGTTAGAGTTCTTTGGTGTTGTTTGATTCGTATTTCGGAATAAAATGTGAGTGCGCTGTAAAAGGAATTCTGGTTGGTATCTACGAGCTAGTCCATATCCGCAATGAGGTAGTGGAGAGGAACTATGAAAGGTATTTCTCATTTCATCACAGGTGTAGCGATTGCCACTTTCTTTCCTGAGGTGGTGCGGCAGGCTGAATTAGGGGGACTGCTGCCAATGTTAGGAGGGATCGGGGGCATCTTACCTGATACGATAGACTTCAAGATTGCCAGATATTGGGAAAGATTTGATCTCTCTATCGATCCCGGCCTGGAACCCGATGCAGAAAAGATCGCCGATGCTCTCGTCGCGGCAATGCGCCAGGCTTACGAGACCGGCAAGGATGTCAACCTCGTCGCCCATACGATCCGTGTAGGGGCCGATCTCTGGCGCGAGTATGCCATCCGCTTTATCCCCGACAGCGACGAAATCGCCGTACGCATCGGGCCGTTGGTCAACACCGGACAGGTCCCCCTTGCCGGAAGTGAGCCAGAAGATGCAGTGGAAGTCCGTCGCAAGGTCGGTGTGCCCGTGCGGAATACCTATAGTGAAGAGTACAAGGTCAACATCTTCTCCGGCCCGACGTTCCGCTTTGCGCGGGAGAACGACCAAGTACGTGTGCATTTTCTGGATTGGCATCATCGCTGGACACACAGCTTGATCCTGGCGATAGGTGTGGGATTGGTGATGGGGCTGTTGGTTGGGTTATTCACCGGCAACTGGGTCACCGCCCAATGGGGTGCGTTAGTGACATGGTTGGGGTACAGCGGACATATACTTGAAGATCAAATAGGCCATATGGGGAGCAATCTCTTTTGGCCTTTGACAAAGAAGCGCATCCCTGGCCCTGGACTGATCCACGCCAGCGATGCGCTCCCCAATTTCCTGACAGTGTGGACATCTGTAGCTTTGATCCTCTATAACCTGGATCGGTTTTCTGGAAACACGCGTCTGTTGCCCGCGAACTACCTCCTGGTCATGGTGGCTGTGCCTTGGCTTGTCCTTGGTGGCATCTATGTTCTAGGCAAAACCCGAAAAGTACATTTACAGCCTTCCGCAGAAAGCGTACGTCAATCGGAGCAGATTGCAGAAGCGACTCCTTTTGAACCTGCTACATGATGAAAGAGATGTCAACGACCTGAAGGGTTAATGTTTCACCGCGAGTACTTCTGGACTCATCCGTTGGTATCTGTGCGGGATGACCAGGCGGGCAGTTAGGGTGATAGAGTTTTTGGGACGGCTCTGCGCGGTATTGGGAGAGGTTCGACGTCGAGATCGATCCCGGGCTTGCGCCTGACGCAGAAAAGATCGCCGATGCGCTCGTCGCGGCGATGCGCGGGGCTTACGAGAGCGGCAAGGACTGCAATGTCATTGCCCACACCATCCGCGTGGGGGCCGATCTCTGGCGCGAGTATGCCATCCGCTTCATCCCCGACAGCGACAAAATCGCCGTGCGCATCGGGCCGTTGGTCAACACCGGGCAAGTGCCCCTTGCCGGGAGTGAGCCGGAAGGCGCAGCGGAAGTCCGTCGTAAGGTCGGCGTGCCCGTGCGGAACACCTATAGTGAAGAGTACAAGGTCAACATCTTCTCCGGGCCGACGTTCCGCTTTGCGCGGGAAGGTGACCAGGTGCGCGTGCATTTCCTGGATTGGCACCACCGCTGGACACATAGCCTGCTCCTCGCCGTGGCGGTCGGCGCGGTGATGGGGGTGTTGGTGGGGCTGCTCACCGGCAATTGGACTACTGCATGGTGGGGCGGGCTGGTGACGGGCTTGGGCTTCGCCGGACACGTGCTCGAAGACCAGTTGGGCCACATGGGAAGTAACCTCTTCTGGCCACTCACGCACAAGCGCATTCCCGGCCCCGGCCTGATCCATGCCAGCGACGCGATTCCCAATTCCCTCACGGTGTGGACATCCGTGGCGCTGATCCTCTTCAACCTGGATCGGTTTTCCGGCGTGGCGCGCTTGCTGCCGTCTAGCTACTTGCTTTTGGCAGTCGGATTGCCGTGGCTGATTCTCGGCGGCGTGTACTTCCTGGGACAGTCCCGTAAGGCGCATCCCCAACCTTCCCGGGAAAGCATACGCCAGGAGGAACGTATCGCCGAAGCCAGCCCGGTCGAGATGACCTGATGCACAAAAATGTGGTATAATCTCTTCTTGTGAGAAAGGTTTGCGCATCGCCTGTGCCCTGGAGCGCCAGAGTAGCGTTGCTCCTGGTTTTCGTGTTGACGACCGCTTGTCAGGCTATTGTAACGCCTCCGCCCACCGCGACGCCTCCGCCCACCACGACGCCTACCCTGCGGACAACCGCAGTGTTGTCGCCGAGCGGTTTTCTTACGCCCATCCCGCCTACGGCGACGTTGACGCCTACGCCATCTCCTACCCCGGTGGTGCATATCGTGGTGCAGGGGGATACGCTTTTCGGTATCGCTCTCGAATACGGCGTCAGTATGGATGCGCTGGTGCAAGCGAACGGTCTGGATGTGAACCAATACTTGAGCATTGGACAAGTCCTGGTCATCCCGATGGCAACGGAGGAAGAGGGCGGTGAGTTGGGCATGGTTGCACCGGTGGGACACATGATTCTGGCAACCCCGACGCCCTTGCCTTTGGAAATCGTAGGGGCGACGTTGTACCAGACGCCTGTGGATGGCGTGTGGTGTATGGGTGAGGTCGCCAATACCACCGACGGCCCGATCACCAACATCCAGGTGCAGGTGACGCTGGTCACTGCCGATGGCATTCCATTACAGGCGAGCACGGCTTTGGCGGCTGCCGATTATCTCGCGCCGGGTGCGCGCGCGCCCTTTGCCGTGTTGTTCAAAGCGCCGCCCACCGGCTATGCCGACATTCGGGTCAATTTGTTGCGGGGTGAAGCGGTGAGCGCCATCACCGCGAGTTTCGTCCCCTTGGATGTCGTCCAGCCTACCGGCGCTGTTTCCGGTCCACAGTATCGGGTTGCCGGGTTGCTGGTCAACAATAGCGGCGTTGCCGTAAACCGCATCGCCGTGGTGGTGACGCTCTATGATGTGGATGGCAAGGTCATCGGTTACCGGCAAACCGTTCTCGACGATGAGATAGTTTTACCGGCAGGACAGAGCCAGGAGTTCAAGATTTTATTGATGCCGCAGGGGTTGGAGCCACCCGCTTCTTTTCAAGTTCTATCCTGGGGCGTGCGTTAGCGTCCAACTATTCGACTAATGACTATCAAACTATTTGACTAACGCCTACCAGACTATTTTTGAGGGGGTATTTATGGAAGCCTATTGGAAAATGCGTCAAGTGATTGGCGTGCTCTTTCGCCTATTGACACGTCTGGAGATCATCGGAGCGGAACACATCCCCGCAGAAGGTGGCTGCTTGCTCGTCACCAATCACATTAGCCGTCTCGATACACCTACCTTGCTGGTTGCTGCGCCGCGTCGCATTTACCCGCTGGCTGCCGATAAATACAAAACCTTTCCGGTCTTCAATTGGCTGCTCAACATCAGTGAGGTCGTCTGGATCAACCGCACCGAGTTCGACCGTGAAGCCTTGCTGAATTCGATTGCTGTGCTCAAACGGGGCGACGTGCTCGGTATCGCGCCGGAGGGGACCCGTTCCCGCAGTGGGGCGTTGCAGAAGGCTAAACCGGGCGTCGCTTTCCTGGCTGCGCGCACTGGCGTCCCCGTTGTCCCGGTTGGCATTACCGGAACCAATACTATGGTCAGTGACTTCTCGCGCCTGCGCCGGATGCACATTTGCGTCAGATTTGGCGAGGCGTTTTACCTGCCCAAGTACGGCAAGCTGACGGCGGAAGAGTTGGAGGCCACGACCGAGTTGATTATGGGGCGTCTGGCTGCGCTGTTACCACCGCCCTATCGCGGCGTATACGCCGCCAGCCCGCCTGTGTTCGCCGCCACGTCATAGATGGATCATCGATTTTTGCGTTTTGACGGGAAACATAGTCATGGTATAATACTCGTTCGCATGTCTTTATTGTCGTGTTGTTTTATTGTTCATCATTGCGCGAGCGATGAGGGAAACAGCAGCACCCACCGTCAGGTGGGCACCCACCGTCAGGTGGGCACCCACCGTCAGGCGGACGCTCCCACCGGACGGTGGGTGTCATAGTGGCGCCCAGGAGGGGAAGAAATAGCATGTCAGTAGCCAACCTTGGGGTAAAGTCTTATGCGCGCATTTCCAGCGCCTTGCCGTTACCGGGTCTGGTCGAGGTACAGTTAGAGTCGTATCAATGGCTGCTCACCGAGGGGCTGGTGCAGCTCTTCGACGAAATCTCACCGATTGAAAGTTTTAATGGGTTGCTGAGTCTGTATTTGCCGGGCAACAAAGCGAAAGAGGCCAAGTTCGACCTCGGCTATCGCTTTGGCGAACCGAAGCACAGCCAGGAAGAGTGTCTGGATCGTGACCTCACCTACGCGGTGCCGTTGTACGTGGATGTCGCCCTGGTCAATCGCGAGACCAGCGAGATCGTCCAACAGGAGATCTTCCTGGGCGATCTCCCGCAGATGACCGAGAGCGCGACGTTCATCATCAACGGTACGGAGCGCGTGGTCGTGAGCCAGTTGATCCGCTCACCCGGCGTTTATTTTGGCGTGGAGGATGATGGCGGTCGCCGTCTGGCGACGGCCAAGTTGATCCCCGACCGTGGCGTGTGGATGGAGTTCGAGACGCGCAAATCGGGTTACCTGACGTTGCGCTTCAATCGCAAGCGCACGATTCCTGTGACTATTTTCCTGCGCGCCCTGGCGGCTGTGGATGACGAACTGCACGGCGCGCTCCTCACCGTCGGCGATGACGCCGAGCTGCTGGAACTTTTCGCCGAGGCCGATAACGACCCGGATCACCCCTGGATCGCCAACACGATTCGCCAGGAACCGGTGTGGGAACCCAAAATGGACCGCACCGTGGCCCAGGAAGCGCTGATCGAATTCTACCGCCGCATGCGTCCTGGCGATCCGCCGACGTTGGAAAACGCCCAAGAGTACATGGTCTCGCAGATTTTCGATCCGCAGCGTTACAACTTGCAGCGGGTGGGGCGCTACAAGCTCAACCAGCGCATGCAAATCGGCGTGCCGGCATCTATTATGACGATCACCAAAGAGGACATCGTCGCCCTGGTGCGGCGCATGATCCACATCAACAACGGCGTCGCCGGCCCCGACGACATGGATCACCTCGGCAACCGCCGGGTGAAGACCGTGGGCGAACTGGTGCAGGCCAAAATTCGCGTCGGGTTGGTGCGTATGGAGCGGGTCGTCAAAGAGCGCATGAGCATCCGTGAGGAGTCGCCGACGCCCGTCAACCTTGTCAATATCCGCCCGGTGGTGGCGTCAATCCGCGAATTCTTTGGCTCCAGCCAGCTTTCACAGTTTATGGAGCAGACAAATCCGCTTTCCAGCCTTACCCACAAGCGTACACTCTCGGCGCTCGGCCCCGGCGGTCTGCGCCGCGAGCGCGCCGGCTTCGACGTGCGCGATGTGCACAACAGTCACTACGGTCGCATCTGTCCCATCGAGACCCCGGAAGGTCCCAACATCGGCCTGATCGGGCGTTTGTCCACGTATGGACGGGTCAACGAGCTGGGCTTCATCGAAACGCCCTATCGCCGCGTCGTGCGCGCGCTGCATCACAGGACCGACCAACTGGCTGGTGAAATCCTGCGCGAAGACGTGGTCGATCCGGCGACCGGCGCGGTGGTGGCGACGGCTGGCACCGAGATTACTCCGGCACTGGCACAGCAGATTGCAGCGTTGGAGTTGACCGAGCCCGTCAAAATCGTCCCGCGTGTCACCAACGAAGTGGTTTATCTCTCGGCTGACCGTGAAGAGCCTTACGTGATTGCGCAGGCCAATGCCCCGTTGGACAACAACGGTCGCTTTAAGGGGAAACAGGTTTCGGTGCGCAAGGGTGACCAGTTCAGTTTCTCGCCAGTTGACCGCATCGATTTCATGGATGTGGCTCCGGTGCAAATCGTCGGCGTTTCGGCTGCCCTGATTCCCTTTCTGGAACACGACGACGCCAACCGCGCGTTGATGGGATCGAACATGCAGCGGCAGGCTGTGCCGTTGGTACAGCCAGAAGCCCCCTATGTCGAAACTGGCGTCGAGCAAGCCGCCGCACTAAACTCCGGCCTGGTGATTCTCTCCAAAGGCGATGGCGTGGTATTGAGCGTGACCGGCAATCGGATCATTGTCGGGCAGGATGACGGTCAGGTGATGACTTACAACCTGAAAAAATACACACGTTCCAACCAAAGCACATGTATCGATCAGCGCCCGAATGTGATCAAGGGTCAGCGGGTGGAAAAGGGCACTATCCTGGCGGATAGCTCTTCCACTGAGGCCGGCCGACTGGCGCTCGGCCAGAATGTGTTGGTCGCCTTTATGTCGTGGGAGGGCGGCAACTACGAAGACGCCATCCTGTTCAGCGAACAGTTGGTGCGGGATGATCGCTTTACCTCCATCCACATCGAGAAACACGAAGTTGCCGCGCGTGACACCAAGCTTGGTCCCGAAGAAATCACTCGCGAAATCCCCAACGTTTCCGACGACGCGCTGCGCGACCTCGACGAAGAGGGAATTGTGCGAATCGGCGCGGAAGTCGGACCGCTGGATATTCTTGTCGGTAAGATCACGCCAAAGGGTGAGAAAGAATTGACGCCGGAAGAGAAACTTCTGCGCGCTATCTTCGGCGAAAAACTCCGCGATGTGAAGGATACTAGCCTGCGAATGCCGCACGGCGCGCACGGCAAAGTGGTCGAAGTCAAGGTCTTTGACCGCGAGGAGTACCGTGACTTGCCGGCGGGCGTCGAGCGCGTCGTCCGGGTCAGCGTAGCGCAGCGGCGTAAGATCACCCAGGGGGACAAGATGGCCGGGCGACACGGCAACAAAGGCGTGATCTCGCAGATCGTGCCGCTGGAGGATATGCCGTACCTGGCCGATGGCACGCCCATCGATGTGATTCTCAACCCGCTCGGCGTGCCGGGCCGGATGAACATTGGGCAAGTGCTCGAAACCCATCTGGGGTGGGCCTCTGGACGCCTGGGATTCCGCACGATCACTCCTGTCTTCGACGGGGCGAATGAGGAAGAGATCGCCGCCGAGTTGGCGCGCGCGTGGCTCATCGATTATGCATGGGACATTGTGACGGAGCGCGCCTGGGCCTGGCTGAAAGCGCAGGAATACCCGTTGGAGATGCTGCGGGACGATGACGAGGCTCGCCTGCTCTACATCGCTGCCTGGTTGACGCCCAAGGGGTACAAAGTGGATGCATTGCGCGATGATCGGAACTACGCGCGTCGCGCCGTGTTGCAAGAATGGCTGAAGGAAAAGGGGTATCGTCCTGAAGACCTGCTCTATTTTGAGGATGATCCTCGGCCTATCAGCGATAGCGGAGCGATCGACCGCAAAGCGCAGGCGGTGTGTTTGCGTCTCTGGATGGAGGCGCGCGGGCAGGATGTCAGTGAACTCGCCGATGATGACGCTGTTTTGAAGGCAACGGAATACAGCTATAAGAACAATGACCCGCTGCCTACACTAGGAAAGCTGGTGCTTTACGATGGCAAGACCGGAGCGCCCTTCGACCAGCCCATTACTGTGGGGATCATCTATATCATGAAACTTGCACACCTGGTCGAAGACAAAGTACACACCCGTTCTACCGGCCCCTATTCGCTGGTCACGCAACAGCCGTTGGGCGGCAAGGCGCAATTCGGTGGACAGCGTTTCGGTGAGATGGAGGTGTGGGCGTTGGAAGCCTACGGCGCGGCGTACACACTGCAAGAGATGCTCACCATCAAATCGGACGATGTGCAGGGGCGCGTCAAAGCCTACGAGTCCATCGTCAAAGGTTTGCCGATTGAGGAGCCGGGCATTCCGGCCTCGTTCAAGGTGCTGGTAAAGGAATTGCAGAGCCTGGCGCTGGCGGTGGAAGCCGTCACCGATTCCGGTGAGGTCTTGCGCTTCGGACGCGATGATCGACGAATGCAGTTACCCAAACTGGGCATGGGCCTGCTGGGGTTGACGCCCAGGGAATAAGTTGCGCGCTGCGCGGCGAATGGGTTGACGTTTTTTCCCTTTGTGGTAGAATTCTCATTCGCTGACGGCAGCAAGAACTCCTGCCATCGACAAGTGAAAGGGGCTGAAAGCTAAGGGCAACAAGCCAAGTGCAGCAAGCCCCGTGTACTACGACAACAACGAGGAGGCCATCGCAGCTAAAGATGGCCTTCTTCACTGGAAATATGAAGGTTTTTTACCATAGACTGGTCTGATCCCGGGTTATGGGTTAAGTTGAGGAGGAAAAAGTGCCTACAATCAATCAGTTGCTGCGCAAAGGACGCAAACCGAAGCCGCGCAAAGAGCAGGCGCCCGCGCTTCTGTATAACGTGAATACGAAGAAGGGTGGCCGGCGCACGCGACCAGGGGGCGGCAATCCGCAGAAGCGTGGTGTTTGCACTGTGGTGAAGACAACCACACCCAAGAAACCGAACTCTGCGCTGCGCAAGATCGCGCGTGTCCGGTTGTCCAACCGTATCGAAGTCACGGCTTATATTCCTGGTGAAGGACACAATTTGCAGGAGCACTCGGTGGTGCTCGTGCGTGGTGGCCGTGTGAAAGACCTTCCCGGTGTGCGCTATCACATTGTTCGCGGCGCCTTGGATGCCACGGGTGTTGATGGACGCAGCCAACAGCGTTCCAAGTACGGCACCAAGAAAGTTGCTAAGGGCGCTGCGAAGAAGTAGTAAAGGAGACCGAGTAAACCATGCCGAGACGAAGTAGTCCACCTAGACCTGAAGTCCCCGCCGATATCCGCTTCAACAGCGTGCCGTTACAGCGGTTTATCAATCGGATGATGCATGTCGGCAAGAAGAGCGTCGCGCAGCGTGTGATGTACAAGGCGTTGGATCGCGTCGAGTCGCGTACCAACAAGCCTGCTATTGAGGTCTTCGATGCTGCGTTGCGTAACGTCGCGCCCGCTGTTGAGATCAAGCCGCGCCGTGTGGGTGGGGCCACTTATCAGATTCCGGTTGAAGTGCCGGTGCACCGCCAGCTTTCTTTGGCGATTCGCTGGATTTTGGAGGCCGCGCGCAAGCGGTCAGGCCACGGAATGGTCGAGAAGTTATCGGCTGAGTTGATGGATGCTGCCAATGGCGCGGGTGCTGCGGTCAAGAAACGTGAGGATACCCTGCGTATGGCGGAGGCGAACCGCGCTTTTGCGCACCTCCGTTGGTAAACGGTCTGCGCTGGTAAGCGGCAGTTAGTTTGCCGGACGAGCGCATCAACACGAGTGGGCTGCCGCTGGTTAAATAAAGAAGTGGTTGGCGATGGCCGCAGAACATTCACTTGCACATATTCGTAACATCGGCATCATAGCACACATCGATGCCGGCAAGACGACGACGACCGAGCGAATCCTGTATTACACAGGGAAGACGCACCGGTTGGGTAACGTCGATGAGGGAACAACCGTCACCGACTGGATGGTCCAGGAACGGGAACGCGGGATCACGATCACGTCAGCCGCTGTCACATCTTATTGGCGCGGGCATCAGATCAACATCGTGGATACTCCTGGTCACATCGACTTTACCGCCGAGGTGCAGCGCAGCTTGCGGGTTTTGGACGGTGGGGTCGTCGTTTTCGACGGGACAGCGGGCGTGGAACCGCAGTCCGAAACGGTGTGGCGACAGGCGCGGTTGTTCGGTGTTCCGCTCCTGGCCTTCATTAATAAGATGGATAAACTCGGCGCCGATTTCGCGCACGCAGTCGAGACGATGCGCGGGCGTCTGAAGGCGCACCCTCTGCCCATTCAATGGCCGATGGGGGCCGAATCGAGTTTCCGTGGGGTGGTGGACTTGCTCGCGTGGAAAGCCATCATCTGGGCCGACGAGCTAGGAACGGTCACGCAGGAAATCCCGGTTCCCGAAGAGGTTGAGACCGATGCCTGGGTCGCGCGCGAAGCGATGATTGAGACCATCGTCGAGACCGATGACGATTTAACGGAACGCTATCTGGAAGGCGAGGAGATTGCAGAGAAGGAATTGCGCGTTGCGCTTCGTCGGGCGACGCTGCGCGGTGACCTGCAACCTGTTCTGTGTGGGTCTTCCCTGCGCAACAAAGGCGTGCAGTTATTGCTCGACGCTATAGTGGATTTCTTGCCTTCGCCGGAGGATGTTCCGCCGGTTCGCGGTGAGAATCCCAAGAAGGGCACTATCGAAGAGCGTCCGGCGGACCCTGAAGCGCCGCTGGCGGCTCTGGTCTTTAAAATTGCTACAGACCCTTACGTGGGGCGTTTGGCTTACTTCCGGGTGTATTCCGGAAAGATAAGCCGGGGCAATGTTTATCTGAACCCCACCAAGGGGATACGCGAACGAGTCCCGAAGCTGCTGCGGATGTTTGCCGACCGCCGGGAAGAGGTGGACGAGTTGAGCGCAGGCGACATCGGTGCGACGCTCGGTTTGAAGGGCACTTTTACCGGCGACACGTTGTCTGCAATGCACGCGCCGATCATCCTGGAAACCATTCGTTTCCCTGAACCGGTGATCTCGGTGGCGGTGGAACCGCGCACAGTCGCGGATCAAGATCGCCTGAACGAAGCGTTGCAGCGGCTTGCTGAAGAGGACCCTACGTTCCGGGTACGTCTGGATGAAGGGACAGGGCAGACCGTCATCTCGGGGATGGGGGAGTTGCACCTGGACATTCTGGTGGACCGGATGCTGCGCGAGTTCAACGTGCAGGCCAGTGTGGGCAGGCTGCGGGTCTCGTATAAAGAAACGGTCACCCGTACCAGCCAGGCCGATGTGGTTTTCGATCGGATGCTGGCCGGAAAACCCCAGTACGCACGGGTTGTTTTGGAAGTTGCCCCCGCTGACATGGGTGGGGAGTCGCGATTTGAGAATACACTGCGTCCGCAGGACCTGCCGCCGACGTTTGTTGAGGCGGTCAGAGCTGGGGCGCTAGAATCGTTGGATAGCGGTTTCCTGGCAGGGTATCCGGTGGTGGGCGTGATCGTCCGGTTGGTAGGGGCGGAGATACATCCTGAGTTTTCGACGGAGATCGCCTTCAAAGCAGCAGCGGCACAGGCTTTTCACCAGGCCGTCGAAGCGGCGGCTCCGGTGGTGCTGGAGCCGGTGATGGATGTCGAAGTTGTCCTGCCGGAGGAGTTCCTCGGCGAGGTGTTGGGCGATTTGAACGCTCGCGAGGCCAATGTTCAAATGATGGAAGCACGTCCTGGCGGCGGGCAGGCCGTTCGAGCGTATGCTCCTTTAGCAAAAATGTTTGGTTATGCAACCGACTTGCGAAGTATGACGCAGGGACGGGGGACATTCACAATGGAGTTCCATCACTATGCACCGGTGGACTCCCGGCAAATGGATGCCATTTTATATGGCACGTAGGACCAGCGCAGTATAGCGGAGTGGACTGTAAGCAGACAGTGTCGCTATCTTGGTTGGTACATCATTTGAGTCAGTTAAATAAGATCAATCAGTAAAGAAATAAGGAGAGGCAAGCAATGGCTAAAGAGAAATTTGAGCGCACAAAGCCACATGTGAACGTTGGGACGATTGGTCATATTGACCATGGGAAGACCACCTTAACTGCGGCGATCACCCGCACCCTGGCGACCAAGGGGTGGGCGACTTTCAAGGGTTACGACGAAGTTGCCAAGGCGGATGCCAAGATGTTCCGCCGTGACGCGACCAAAATCCTGACCGTCGCTATCTCTCACGTAGAGTACGAAACCGAGAAACGCCACTATGCGCACGTGGACTGCCCTGGTCACCGCGACTACATCAAAAATATGATCACGGGTGCGGCGCAGATGGATGGCGCTATCCTGGTGGTGTCCGCGGTGGATGGTCCGATGCCTCAGACGCGCGAGCACATCCTCCTGGCGCGCCAGGTTGAAGTTCCTGCGATTGTGGTCTATATGAATAAAGTCGACTTGATGGACGACCCCGAGCTGTTAGAGTTGGTTGACCTGGAGATCCGTGAGGTGCTGAGCAGCTACGGTTTCCCCGGTGACGAAACCCCCATCGTGCGCGGGTCTGCGTTGGCGGCCTTGAACTGCAAGAGCGACGATCCCAATGATCCGGCCTACGAGTCAATCTGGGAGTTGATGCGCGTGGTCGACGAGTACATTCCTACGCCGCAACGCGATGAGGATAAGCCCTTCCTGATGTCCATCGAGGATGTCTTCTCCATCAAGGGGCGTGGTACGGTCGTCACCGGGCGTGTGGATCGTGGGACGATGCGCCCCAACACCGAGGTCGAGTTGGTGGGCGACATGTACGAGAAGCCCCGCAAGACCGTGGTGACTTCGATGGAAATGTTCCATAAGACACTCGACGTGGTGCGGGCGGGCGATAATGCGGGTCTGCTGCTGCGCGGCGTTGACAAGGACGAGGTAGGGCGTGGCGTCGTTGTAGCTGCTCCGAATACCATTCGTGCGCAGCGCAAGTTCGAGGCCGAGGTCTACATCCTGCGTCGTGATGAAGGTGGGCGTCACAAGCCCTTCTTCTCCGGTTACAAGCCCCAGTTCTTCATCAGCACGATGGACATCACCGGCACCGTCGAGTTGCCGCAAGGCGTCGAAATGGTTATGCCGGGCGACCGCACCAATATGACGGTGGAGCTGATCTCGCCGGTGGCGATTGAGTCCGGTCAGCGTTTCGCCATTCGTGAGGGTGGGTTGACTGTTGGTGCCGGTATCATCACCAAGATTTTGGGCTAATTGAGAAACTGCTCGCAGTTTACGCTATACAAGGTGGTTTATGGCTAAACAACGTATTCGTATTCGGTTAAAGGGATATGATCATCGTATCCTGGATGAGTCCGCGCGGCGTATCGTCGAAGCGGCTGAACGGACGGGAGCGCGGGTCGTCGGCCCGGTGCCGCTGCCGACCAAGATCGAGCGATTTACGGTACGACGTTCGACTTATATCGACAAGGATAGTCACGAGCATTTCGAGATTCGCACCCATAAGCGATTGATCGATATTCAGGAACCGGATTCGAAGACTATTGATACGCTGATGCGGCTGAATATGCCGGCCGGCGTCGATATCGAAATCAAACTTTAAGCATTGAGTTGCGCTGCTATAGCTGCCCCCTGGTCGTTTCCTAAACTACAGGGTTAAGGACCAGGGGGCTAGTGTGGCGGCAGCATGGGATGATGCGGCAACCTAGTGCTGGCAGTCCCAAGGAGGATAGGGTGAAAGGGATTCTAGGTACAAAAGTGGGGATGACCCAGATCATTCAAGAGGACGGTCTTGTGGTGCCGGTGACGGTGGTCGAAGCCGGGCCGTGCTTTGTCACAGGAATCCGCACTCCTGAGCGCGATGGTTACCGCGCGGTTCAACTGGGGTTCGGTCCGACGAAGTCCCAACGCTTGAGCAAGGGACAGCGGGGCCATTTGCAGCAAGCCGGTGCGCCTGATCTGCGCCATTTGCGCGAGCTGCGCATCCGTGAGGATGAGGAGTACGAGCTGGGGCAGCGGGTGTTGGTTGACATTTTCCAGGCAGGAGAGCGTGTCGATGTTGAGGCGACCTCCAAAGGGCGCGGGTTTGCCGGTGTAGTCAAACGCTATCACTTTGCCGGTGGTCCGCGTACCCACGGTCAGTCGGATCGGGAACGCGCGCCGGGTTCAATCGGTGCGTGTGCCACGCCCGGTAAGGTGTGGAAAGGGAAGAGAATGCCCGGTCGTATGGGCGGTAAGAAGACAACGGTTTCCAATTTGGAAGTTGTGCTGGTTGATCCAGAGCGGAATCTGATCGCTGTGCGGGGTAGTGTCCCTGGGCCAAATGGTGGTTTGGTCTTGATCAAGATCGCCCGTAAGCAGAAGCCTGACAGGTCAGGCGCTAAGGGAGGCAAGTAGCAATGCTTATTCCAGTCATGAATATGCAGGGCGAGAAAGTTGATGAGATCGAACTGCGCCCGGATATTTTTGAGGCGGCAGTGAATGTGCCGTTGATGCACCAGGCATTGGTGCGCCAGCTGGCGAATGCGCGCCTCGGGACCCACAAGACGAAGACTCGCGGTGAAAACAACCGCTCGAAAGCCAAGTGGTATCGTCAGAAGGGCACCGGTCGCGCCCGCCACGGCAGTCGCAACGCCCCAACCTTTGTGGGCGGCGGTATTGCGCACGGGCCTGTGCCGCGTAGCTACGAGAAAAAGATGCCGCTGAAGATGCGGCGCGCAGCGTTGCGGTCGGCGCTTTCGGTCAAAGCCGCGGCGCAGCAGATCGTCGTGGTCGATCGGTTGGCGATGGATGCCCCAAAAACAAAAGAGATGGTGCGGGTGTTGCACAATTTGTCCGTGGTGGATGGTAAGGCCCTGATCCTGCTCCCGGAACGCAATTCGCCTGTTGAACTCTCTATCCGCAATTTACCCACGGCCAAAGCGCTGCGTGCGCATTATCTGAACGTCAAGGACCTGATGAGCGTCGACTATCTCGTTATGCCATTGGGGGCGCTTGAGGTGGTCGAGTCTATTTTGGGGCTGGCCTCCTAGACACGGCGAGAGGAGTAGAATCATGGATACCTATGAAGTCATTGTCCGCCCACTAGAAACGGAAAAAGCCTACATCCAACGCGAGTTAGGGCAGTACGTTTTTATGGTCAATCGTAAAGCGAATAAAGCACAGATTTCACGTGCTGTCGAGGAAATCTACAACGTCAATGTGCAATCTGTGAATGTAATGAACATGCCGGCCAAGATCAATCACACCCGAGGACGCCGCATGGTCACACGCCGTGCGCCGTGGAAAAAAGCTGTTGTGACTTTGGCGCCGGATGAATCGATCGAGGCTCTGGAGGCTTAGGATGGCAATTAAGAATTATAAGCCCACCTCTCCCGGTCGCCGTTGGATGACCGGACAGACGTTTGAAGAAATCACGCGGGTGGAGCCAGAAAAAACCCTGGTGCGCCCTTTGCACAAGAAGTCAGGTCGCAACGCCTACGGACGGATCACGGTGCGCCATCGCGGGGGCGGTCACGCGCGCCAGTATCGCCTGATCGACTTCCGGCGTGACAAGTACGACATTCCGGCGCGAGTAGATTCGATCGAATACGATCCTAATCGCTCGGCGCGCATTGCTCTGTTGGTCTATGCCGATGGCGAGAAACGCTACATCCTGGCGCCCTTGGGCTTGCGCGTGGGAAACACGGTGGTCAGCTCCCAGAAGAGTGCGGAAGTCTACGTGGGCAATGCGATGCCTCTGGAGCGTGTGCCGTTGGGAACGATGGTCCATAATGTTGAGCTTTACCCTGGTCGCGGCGGCCAACTGGTTCGCGCGGCAGGAGCGACGGCTCAGGTTTTGGCAAAAGAAGGTGATTATGTGACATTGCGTTTGCCCAGTGCTGAAATGCGCCGTGTTCACAAAAGCTGCATGGCAACTGTGGGACAGGTCGGTAACCTGGATCATGCGAACGTCAAATTGGGCAAGGCTGGACGCAAACGTTGGTCTGGATGGCGTCCTGCAGTGCGTGGTTCGGCGATGTCACCGCGCGACCATCCCCACGGGGGTGGTGAAGGGCGTTCGCCGGTCGGTATGTCCGGTCCGAAGTCTCCGTGGGGCTGGCGGACGTTGGGTCGTAAGACTCGCCGGAACAAATCTACTGACAAATACATTGTTCGTCGGCGCAACGCCGGTCGCCAGTAAGTAAGGGAGGTATAGAATGTCGCGTTCTTTGAAAAAAGGACCTTATGTCAATCCAAAGCTGCTTAAAAAGGTCGAAGAGATGAATCGCAGTGGGCAGAAGCGCGTGCTGCGCACGTGGTCGCGCGCTTCTGTGATCTTCCCCCAGATGGTGGGACATACGATTGCGGTTCACGATGGCCGGCGACATGTTCCGATCTACGTGACGGAAAACATGGTGGGACATCGCCTGGGAGAGTTTGCGCCTACACGGACGTTCCGCGGTCACATTGTCAAAGAGAAAAAGGGCCGGGTTGTGTAGGAAAGGGGAGCGAGGTAAAGACCAATGCCGGAAAGTGTACACGCTATAGCTAAGCATATTCCCATGGCGCCGATGAAAGTACGGCGTATCCTGGCTCCTCTGCGGGGCATGGCGGCGCAGGCCGCTCTGGATGCGTTGAAGGCGATGCCGCACGCAGCGACGGAGCCGGTCTACAAAGTGATCCGTTCTGCAGTGGCGAACGCCGACGAGATGGGATTGGATATCAAAAGTCTGTATATTGTTCAGCTTACGGCTGATGAAGGATCAGGTCGAATGCCCGGCCGGGGGTGGCGTGCGAGCTGGGGAAGTCGCGGGCGCTATCGGCCGATCCGTAAACGTTCATCGCACATCACGGTCGTTCTTGAAGAACGGCTTCCAGAGTAGTCTAAGAAGGAGGCGATTTTTGGGACGCAAGGTTCATCCCTACGGTTTTCGTTTGAAAGTGATTCGCGATTGGAAGTCACGCTGGTTTGCAGAGGGTCGGGAGTATTCTAACCTGTTGACGGAAGATCGCAAGATTCGTGACATGATTGCTACGGAAATGCGCTCGCGTGCTCGTGATGGGCAAACTGGCATTTCGCGGATCGAAATTGAACGCTTTCCCCCGAATCAGGTCTCGGTCATCATCTGGACGGCGCGTCCGGGTGTGGTGATCGGACGCAAGGGGGAGAACGTCAAGGTCCTGCGGCAGCAAATCGAGGACTTGACCGGTGGAAAGCGCGTGCATGTGGACATTCAAGAGGTCGAGCAACCAGACCTAGATGCCCGTTTGGTGGCGGAGAATATCGTCGCGCAGTTGGAAAAGCGCATCTACCACAGTCGGGCGATGAAACGCGCCGTGCGTCAGGCGATGCGTGCTGGCGCCGAAGGTGTGAAGGTGATGTGCAGCGGGCGTCTGGCCGGCGCCGAAATGGCACGCCGTGAATGGATGCGTGAGGGTTGGGTCCCCCTGCAAACGTTGCGCGCTGACATTGACTACGCTCAGGAAGAGGCTCTCACGACATACGGTCGTATCGGCGTCAAGGTGTGGATTTATAAGGGTGAGATTCTGCCCCGCAAACCTGCCGTTGTCGAAGACGCCGCGTAGAGCTGATCAAACGGCTAGCAGTTTACGTTGTTATATTAAGGAGATGGAACCATGTTGATGCCTAAGCGCGTGAAATATCGCAAGCAACATCGTGGGCGCAGAACGGGCAAGGAATCCCGCGGGGTGGATGTGTCCTTTGGTGATTACGGGCTGCAAGCTCTGGAACCGGCCTGGATCACTGCCCGGCAGATCGAAGCTGCGCGTCGAGCCATTGTGCGTCATATGCGCCGGCGCGGTAAGTACTGGGTCCGCATTTTCCCTGACAAGCCGATCACGGCAAAACCGGCGGAGACCCGCATGGGTAAAGGGAAAGGGGCCGTCGATCAGTGGGTAGCGGTCGTGCGCCCGGGCCGCGTGATGTTTGAAATCGGGGGAATCCCGAATGATGTGGCGCAGGAGGCGCTGCAGTTGGCGGCGCATAAGTTGCCGATCAAAACTCAGGTGATTACCCGTTTGGATTTGGAGCAGGAGAGTTAGCCATGCAGGTCCATGAATTACGAGAATTGACAGAGGAAGAGCTGCGGCTTCGCCTGCAGGAAACTCGGCGCGAATTGTTCAACCTGCGGCAACAATGGTATGCCGGCAGCTTGGAAGATCACAATCGACTGCGCGCGGTGCGCAAAGACATTGCGCGTCTATTGACGATTCTTCGGGAACGCGAGTTAGGCGCAGCGTTGGCGCAGAAAGGAGCAGCGGCATGAGAGAGCTAAACCATTGGCAGTCTCGTCGTCGTCGTCTGACGGGTGTTGTGACCAGTGACAAGATGGACAAGACCGTGGTTGTGAGCGTGGAGCGGCGCTATCGGCATCCGCTTTACAAAAAAGTTGTGAGTGTGACCAAGAAGTATATGGCGCATGATGAGAACAACGATTGTCGTCTGGGCGACCGGGTGAGCATCGTCGAGTCGCGCCCATACAGCCGCCGCAAGCGCTGGGCCGTCGAAGAGATCCTGGAACGGGCCGCGTAAGGAGCTTTGCTATGATTCAAAAAGAGACGCGGTTACAAGTGGCAGACAATACCGGGGCGCAGGAGATTATGTGCATCCATGTGTTGGGTGGTTCACGCCGGCGCTATGGCTACATCGGCGACCAGATTGTGGCGGCGGTCAAATCGGTCACGCCTACGGCTTCGGTGAAAAAAGGGGAAGTCGTCCGTGCAGTCATTGTGCGAGTAGCCAAAGAATACCGGCGCTCCGATGGTTCCTATATTCGCTTTGACGACAATGCGGCAGTCATTCTGGATACTTCGGGCGTCAATCCACGCGGAACCCGCATTTTTGGGCCGGTGGCGCGTGAGTTGCGTGAAAAAGGTTTTATGAAAATCGTGTCCCTGGCGCCTGAAGTGTTGTAGGGCCGGTATGAGGTATTGAGATGAATCGTATAAAAAAAGGTGATACAGTCGAAGTGATCACAGGCGAAGACAATGGCGTCCGCGGCGAAGTTGTGCGGGTGCTAGATAACGGAACTCGCGTGGTGGTCTCGAAAGTCAACATCGTGACGAAGCACCAGAGTGCTCAACGGGCCGGACGGTCGCAGATGCAGGGTGGGCGGATTCAGCTTGAGGCGCCAATCCATATCTCCAACGTCATGCTTGTGTGTCCGAAATGCAACCAGGCCACGCGCGTGGGATATGCTGTCGTCGACGAGCGTAAAGTACGCGTTTGCCGCAAGTGCGACGCGGTGATTGAGTAGCAGGTGCCCTGCGCTGGAAGAAGGTCGATATGCAACAGTTACAGAAGCGTTATCGTGAAGAAGTGACGCCGAATCTGATCAAAGAATTTGGCTATGACAATGTGATGCAGGCGCCGCGCATTCGTAAGGTGGTGCTCAATATTGGGATGGGCGAAGCCCTGGATAACCCCAAAGCTTTGGAGTACGCTGTGGCAGACTTGCGGGCGATCGCCGGGCAACAGCCGGTCATCACCAAGGCGCGCAAGTCCGTGGCGAACTTTAAATTGCGCGAGGGCCGTGCGATTGGCGTCAAGGTGACGTTGCGTGGTGAAAAGATGTGGGCATTCTTGAGCCGTCTGATCAACGTGGCGCTGCCGCGCACACGCGACTTCCACGGTGTGCCCGACAAGCTGGATGGACGGGGCAACTACACCCTGGGGCTGCGCGAGCAGTTGTTGTTCCCGGAAATCAATTACGATAAGATCGATAAAATCCGAGGGTTTGAAGTCACCATTAACACCACGGCTGAAACCGATGAAGAGGCGCGCCGCCTCTTGGAAATGCTGGGTATGCCTTTCCAACGTTAGTGCTGGCGCTTTAGAGCTTGTGAACGAACGAGTTTCAAAGAAGGAGTAAGGGTATGGCACAAAAATCAATGCCGATTCGCGAAACCAGGCGGAAATACAAGGTACGGGTACGCAACCGCTGTTCTCGTTGTGGGCGTCCGCGTGGCTATTACCGTCGCTTTGGCTTATGCCGGATTTGTGTTCGTGAGTTGGCCTTAGAGGGGAAGATCCCCGGCTTGGTCAAGTCGAGTTGGTAATGGAGTAGAGCGATGATAACAACTTCAGATCCAATTGCCGATATGTTGACGCGCGTTCGCAATGCCTTGATGGTCAGGCATGCGGCGGTTGTGATGCCTTCGTCCAAGATCAAGGTGGCAATCGCCAAGATTCTTAAGGATGAAGGGTATATTGAGGACTATAAATTGGTCACAGACGAGAACATGCACCGGAACCTGGTCATCCAGTTGAAGTACCAGGGCGACTTGAAGCATCAGCGGCCTGTGATCACCAACCTGACGCGTGTGAGTAAACCTGGTCGGCGTATCTATACGGCGGCTAAGGATATTCCCTGGGTGCGCAGTGGGATGGGGATTGCGATCCTCTCCACACCCAAGGGTGTCATCACAGGTCAGCAGGCGCGTCGGCTTAACGTCGGCGGCGAAGTCATCTGCTACGTCTGGTAGAACGGGGAGGGGGGTTGAAGTGTCACGCATAGGTAAGATGCCCATCCCGGTCCCGGCTGGGGTGCAGGTGAAGATTGAGGGAAATACAGTAACGGTTAAAGGACCGCGAGGCGAGTTGACGCGGGAGTTCCGCCCTGAGATGCACATTGTATTCGAGGGCGGCGCGGTGCGGGTCACACGCCCGAATGATGAGCAGGCCATCAAGGCGCTGCATGGGCTTACCCGCGCACTGATCAACAATATGGTGATCGGGGTCCATGAAGGCTACAGCCGAATGTTGGAAGTTTTGGGAACCGGTTATCGGGCTGAACTTCAGGGAGCGAACCTGGTCATGAGCCTGGGCTTCTCCCATCCTGTCGTGATCACGCCGCCGCCAGGTATTACTTTTGAGGTCAATCCGCGTAACAGTACGATCACGGTCAGGGGCTGTGATAAGGAATTGGTGGGACGCATTACGGCGGAGATTCGTGCCTGGCGTCCTGTGGAACCTTACCTGGGCAAAGGCATTCGCTATCAGGGCGAGGTCGTACGCCGCAAGGCCGGCAAAGCTGGCAAGGCCAAATAATCGCTACATTCAATAAACACGTGGAACCGAGGGTGAAATAAGAGATGAAACCGGAAATTGATCGTCGCAAAGCCCGAGCACGGCGTCGCGCACACATTCGCAAGACTGTGCACGGCACGCCAGAACGTCCACGTCTGAGTGTCTTCCGAAGCCTGGATCACATTTATGCGCAAATTATCGACGATAGTGTAGGCTGCACGTTGGCGTCAGCCTCTACAGTGGATCAGGCAGTTCGTCAGCAGGTCGCTGAACTGGCGAAGACCGAACAGGCGCAGGTCGTGGGGCAAGTGTTGGCCGAGCGGGCCTTGTCAAAAGGGGTGACAAAGGTGGTGTTTGACCGTGGGGGATACAAGTATCACGGTCGTGTGAAAGCTCTCGCCGAGGCCGCGCGCAAGGCGGGCCTGGATTTCTAATTTATACGGCTGCGCCTTAGTTGCGTCTGGCAGGAGGAGATATGGAGTCACGACGAGATATGGAATTACGACGGGATCGTAAACCATTTGAGGAAGAACAAGAAGAACTGGATGAGCGCGTAGTGGACATTACGCGGGTGGCCAAAGTTGTCAAAGGCGGTCGCACCTTCCACTTCCGCGTAGTGGCGATTGTGGGCGACAACAAAGGCCAGGTTGGATTGGGAATCGGCAAAGCACGCACAGTTCCCGACGCTATCGGGAAAGCCACCGAACGCGCGCGGCGCGCTATGCACACCGTCCCGCTGGAAGGCACCTCAATTCCCCACGAGGTGGTAGGACGTTGCGGTGGTGCAAAGGTGTTGTTGCGCCCGGCGACTAGAGGTACTGGCGTGATTGCCGGTGGTAGTGTCCGTGCAGTGCTGGAAGCGGCAGGCATTCACGATGTGTTGACAAAGTCGCAAGGCAGTGCCACGGCCGTTAACGTTGTGCAGGCCACTATGGATGCTCTGGATCAACTACGCTGGGTTGAAGAAGTGGCTAAGGAGCGCGGCAAGCCAGTGGCAGAGGTGATGCCATTCTGGCGAAGGAGAAGTGCATAATGGCAAAGATGTTGCGCATTACACTGGTGCGTAGTCCCATTGGCTATTCCATCCGTCAGAAGCAAACCGCGTGGGCGTTGGGACTACGCAAGTTGCAGCAGGTTGTGGAACACCCCGACAACCCGGCTGTGCGTGGGATGGTGAACAAGATCTCGCATCTGTTGAGCGTTGAGGAAGTTGTGCTGGCGGATAGTGAGGCATAGGGTGGAGGACACTATGAAGTTACATGATTTGCAGCCCGCCGAGGGTGCAAAAAAGAATAGAAAGCGCAAGGGGCGTGGTATTGCGGCCGGGCAAGGTAAGACAGCCGGGCGGGGTACAAAAGGACAAAAGGCGCGTAGCGGTCCAGGGATGGGGGCGTACTTTGAAGGTGGACAGTTGCCTTTGGTGCGCAAGATCCCCTTTGTCCGGGGTTACAAATTCTTTAATCCGTATAAGGTGACGTTCAAGCCGGTGAACCTTGGGCAGATCGCTGAGTATTTTGAGGCCCAGGCCGTTGTTTCCCCGGAAACCCTGGCTGCGGTTGGGTTGATCAAACACGCGAATGATCTGGTGGTCCTGTTGGGCGAGGGCGAGATTGATCGTCCCTTGAATGTGACGGTCCATCGCATCTCGGCTGCGGCGCGGGCCAAGATTGAGGCTGCGGGTGGCGTGGTGGAATTGCTGCCATGGACACGCGGCGGTTATCGCACCCGTTAATCGGCATAAGCTTATCTGGGTAAAACTCTGATGGAGGCAAGTGATGCTTGAGGCCCTGCGTAATGCTTTCAAACTTCCGGATCTACGCCGGCGGATTTTCTATACACTTCTGATCCTGGTGATTTTCCGTATGGCGTCGAACATTCCAGTTCCTGGCGTGGACCGTTTGGCGCTCAAGGCCTTCTTTGACTCTGCTACGAGCGGTGGACAGGCGGCAGGGCTGGGGCAGTTTGCCAATCTCCTGAACCTGTTGTCCGGTGGGGCGGTGCAGAACTTCTCAGTGCTTGCTGCGGGCGTCTATCCGTATGTGACGGCGCAAATCGTCCTGCAACTGTTGTTGCCGATCTTCCCAAAGTGGGAACAGCAGATCAAAGAAGAGGGTGAAGAAGGCCAGCGCAAGATGAACCAGTGGACGTTCTATTTGACCGTCCCTCTGGCCGCACTGTCGGCCTTCGGGCAGGCGCAGCTCTTCCGCTCGGCGAGCATAGGAACGCAGCAGATCTTGCCGAACTTTGGCTGGGGACCGGGCCAGGTCCTACCTACCATCACGTTGTTGATTACGATGACGGCAGGCACGATGTTCGCCGTTTGGCTGGGCGAGCTGATCTCCGAACAGGGCATCGGCAATGGTCTGTCATTGATCATTTTCGGTGGCATCGTGTCGCGCGTACCGTCCAGCTTCCAAAGCATCTGGGAGACCGATGGCATTGTCGGTATCTTGATCTATGTCGTTATTATGGTGCTGACAATCCTGTTCATCGTTTTCGTTCAGGACGGCGAGCGGCGGATCAAAGTGCAGTATGGGAAGCGCGTGCGCGGCATGAAAGTCTACGGGGGCGGCAGCACCTACATCCCGTTGAAGATCAACACCGCCGGCATGATCCCGCTGATCTTCGCGCAGTCCATTTTGGCCTTCCCGGCGGTCATCGCGCAGTTCTTCCTGGGCAGCACCAACCCAGGTGTCGTGAAATTTGCCAACAGCGTCGTAAGTTTCTTCGGCGGCGACAATATCTGGTACGCGCCGCTCTATTTCCTGGCCGTCTTTGGGCTAACTTACTTTTACACGTTCGTGATGATCGAGCAGCAAAACCTGCCGGAGATGCTCCAGAAACAGGGTGGCTTTATTCCAGGCGTGCGACCGGGCAAAAAGACCGAGGAGCACATTCTGGGGATTTACAAGCGCATCACTCTGGCTGGCGCGTTGTTCCTGGGGATTGTGGCGGTGTTACCCTACATCGTGGGACTCTTTATGAAGTCCAACCAGATGCTCATTCAGAGTTCGGGTTTGCTGATCGTCGTGGGTACGGTGATGGATACCGTGCGCCAGTTGGAAGCGCAACTGCTCATGCGTAACTACGAGGGCTTCCTGCGTTAAAAAGTGTGGTATAATAACTAGCCGTGTGTATGCTGCCCGGCTATGAACCGCGACAAGGTTCTAAGGTTTTAGGAAGGAGTTGGCATTATGAAGGTATCACCATCGGTAAGGCGGCGCTGTCCGAAGTGCAAAATCATTAAGCGGCGTGGGGTCATTCGCGTGATTTGCGATAATCCTAAGCACAAGCAACGTCAAGGGTAATTCTGTCCTTTTGGTCGATTTGGAGGAGGCTGGTAAACAAATATGGCACGTATAGCAGGAGTTGACCTGCCGCGCAACAAGCGTATCGAGATCGGTCTGACGTACATCTACGGTATTGGGCGCAAGACCAGCGGCGAGATTTTGGAGAAGGCGGGAGTTGATCCCAGCAAGCGTGACACGGATCTCACCGAGGCTGAACTGTCGTCGATTCGTGATGTTGTAGATCGCGAGTATGTTGTCGAGGGTGATCTGCGCCGCGAAGTGCAAATGAACATCAAGCGGCTGATCGAGATTGGGTCTTATCGTGGGCTGCGCCACCGCCGCAATTTGCCGGTACGTGGTCAGCGCACGCGGACCAATGCCCGGACCAAGCGTGGTCCCAAGAAGACGGTTCCCGGTCGCGGCCGTCGCCGTGGCTCGAAGAAAAAGTAATCCCAACCTGCCTGTGGTGGTAGGTATGAGTCTGTGGTGGAGAAGGAGCTAGGAGGATTTTATGGCCAAAAGTGCAGCTCGCACCGCGCGCAAGGTTGCTCGGCGCGTCAAGCGTAATGTACCTCGCGGTTGCGTCTATATTCAGACAACGTTTAATAACACGATCATCACCGTGACAGACCCGCAGGGTAATGTGATGCGCTGGGGAAGCGCCGGTGCCTCTGGGTTCAAGGGGACACGGAAGAGTACACCTTTTGCCGCGCGGGTGGCCGCGGAAAAAGTGGCAAAAGATGCCATCGACAACGATGGATTGCAGGAAGTGGATGTGTTCGTCAAGGGCGCTGGCCCGGGTCGTGAGGCTTCGCTGCGCGCGCTGGCGGCCGTGGGGCTGCGCGTGCGTTCGATTGTAGATACAACACCTATTCCGCATAATGGATGTCGCCCGCCCAAGAGACGGCGTGTGTAAGTCGACGAAAGTCGGAAGCAAGCATAAGGAGAGGTTATGGCAAGAAATATAGGGCCTTCGTGCAAGCAGTGCCGGCGTGAAGGGATGAAACTTTATCTCAAAGGTGACAAGTGCTATACCGAAAAGTGTCCCTTTGAGGAGCGCGCTTATCCGCCTGGTCAGCATGGGAAAGAAACCGCTTTTCGCCGGCGCAAACTGACTGATTATGCCATGCAGTTGCGCGAAAAGCAGAAGGCGCGCCGAATTTACGGCGTGCTGGAACGCCAGTTCCGTCGTTATTACCACGAGGCGCAGCGGCGTCCCGGGTTGACGGGCGAGAACTTATTAGCCGTGCTGGAAAGCCGGTTGGATAACATTGTTTATCGGCTGGGTCTGGCTGACTCGCGTCCTCAAGCGCGCCAGTTGGTTATGCACGGTCACTTTACGGTCAACGGTCGCAAGACGAATATTCCGTCTTTCCTGGTGCGCCCTAATGATGTGGTGGGGGTGCGGCCAGAAAGCCGGCGCGCCAAGTACTTCAAGGAGCGCAAAGACCTGCTCGGCAAGCGTGAAGTGCCGGCCTGGTTGAGCTTCGACGAAGAAACTTTGGATGGGCGTGTGTTGGTGTTGCCGACACGGCAAGAGATTGACGTGCCGGTGCAAGAGCAGTTGATCGTCGAATTCTACTCACGCTAAAGCAGACAGGAGGCATCGTGTTAGCAGCACCAGTTCTGCCGAAGGTCGAAGTGGAGGTCAATACTCAACAGTATGGCCGTTATGTAGTCGGCCCACTGGAGAGTGGCTATGGGGTGACGTTGGGAAATTCCTTGCGGCGTGTGTTATTGTCGTCGCTGGAAGGCGCGGCGATCACTGCTGTACGAATCACCGATATCCCGCATGAGTTTTCCGCGATCCCGGGTGTGCGGGAGGATGTGATTCAGGTTATGCTCAGATTGAAGCAGATTCGCCTATCACTGGAAGGCGAAGGCCCGCAGTATATGACGTTGCGGATCGAGGGGCCGGGTGTGGTCACGGCCGGGGACATCATTGCCCCACCGGAGATCGAAATCCTGAACCCTGATCTGTATTTGTTTACTGTGGATAACGATGAAGCGCATCTGGATTTTGAGTTCACGGTTGAGGAGGGACGTGGTTACCTGCCCTCCGAGGGACGGGGACGGATGCCGATTGGCGTGCTGCCGGTCGATGCGATCTTCAGCCCGGTCCGGCGCGTGAACTTCCGTGTGGATCAGGCCCGCGTTGGGCAATTGACCAACTACGACCGCCTGATCGTGGACATCTGGACGGATGGCCGGATTGCGCCCTTGGAATCCCTCAAGGAAGCGGCGCGCATCCTGGTGATGCACTTGCGTTTGATCGCCGGCGCCGAGGTGGAAGAGGAAGTCGAAGCGGTTTCGGACGTTCAGAAAGAGGCTATCCCGTACCAGGCTTATGCGGTCCCGATTGAAGACCTGGGGTTGGGCATGCGTGTCTACAATGCCCTCAAACGCACCGGGATTTCCAACGTCGGTGAGGTGTTGGAAATGATCACGCGGGGACGGGGTGCGATGCTGTCCATCCGCAACTTTGGTGAAAAGTCGCTGGATGAGTTGATTCTCCAACTAAAAATCAAGGGGTTCTGGACGGACGCGGCTGAAGAAGTAGAGGCCGTGGAGATCGTCTGAACGCAAAGCCAGGAGGTTGAGGTATGCGACATCGTGTCGCGGGTAAGAAATTAAGTCGCTCGGTGGGCCATCGGACTGCCCTGCGTCGCAATCTGGTGACGGAGTTGTTCCGCCACGACGCCATTCGCACCACACGCGCGAAGGCTGAAGCGATTCGTGGGCAGGCTGAGAAGCTGATAACGTTGGCTAAGCGGGGCCTGGCTGCTGGAGAGACGGATCCCGCTAAGGAAGTACACGCGCGCCGTCTGGCGGCTGCGCGGCTCAATGATCCTGCCATTGTGCAGAGATTGTTCAGTGAAATCGCGCCCCAGTTCCAGGATCGTCCTGGCGGTTACACGCAAATGTTCAAACTGGGCTTGCGCAAGGGCGATGCTGCCCAAATCGTTCTTTTAAAACTGGTCGAAGATTAGCCCGGGTGTGACACCGTCACTGCGCGGCGTCAAAGGTGGTGTGGGGTGCGCGTCAAAGCCGTCGTGGCTTACGATGGCACTGGATATGGGGGATTCCAACGTCAAAAGAACGCTCCCACTATCCAAGAAGAGCTGGAACAGGCGCTGGAAAAGTTGACGCAGACGTCCTGTCCTGTTTTGGCATCTGGTCGCACCGATGCCGGCGTGCATGCTGAAGGTCAGGTCGTTGCTTTCGATACGGCCTGGCCACATTCGCTGCCAGATCTGCAACGGGCGATGAATGCTGTGCTGCCTTCACAAATCGCCGTTTTGCAGATGGAGGTCGCTGCGCCGACCTTTCATCCCCGGTACGATGCACTGCGGCGTGCTTACCGGTACACGATCTATCGCGGGGCGGTGCGCAATCCGTTCGCGGCGCGCTACAGTTTGCACGTTGCACGCACATTAAACCTGGAGGCCATGCAGGCTGCGACCTTAATGGTGGTGGGGGAGCATGATTTCGCCGCATTCGGTTCGCCATCGGTGGGGGAGAACACGGTACGCCAAATCTACAGTGCGGTGTGGATCCAGCAGGATGCGTGGTTGTATTTCGATATCGAGGCCAACGCTTTTCTGTACCGGATGGTGCGGATGTTGGTCGGCTCTTTACTTCGTGCGGGCTATGATGTACTGTCGCCAGAGGTGTTTGGCGAAATCCTGCGCGGGCGTGAGCGGCGCAAGGCCGGTCCGGCTGTAGCGCCACAGGGGTTATGCCTCAGGCATGTCTCCTATGCAGAGGGGAATTGATTGATTAAGAAGTTTCTTATTTGGATTAGGGGTGAGAAAAAGTGAAACAAGCGAGAATCCATAAAACCTTTGTCGCCAAGCCGGCTGACATTGAGCGGGACTGGTACGTCGTCGACGCGACCGATTTGACCCTGGGCCGGCTGGCTACGCAAGTGGCGAGCGTGTTGCGTGGCAAGCATAAGCCGCAGTACACGCCGTATGAGGATGTGGGCGATTTTGTCATCGTGATCAATGCGGAAAAGGTCCAGGTGACAGGCAGGAAGCTGGATCAGAAGATGTATTATCATCATACCGGCTATCCCGGCGGCATCAAATCGATCAGCTTGCGCAAACAACTGCAGAAGCATCCTGAGCGGGTCATCGAACACGCGGTGAAGGGTATGTTGCCGCACGGTCCGTTGGGCCGCCGTCAATTCAAGAAGCTCAAGGTCTACGTTGGCCCTGAACATCCGCATCAAGCCCAGTCACCTAAGCCAATGCCAATCGCTGAATAGACAGCATAAGGAGTGTCGATTTATGTATTACGAAGGAACAGGACGTAGAAAGACGGCGACGGCGCGCGTACGCCTGCACACGGAAGGCAGTGGGCAGTTAATGGTCAATGGGCAGCTCTATCAGGACTATTTCCGTCGTGACGTGGATTGGAATAGCGTGATGATGCCCTTGAAACTCACCGGCACCGAAGCTCAATTCGATGTCACCGTTTTGGTAGAGGGCGGCGGCGTCACCGGGCAGTCGGAAGCCGTGCGCATGGGCATTTCGCGCGCGCTTCTCAAGGTTGATCCTGAGTTTCGTACTTTGTTGCGCAAAGCAGGCATTCTGACCCGCGACGCGCGCGAGAAGGAGCGGAAAAAGCCAGGTCTCAAGCGGGCGCGCAAGGCTCCACAATACACGAAGCGTTAGTCGCTTGCAGTTTGTTTGCTGGCGTGGTTTAGACGTGGCAGGTAGGCAATCACCAGATTGCCTACCTGTTTGTTGTATAACGTAGCAGATCAGCAAGGATATGAGCGAGGAAAAATGTCCCACATCACGATTGTTGGTTTAGGTCCCGGTACTTTTGAGCAACTGACACAGGAGGCGCTGACCACACTGTCTCAAGCCTCCGAGGTGTGGTTGCGCACGGCGCGCCACCCGGTTGTTTCACACCTCCCCGCCGGCCCGGCGATCCACTCGTTCGATAGCCTTTACGAAGAGGCGCGAACGTTCGAGGAGGTTTACGCGACCATAGTGCAGCGGGTGCTGGCGTTAGGCGCACGCGCGGAGGGCGTCGTGTATGCTGTGCCCGGACACCCCCTTGTGGGAGAAGCGACGGTCACGCAGATCCTCAAGGCCGCGCGCGAAACCGGCATCCCCACGCGCATCGTTTCCGGCTTGAGCTTCATCGAACCGACGTTGACGGCTCTCGCTTTGGATGCGTTGGATGGCCTGCAAATCGTGGATGCGCTCGACGTGATCGGGTCGTACTACCCAATCTTGAACCCCGACAGACCTGCGCTGATCGCACAGGTTTACAGCCGGGCCGTGGCCTCCGATCTGAAACTCGTGTTGATGAATCTCTATTCTGACGAGCACCAGACTGCTCTGGTCGATGCTGCGGGGACGGCGGCGGAGACGGTGATTTGGGGGCCGCTTTACGAAATCGATCACCGCGATCACACTCCCTTGACCTCGCTTTATGTCGCGCCATTGCCTTACGTGGGCGGTTTCGAGCATCTGCTGGAGACGGTGGCGCATCTGCGCAGCCCTGAAGGCTGTCCCTGGGATCGCGAGCAGACGCACGCGAGCCTGCGTGAAACCTTGCTGGAGGAAACCTACGAAGTCCTGGAAGCCCTGGACACGGAGGACGACGACGCGCTCCGTGAGGAATTGGGGGATCTGCTGTTGCAGGTGGTGATGCACGCGCAGATTGCCGGAGAAGAGGGCGCGTTTCAGATGTCGGACGTGATCGCCCACATTGATGCCAAACTGAAGCGTCGCCACCCGCATGTATGGGGCGCGGTGCAGGTTGCCGATGCGCACGAGGTTATCGTCAATTGGGAGGCAATCAAGCACGAGGAGCGTAAGAATGCGCGTGCGGGCAAAGCCCGTTATTTGCTGGATGGCGTTCCCAAGACGTTACCGGCATTGGCGCAAGCCCACGCCTACAACAGCCGCGCGGCGCGCGTAGGTCTGGATATGGTTGAAATCGCCGCCGATGTTGCGCACATGCAGCAGGCGGTCGAGACCTTCTTGCAGGCATATGCTGTTGAAGAGCGCGGCGCGGCGCTTGGTGAGGCATTGTTTGCGATTGCCCAATCCGCCGGTCGTTTGGCCCTCGATCCCGAAGCCGTGCTGCGGGAAGCCAATCTGCGATTTGCCCGGCGTATGCGTTATGTGGAGCAGGCAGCCCGCGAAAAGGGCGTGACGCTGGCATCGTTGGATGCGGTGGAACGTCTGCGGCTCTGGCGTGAGAGTGCAGAATAACTACCAAGACACTAAGTCACAAAGGGTAACGAGGTTTCTCTTCGTGTCTTGGTGCCTTCGTGCGGAAAATGATCCGCACGGCAAACTCCCGGTTTGGGCCGGGAGTTTCGTTTGTGGGGGCAGCCCGGGCGAGTTTTACGCGAGATAGGGCTGCAATTCCCGGATAAGCGCGGCCTTGGTGCGATTGCCAACCAGTCGTGTGACCTCTTGACCACCCTTGAAGATGATCATGGTGGGGATGTTCATGACGCCATGATGGGTCGCCAGTGCAGATTCCTCCTGCACATTGACTTTGGCGATTTTCAGTTGCCCATCGAGGTCAACAGCCACCTCTTCCAGCGTCGGGCCTAATTTCCGGCAGGGATGACACCACTCCGCCCAAAAATCCACCAGGACCGGCAGTGTTGCTTGCGTGACCTCGGCGTCAAAGCTTTGTTCGTCTACATGTGTTACAGTTCCCATTCCATTTACCTCCGTTTAGTATCAGTTTTGTGCGCTAGGATTTCGGTGGGACGGCGTGTAATCCCTGCTGCGGGCATTTTCTCGAACCGGCTGTGATTATCGCACGGCTGAACGCATTGTCAAGAACAGATTTGCATCTGTAGTTCACCGATCTCGTCAGAGAATCGTCAGATTCGAGAGGTTGCCATTTATTTTTTCTTATGTTATAATAAACTTGTTGGCGGTTTAAGATCGTCACAAGGCTTGTGATTATGGAAAATACACAAGAAAGTAGTTTACAAGAAATAGATAGTTCACGCCCACAGAGGAGTATCTCTAGTCTTATTGGGCGAATTATAGGCAGTACGACGGCGATAGTTTGGCGGTGGGGGAATGACCGCCGGGCTGTCGCTGCTTTTGTTGGCCGTTATAGCGCCCACATGTCTATTTTGGTGTTGGCGTTATTGATTGGACTGGCCGGGCGTATTGCGCTGGCACCGATCAGTGTGGCGGTAACACCTGAGGCCGGTGTGATGTCTTTGCCGGTTGCCGCTGAACCAGAGGCTACTCCGACAGCTTCTGTGACCGAAACCCTTCCGATATGGCAAAACGCCAATCAAGTGTCGCGTGCCGTCTTCAGAATGGCACAGCCCCGTACCGATATCCCCGAACGGGTGCGTTTGGAAGTGATCACCTACACCGTCCAATCTGGCGATAACATCTTCTTCATTGCGGAACGTTTCAAATTGTCGCCTTATTCGATTGCGTGGGCCAATATGGAAACCCTGCAAGGGTCTCCCTGGATGATTCAACCGGGCCTTACACTCTTCATTCCCCCTGTTGATGGCGCTTATCACACGGTGATGGCGGGCGAAACCCTCGACAGTATTGCCGAGTTGTATGAGGTACAGGCTTCTGCCCTCGACAATGTGTGGAACAAGCTTGAGCCAGGTGTTGCGCTCTACGAAGGCCAGCAGTTGGTGATCCCCGGTGGGGTGGGTGAGGACGTGGAATGGGAAGCGCCGCCCCCCGATCCAGTTGCGCCGGGTGTTTATGCAGCAGCCGCTAGTTGGGGCGCGTGTGGGGATGTCGCCGTCAGCGGCCCTGGAGCCACAGGATGGTTTATCTTGCCGACGGGGTCGTATGCTGTTTCTGGATGGTATTTTGGCGACCCCCGTAATCCTGGGCATATCGGTCTGGATTACATGTGCCGTTTGGGCGATCCCATCTATGCCGCCGATAATGGCGTGGTTGTGTTCGCCGGATGGGGCGGTGGCTACGGCAATCTGGTGCGGGTGCGGCATGGCAATGGCTATGAAACGTACTACGCGCACTTCAGTGCTTTTGAGGTTGGATGTGGGCAGGCGGTCTATCAGGGCCAGGTCCTCGGGTATTGTGGCTCTACGGGTTGGTCGACCGGACCGCACCTGCACTACGAAATCCGTTTCAACGGTGTTCCTCAGAACCCTCAACTTTTTGAGCCATGAGTATGCCTGCCAAGCCTCCCCAACGAGATAGCCTTGCCTGGCATATCCCTCCCCTGATTCGCTTATTCACGCGCTTTGCTGTGTGGGTGTGGCGCTGGCGCGGCGACCGCGAGGCGCAACGTCCTGTGTTGGGCCGGTTGGCCTCGCACGTTGCGCTCGTGCTAACCCTGGTGCTGTTTGTCGTCCTGGGCAGCATAAAATACGACTTCATTGTCTCTGCTTCTCAGGCGGCGGGTGATCTTGCCTCGCGGAATGCAAACGCCAATGTTGATGCCCTTACCACATCGTCGCCACGCTCGTACTATCGCGGTAGGGGGAACACGGGCATTACTCGCCAGGCTGAGGCGCACACAGCCATTCCTGACCGCCCGCGTTTGGAGATCATCACCTACGTGGTGCAGCCGGGCGATACCGCTGAGTTGATTGCGCAATCGTTTGGCCTGCAGCCGACGACGTTGATGTGGTCGAATCCGGAGATGGAGAAGATGCCCGACCTGCTGCAGGTGGGGCAAGTCTTGACGATTCTGCCCATTGATGGGGTTTACCACACGGTCGCCCTCAGCGATACGTTTGAGTCCCTGGCCGAGAAGTATAAAGTCACCGCTGAGGCGATTACCACCTGCCCCTTCAACACGATCCCGGCAGATGGACAGTTGGCTGTAGGCGATAAACTGATTATCCCGGGCGGAACCAAGCCGTATGTGGCGCGCGAGGTGACAACGTATCAGGGACCGGTGGATACCGAAGTGACCGGCGCGGGTATTTTCTACTGGCCGGCATCTGGCGTCCTGACCCAGGGATATTGGTACGGTCATCGCGCTATTGACATCGGCGGAGCGGTGGGATCGGCCATTGTGGCCTCGGATGGCGGCTATGTAAGTTTTGCTGGCTGGACGGATATTGGGTACGGTTATCTGGTCGTGCTGGATCACGCCAATGGCTTCCAAACCTATTACGCGCACTTGAGCCATATTTATGTCACCGAAGGCGAAACGGTATATGCGGGCGAGGTCATCGGCGCGATGGGGAGCACGGGAAATTCAACCGGACCGCACCTGCACTATGAAATTCGCTACAACGGCTACCCGACCAACCCCTTGATTTATCTGCCGTGACAGGCAAACCGGATCCGGTTACAGACGAGCCGCAAGGCTCGTTTTTTGTTGCGAAAGAGGAGGAGGATGGTGATTAGACCGGAGCCTTTGGCGATTGACGAAGCACGGCGTCTGTATACCGGCGCCGACAGCGTGCACGATTTCGATCACATCTTGCGTGTGTTGACGCTGGCGGAGCGCATTGCCCGGGCGGAAGGCGCCGACCTGGAGGTGGTGCGTACGGCGACGCTATTGCACGATTGGGGACGGGCCGAGGCAGACGCCGCCGGGCAGAATCATGCCGCGGTCGCCGCTGCACGGGCGCAAGCCTACCTATCGGCGCGGGGACATTTGCCGGCGTGGATCGAGGCTGTGGTCCACGCAATTGCTGCGCATCGCTTTCGTGTCGCACCGGAACCGGCGACATTGGAGGCGCAGGTGCTGTTCGACGCGGATAAACTGGACGCGATCGGCGCGATCGGCATCGCGCGCGCGTTCGCATACGGCGGCGCGCACCAACAACGGTTGTGGGCGCCGATGGTTGCCGTCGACCTGGCGCGTTGGGAGGCCAATGGCGACGATACTGCTCATACGCCGGTCCACGAGTTTGTGGTGAAGCTCTCGCGCATCCAGGAACGGTTATATACCAACGAGGGGCGGGCGATTGCCCAGGAACGCCACCGTTATATGGAGGCGTTTTACCACCGGTTGGATGCCGAAGTACAGGGTTTGCTGTAAACAAAAAGCCGGATGTGAGTACCCCATCCGGCTTTTTCTGTATGATCGTCAGTCGCGCGAGCGCAGGTGCGGATAGAGGAGCACGTCGCGGATCGAGCGGTGATCGGTCAGCAGCATAGCGAGGCGGTCAATCCCCAGGCCAAATCCGCCGTTGGGGGGCATCCCATACTTCAACGCCCGCAGGTAGTCCTCGTCCATCGGTTGCGCTTCCTCGTCCCCGGCTTCGTAATCCCGCCCCTGTTGATAGAACCGCTGTTCTTGCTCGAGGGGATCGTTCAACTCGGTAAACGCATTGCCCATTTCCATCCCGCCGACGAACAGTTCGAAGCGTTCCACGTGGGTGGGATCATCGGGCTTTTGCTTGGCCAGCGGCGAGATGTCGATCGGGTATTCGCGGATGAAAGTGGGCTGGATGATCGTTGGCTCGGCTGCGGAGAGCAGATTGTCAACCAGATGGCCCCAGGTGGCGTTGCTGGCGGTATCGTAGCCACGGCGACGCATCTCGGCGCGCAGCGCGTCCGCGTCGGGGAACGCCACGTAGTCGATGCCGGAGTGGGTGAGGATCACCTCGCGCAACGTCCGGCGCTGCCAGGGCGGCGTGAAGGTGATCTCGTGGCCCTGGTATGCAATCGTGGCGGTACCCAAAACGCGCTCCACCGTGTAGGCAATCAGTTGTTCGACGGTTTCCATAATGCCGAACAGATCGGTGTACGCGCAGTAGAATTCGAGCTGGGTGAATTCGGGGTTGTGCTTGAACGACACCCCCTCATTGCGGAAGTCGCGCCCAATCTCGTAGACGCGCTCGTACATTCCGACAAGCAGACGCTTAAGGTACAACTCGAACGAGATGCGCAGGTAGAGATCCTGCTTGAGCTGGTTGTGATAGGTGGTAAATGGGCGCGCTGCTGCCCCGCCGTACAACGGTTGCAAGATGGGCGTCTCGACTTCGAGATAGCCGTGGTCGTCCAGCCAGGCGCGCAGGGCGCTGATCATCCGCGAGCGGATGCGGAAGTCCTCGCGGACCTGCGGGTTGACGGCCAGATCGGCGTAGCGTTGGCGGTAGCGCTCTTCGATGTCGGAGAAGGCGCTGTAGCGTGTGAGATGGCCTGCGGCATCCTCGTATTCTTTCGGGATGGGCAACGGCGTGATGGCTTTTGCCAACATGCGCAGCACTTTGACCTGGACGCTGATTTCCCCGGTGCGTGTGCGAACGACGGGGCCGCCGGCTTCGACGAAATCGCCGATATCGAACGCTTTTTTGAACAGTGTGTAGCTCTCGTCTCCTACCTCGTCTTGCCGTATGAAGAGTTGCAGCTTGCCGCTCTCGTCCTCGATGTGCGCGAAGGCGACCTTTCCCATCACGCGGATGCTGATCAGCCGCCCAGATACCGTGACGGTGGGTGGGACATTGCCGCTGTGCTCGGCGGCAACGAAGGCTTCGACCGCAGCCTGGGTGGTGTGGGTGCGATAGGCGCGTGGCGGATAGGGTTCGACCCCGGCCTCGCGTAGTTTTTTGAGTTTTTCGATACGTTGGCGTTCTAGTTCATTGAATTCCACTGTTGACTCCTCAAAATAGTCTCAAATCCAAAATTGTGCCATTTACTAAACAAGCCCATACGCTGCTCTGTATGGGCTTGTTTGCTTGTGTGCGGAATCTATTACTGTACGGAAAGGATGTCGAAAACAATGTCCCCATCTGGCGCTTGAACCACAGCCTTGTCGCCGACACGCTTGCCCAGCAAGGCTTTGCCAAGCGGTGATTCGTTGGAAATCTTGCCGCGCGCGGGATCGGCCTCGGCGGAACCGACCACGTGATATTCTTCCGGTTCATCGACGCCGTGTTCCTGGACGGTTACGTGGCTGCCCACGCCAATCACACCACTAGGCTGGTTGCTCTCGATGATAATCGCCTTGCGCAGTTGCTCTTCCAGGGTCAGGATGCGCCCTTCCACAAACGATTGTTCGCGGCGCGCATCCTCCAGTTCCGCATTTTCGATCAGCTCTCCCTCACCCAACGCCTCATGCAAACGATTCGCCACCTCCTGGCGGCGAACTGTCTTCAAATAATTTAACTCTTGTTCTAACGCTTCTCGACCTTCCGGCGTGAGGTATACCGGGCGATTGCTCATACCGATGCTCCTCTAAGTCTTGGTTTTTCGTTGTTGAGGTGAATTGGTTTTATAAAAGAAAAACCCGAGAGCGCTTGGCTCACAGGCAAAGCCATTCTACCATATTTTCAGAGAATGTAAAGTTAGCCACGAGGAAACTCGCCTACTGTGTCTGTCTTTCTCTCAATTTCGCGAGTGCCTCCCGTTTGTGTTTTTTTCTGCGCTTCCAGGTCAAACTCGCAGGGTTCTGCCTGTGTCTGACTCGCTGCTGGCCTGAACGTCAGCCTATTCAAGGCCTTGCTGGCGGTTTATATGGCTCTCAAAACGGGCTTTTAGTGCACGGAGCAGGTCTTCACGTTGTTGTGCGTCTCGCGAAGACTTCTCGTCACGACAACCGGGGCCTTTTGCAGGATGTGCGTCTAGCGAATCTGAATACTGCCGGACCCCTGCTCAATGGTCAACTCGATCTTGTAGTCGGCGTTGGCATAATTCTTGGTTTCCCACACGCCCTCGTCGTCGCGCTCGCCGGAGATGAGCGTGAACCGCCCGTCAGGCTGGAAGCCGCCGCTGCCGCTATCCAACGTCACCCGCATCCCCACGCCCTCAGGCAGGACAATGGTTATGGAACCCGATCCGCCGTCCAGTTCACCGTCGAAGCTGCTTGCGGCGGGCAGCTTCAGTTCGATGCTGCCGGAGCCGCCGTCGAGGTTAAGATAACTGACGGGCAACCGGCTCAGGTCGAAATCACAACTGCCGGAGCCGGTGTCCATCCATAGCTCGTAGGCCACGCCGGGATTGAGTTTCACGTCCCATTGCGCATCGCCGTTGTCGAAATCCCATTGTCCGAGTCCGAATGTGACGCCCTGGAAATAACTGTCCAAGACAACTTCAGCTTGGCTGTTGGTGTTTGTCACATGGAACGCCAGTTCGCCGCGATAGTCGACGTCGGCTTCGATCAGGTTGGGGGAATCCTCCAGGGCGCCGAGGTAACCCGGCGCGCTATTCCAGTCGATGGTGACTTTGGCGCTTTCTACTTTTTCAATGGGATACTCGACGTGCCTGGATTGCAATCTGGCCGGTTGGGCCAGGTTCACCAACGCCGGGATCTGCTCGGCAAAGAAGGCCAGGCCGATGACCATCCCGGCGAGGATGAGGATGAGCACGCCGCTGGCAATCGCGCCGCCGAGCGAGCGCCGCCCGATGAGCACATCGAGGCCCAGGGCCACCAGCGCCACCGGCCAGAACCGCCACAGCACGGCCCATCCCGACTCCGGGAAGACGCCGAGGTTGGAAAGCAGCAAGAGCACGCCAAACCCGATCAGCACGACCGGCCAGAAGAACGAGCGCCGCTTTTCTTTGTGCTGCGGCGCGCGCGGGGGTTCGCCCTCAGGGAACGGCTGTGGCAGGATCGGCGCTGCGCTTTCGGGAATTCTATCTTCGTTCATCGTTACCTCCACCCAGGAGCTTATGTTTCGACGTTCAAACGTGTATACATATACGCAGAGGCATAGATGAGGTTGCGCGATGTCTGGCAGGCTAACAGCCTAAAGCGGCTGTCAAGCCAGCCCGAAGGGCTTTGTGTATTTAGCGCAAGGGCTTCAGCCCGGCGTCTTGCGATGGATGAGTGTCAGGGGTTGAGCATTTCGACGGTTGAGCGCAGGCCCAGTTCATCGATCAGGGCGTTCAGTTCAGGGCGCGTCAACACGCGGCCCAGGCCCGCGTAGGCGGTGAGCGCGGCTTCCATCATATTCGTGCCGAACGAGCGCCCCTCGTAGCGCGGCGTGGTCGTGATCAGGCGCGTCACGCCGCGTTTGCGCAGCGCCACGACGTTCTCGGCGGTGGTGGTGTTGGTGACCACCGTCTTGCCGCTGAGGTCTTCCGGCATGTACTTCTTCATAAAGAGGAAATCCCCGGCGATCAGGTCGGCGGCCTGCCAGTAGCGCGTGAACTTCGGCGTGTATTCCTTGCCCGAGCTGCCGTAGAAGATCATCGACATCGGGAAGTGGCTGACGAACGGCAGCATGATCCGCAGCGCCCGGCGCAGTTGCTTGATGCCCTTGAGTGGGATGGGTAGGTCGAGACCGAACATGAAGTCGCCGAAAACGACCTCGTCGGCGACATCGGCCACGGCGTGCGCCAGCCCGGGCCGGTCGACGGCCATCGTCACGAAGGCCTTGTGGAAGTGGGGGACGCCGCCCAACGCCGGCGCCGCCAGTTCGAAAACGCGGCGTTCGAGCGTGTGTTTGAGACCACTGCCGTCGACGACCGGTGTTTTGTGGACGTCCTGCACCCGCTTCATGGCTGCATGAAGCGGGTATGTGCGCTCGTCCAGGTACAGATTCAGATCCACACCGCCGACGCCCAACACATCCACCTTGCCATCCAACTCGGCGAACTTGCGCCGCGCCGCCGCCACGTCGCCATCAAAGCCGATGCGTTCCAGGCTGATCGTCTGCCCTTTGAGATCAACGGTGACGTGCTTGTTGCGGCTCGAACTTCCCAAACTCACACTGACTGCGTGCTTCATAAGTCCCTCCTGCGAGAATAGTCGAATAGT
>DYKY01000004.1:42521-57884 GCA_020722365.1 Thermoflexus sp.
AACACCTGAAACATTATCCGTAACAAAGGATGAATTCCAGGGGTGGCTCCGAGAGGTGGTGCGCGAAGTATTGCGTGAGGAGTTGCGTCCATGGCGGGATGTTGCTGAAATGTATATCAGGCCAAGTGTTGATAAGTCACCCGGTATACTTGGAGATGTCCTGGAGACTGAATTCTTCGGTATGTGGCGTGAGCGTGATGATTTGCCTGATAGTTCGGTTCTGGCGCGTTCATTGCGTGAACAGGCTTGGAGACGCGGCTAATGATTTTCTTGGATACCGATGTGTTGATAGACTGTCAGCGCGGATTGCCCGCCGCTGCTGCATGGTTACGTCAAAACGAGACAACTGCCTTTGCTATTCCGGGAATCGTGGCGATGGAACTTGTGGTTGGTTGCAGGGACAAAAAGGATTTGCGAATCACGCAAACGTTCCTCAAGCGTTTCCCCGTCGTGTGGCCCAATGCGCCTGATACGTTCAACCTGAAGCACTACCATGCTTTCTCAGGTTTGGCTGTGCGAGAACCTTATCTGCGCGATTGAAGTTTCAACTGGATAAGACAATACGCCCTCAATATACGCGCCGGCTATGGGTCGCCCTGCTCCTGCTGGCGACGGCCCTGCGCCTGCCCGCGCCGGATTGGGATGCCCCCGCGCCGGATGTGCGACTCGCCATCGCTGCGCACCCGGACGAGCGCTTCCTGCTCGGCGTGGCGCAATCGACCCCGCTGTGGGGCGATCCCTGCGCCGCCTCGCCGGATTTCCCTTACGGACACCTGCTGGTCTACGTGGCGCGCCTGTTCGTGATGGTCGCGCCCAATGCCGATCCCCTGTTTGTGATGCGGCTTTTTTCCGGGCTGCTCGGCGTGCTCCTCGTTGCGCTGACCGGTGCGTGGGGCCGCGCGCTTGCCGGGCGACGCGGCGCTGCCGGAACGTGGGGCGCGTTGCTTGCCGCCGCGTTGATGGCGTTCGCTCCTTTCGCTATCCAGCAAGCGCGCTTCTACACCGTGGACGTCCTCGGCGCGATCTTGGCTTCCGGCGCAGTCCTCGCGGCAACCCGTCACCGCTGGACGCTTGCGGGGTCGCTCGCCGGTTTGACGCTGGCGTGCAAAGCCTCGCTGGCGTGGTGTGCGGTAGTCGTGATTGTGGGGTATGGGTTTTCCAAAGTCCAAAGTCTAAAGTCGAAAGTCGAAAGTCGAAACGGCAGTTTGCCACCGTCGAAAGAATCGGCGAATGGGCGAATGGGCGAATGGGCGAATCAGCGAATCAGCGAATCGAGTATCCAGTTACGAGTAACGAGTAACGAGAAACCAGTAACCGGCAACCAGCAACCGGTGACCAGTAACAAGTGGTTTTTCCCCCCGTCTACCGTCTACCGTTTACCGTCTACCATCTTCATCGCCTTTGCCCTCGCTTCCCCGTGGACGCTGCTGCGACCCACGGCCTGCTGGCATGGCCCGGCGATTCAGGCGCTGATGGCTTCCGGGCGCTTCGACTTCCCGTACACGCGCCAGTACGCGGGCACGTTGCCTTTCCTCTACCCGCTGGCGCAGATGGCGCTCTGGGGACTTGGCCCGGTGACGACGCTGCTGGGCATCGCCGGTGTGGGATGGGCGCTGCGGCGCTGGCGGCGCGGATCGTTCACGTTGCGCCTGGCCTGCCTCTGGACGCTGATTTATTTCCTGATGACCGCCGGGCTGTACGTCAAATTCCCTCGCTATCTCCTGCCGCTCTACCCGGTGTGGGCCGCGTGGGCGGCGTTGGTGTGCGTGAAGGTGATCACTTCCCCGGTCGCGCGGCGGGTTGTGGGGATGGCGACGCTCGTCTCGACGGCGTTGTTAGGATGGGCGCAGGTCTCGCTCTACACCGAGCCACACCCGTGGATTGCCGCCTCGCAGTGGCTCTACGCGAACGTGCCTGCCGGATCGACCGTCGCCGTGGAAGCCTGGGATCACGCGCTGCCCGTTCCATTGTCTGAGGGGGACGCCGGGCGCTACACATCGCCGATTGCGCCGGTCTACGATGAGGAGACGCCGGCGAAGGTCGGGGCGAAAATCGCACAGCTTGCGGAGATCGCAGAAAACGCGGACGTGATCGTGCTGGCGAGCCATCGCGGTTATGGGGCGTTAGCGCGCCAACCGGAACGTTACGCCGCGACGCTGGCCTGGTACGAGGAACTGCTGCGCAAACGCGAAATCATCGCCTTTGGGCGCTGCCCGCGTGTGGGACCGCTGGCGCTCACCGACGATCCGCTGGCCGACGCGGGCCTTACGGTACCCCTCTCGCTGGCGGAACGCTGCGGGACGCCCTACGCTCTACGTCTCCCGCACCTCGATGAGAGCTTTCGCGTCTACGATGCGCCGCCGGTGTTGCTTCTCATGGAGTACGGAGTAGGGAGTACGGAGTAAGGGCCGGAAGACACTCCATACTTCTTACTCCGTACTCCTTACTCCTCCCCAAACGCAAACCTCTCGATGTTCCACGTCTCCACGGCGATGGCATCCGGGCTGAAGCCGGTCAAGTCGGCGCGTGTCGCGTAGACGCGCGGGCGGAAGAAGAGCGGCAGCGCCGGCAAGTCTGCGCTGAAGAGACGCTGCGCTTCGCTGTGGGCCGTGACGTAGGCCGCTTCGCCGGGCAAAGCGGCGAGCGCCTGATTGCACAGCGCGTCGTAGATGGGGTTGTTGTAGCCGCCGAAGTTTTGCCCGCTCCACTGGTTTGTCTCGGATGAAATCTGCGCGGCAAGATACAGGCTGCACGGCGGTTGCACATCCGTCAGCCAGGAGAATTCGGCCAGGTCGAAGTGCCGCCCATACAGCGGCGTCCCCGCGCCGTCTTTGAAGAACGTCGCCGGTTCGAGCTGTTCCACTTCCACCTGGATGCCGCACTCGGCCAGGTCTGCGGCGATCAATGCGCCGATTTGCGCATGCATGTCCGCCGTGGTGGTGCTGTAACGGATGTGGAATTGCGTCCCATCGAAGAAGCCGGGGATGCCGTGTGCCTCACGGACGCCGTCGCCATCCAGGTCGCGCCACCCCACCTCCTCCAGGAGCGCCTGGCCCTGCGCCGGATCGTAGGGATGCAAGATGACGGCATCGGCGGCATAGAGCGGGTGTTCGTGGGGCAGGTAGGCGTCGGAGACCCTGCCCAGGCCGCCGGTCACCTGCTCGATGATGGCCTGGCGGTCGATGCAGTAGGCGACCGCGCGCCGCGTTCGCACGTCCTGGAAGAAGGCCGGCTGCTCGTAATCGGGCGGCGGGTCGGCGTTGAAGGTCAGATGTTCCCAGATCGGGCCGCTGACAGTATAGAGTTCGGCTTCCCCGGACGTCTCCATCTCGCGCAAGCGTTGCAGATCACGTTCGAGGTACAAGTCAAGGCTCAACACGTCGCATTGGCCCTGGGCCAGCGCATCCAAGGCGGTTTCCACGTTTTGGCTGGAGATAAAGCGAAAGGTGAGGGTCTCGAAGTACGGCAATCCTTCCGCCGCGCGAAAGTAGTAGGGATTGGGCGACAGTCGGATGGATTGCCCCGGCTCCCAGGCATCGATCACGTATGGCCCATAGCTGAGTGGGGTGCGCATGACGACGTTCTGCGTCAGCAACGTCGCGGGCGTGTACCGGCTCCAGGCGTGGGCCGGGAGCGGTGTCCAGAACGCCGTAGCATAGGCGGGATCGAGGAAGCCGGGTAGGCCGGTCCAGACGACGGTGTGATCGTCCGGCGCGGTGTAGCTACTCGTGCGCAGTTCCAGCCACTTCCAGTTGGGCGTGTCCGCGTGCCGGGCCAATTCGAAGCTGTAGACGGAGTCCCGGGCCGTGAGCGGTTCGCCGTCGGACCAGCGCAGGTCGGATTTGAGGGTGAATGTGGCCTGCATCTGATCCATCGTGATGGGCTGTCCATCGAATGTAACCACGCAGTCGGCGGCGCGGCAGCCGCCGGGACGGACGCGCGTGCCTGCGGCGAGCTTCACGACGTCACCGTTGGCATCGACGATCTGAGCGCCTGTCTCTACGGTAGCTGTGGTGATCACGGCGTCGCCATCCGCCAAAGAAGGCAGCTTTTGCAGGATGACGGGTTGGTAACTGTAGCCAACGGTGTCGATGGGGCCATCGTAGATGGTTTCACGGATAACCTGAGCGGCGTGCGTGTCGTTTTCGTAGAGATACAGTGAGTCCGGTTCGGCTCCCAGGCAGATGGTGAGCACACGCGGCCTGGGCGTGGGGGTGAGGGTGGGTGTGGGAGATGGAATCGCTGTGGCGGTCGGTTCAGGCGTGGCCGTGGGCGAGATGGGGATGGGGGTGAATGATGGCGGCGCAGCAGGAGTGGTCGTGCAGGCTGCCAACAGCAGGCATGCGGTTAAAAGGCATGAAATATGCAAGTATCTCATCGGCTGCTCCAAAAGCGAAACCACGAATCTGCACCAATTCTCATGAATTGCAAAACTTGATTCGCGTAGATTCGGCGAATGTAGACATTCGTGCAGATTCGTGGTTGAAATTTACAGTACTGCGCGGGCCATACCGCCATCGACGAGCAGGGTGACGCCGGTAATGTACGAGGCTGCCGGGGAGAGCAAGAACGTGGCAGCGCGCGCAAACTCGACGGGGTCGGCCATGCGGCGCAGCGGGACTTCCGTGGTGATTTTCGCGGCTTCTTCCTCCATGCTGCTGGTGTTCTGTTCCATGCGCGCGCGCAGGATTTCATCCACACGCTCGGTGCGCGTCCAGCCCGGCGCGATGGCGTTGACGCGGATGTTGTCCGGGCCAAGTTCGATGGACAGCGTCTTTACCAGGCCAACGACGGCGGTGCGCAGCGCGTTGGAGATCGTCAGCCCGTCCAGCGGGTGGCGCACGGTGACCGAAGTGTTGGCGAGAATGCTGCCCCCACCTTGCGCGCGCATCAGCGGAACGACGGCATATGCCAGCCGCAGTGCGCCCTGGATGGTCAATTGGATGCCGGTCTCCCACTGTTCCATGGTCAGGTCTACAAAGTGTCCCGGTGCTGGCCCACCAGCATTGATGAACAACATATCGATACGCTCGAAGCGCGTGATAGTCTCATCGACCAGACGCCGCACATCCGCCGGTTGCGCGATGTCGGCGACCACCGGCAGCACCGTCGCGCCGGTTTCACGGGCCAACGTGCGTGCGGCATCCTGGAGCGTTGTTGCGTTCCGGGCGCAGAGCGCGATGTTGGCACCTTCCTGCGCCAGCGCGCGCGCGACCGCATATCCCAATCCCCGGCTCGCTGCGGTGACGAGCGCAGTTTTTCCTTCTAGCATCAGGTCCATTGTGTACCCCTTCGTTGCGAATTATGAATCACGAATCACGAATCACGAATCATGAATCACGAATCACGAATCATGAGTTGCAGATGCGAGCCTCAGAGTGCAAGGTGTTTACCACTCGCTACTCGCCACTCGCTACTCGTCTGTCTCGAAGCGCAACACGGTCGCGCCGATGCGAATGCGATCGCCAGTGCTAAGTGGCACGGGATGCGCGACGCGCTGTTCGTTGAGGAAAGTGCCGTTGTGGCTTTCCAGGTCTTCAAGCCACCACATCTTGTCACGCCAAAGAATCAGGGCGTGATGGTTGGAAGTAAAAGCGTCAGCAATGATCAGGATATTGGTGTGACTTCGCCCAATAGCCGTTACGGGGCGCAGGGATAAACGTCTGCCCTGTTCTTCGCCCTCCTCAATGATGACATGCGCAGGCGTGTGCGCGATAATGGGCATTTTCTCGTGCTGGCGCAAGCCCTGCCAGAGGATGTAGAATGCTACACCCAGAAAGAGGTAGAGCGACAGGGCCAGACCAAACCGCAGCGCCAGCAGCAGTTCCGCCGTCACGTTCTCCATATCAGGGCCTCGCCGCTGGATAAGCGCGTGTATCGTCTGTGGCGGGCGTGCTCGCCGTCTCCTTGCGCCGGTCGCCGATTTCTTCGCCGTAGATCAGATCGATGCCGGAAAGCGAGATGACGTCGCCGGGTCGGAGCACGATTTCCTGGATAGGGAAGCCGTTGACCATGGTGCCGCCGCGGCTGCCCAGATCTTGCAGGATGTAACGGCGATAGCGACAGCGCAGTTGGGCGTGGTAGCGCGACACGCGCGTGTCTTCGAGAATGAGGTCGTTATCGAGCGCGCGCCCAATGCGCACTGTCGGCAGGGTCAGCTCAAACGTGTGTGTGCCCTGGACGATCAAGTAAGCTTGCAGCCCGTTCGCCTCCTCTCGTTCGATGCGTTGGCGGAGCGATTCCAGATTCAGATCGCGAGTAGGATCCTGCGTCAAGGACACACGCGTGACCGGCGTGATGCGCACGGCGTGCAGCGGCAAATCGCCGTTCGGCTCTAACAGGATTGCGGGCGGTTCCATCAGCCGGACTTGCATGCTTTCGGCCAGCGCCTGGAGATCGATGGCCAGTTGCGCGTCCAGATCAGGATGGTGGGTCTGAAGTGCTCCCAGATCCTCCGGGTTCAGCGCGATACGATAACGGCCCGGCACTTCCGGGACGCCATCGGCGCCGATGCGTTCGCCATCCTCCAGGGCTCGCGCGAGGTGGCGCGCCACATCCTGCGCGAACAGCCGTCCGGCAAAGAGCCGCACGAACGGCGCTTCGACCAATTGCTCAATCCAGCTTTCGAGACGCATCAGGCTTTTCATACATGGCGATTATAGACGCAAACCGGAGTGCGGCAAGTGTAGTTGACATGAACGCCAGTCAGCGTACACTAGGGGATCGGAGGTGAGCCTCATGACGGATTCGACAACCAAACCGGTTCCCTATCTGACCGATCCGACAGGCCGCGAGCATCTGTTGAGCAGCGAGATCACAACGATCGGTCGGGCGTTGGAGAACGATATCGTCGTCACCAGCAAGCGCGTCTCCCGCGAGCACGCGCGCTTGCGGCGTGACGGCTGGCGCGTGATCCTCGAAGACCTGGGGAGCACTAACGGCACGTTCCTCAATGATGAGCGCGTGCTCGAACCCGTCGCTCTGCACGATGGAGACTGCATCAAAATCGGGGACGTGGCTTTGGCTTTCCACGATCCCGACATCACCTACCGCGACACGTTCCTGCCGACGTTGGAGGTGGATGTGGCGGCGGGTGTGGTGCGTCTCGACCGCCGCGTGATCACGCTCTCCTCCAAGGAATTCGTCTTGCTGGCTTACCTCCACGCACGGAGTGGTGAGGTCTGCTCGAAGGATGACATCGCCGCCGCCGTCTGGCCCGAATATCAGGCGGACGTCTACGACTACCAGGTGGAGAACCTGATGCGGCGGCTGCGCACCAAACTTGAACCCGATCCCGCCAACCCGCAGATGTTGCTTACCATCCGCGGGCTTGGTTATAAACTGGTGGGGCGCGGATAGTCAATGGATAGATAACGAATAGGCAACGCCGCCGGAGATCTGCTATCCTTATCGCAGGATGGTGAATGATGACGAGTAATGCGACAAACATGCATTCCCCTGCGGTGACTCTGGCGGCGTTACGCTTCGAGGGGGAAAACAATTCAATGGCAGTGGCTTCTTTGGAAGGCAAGACGCTCGGTAAATACCGCATTCTGGAAGCGCTCGGGCGTGGCGGGATGGCGCGCGTCTATCGCGCCTATCACCCGCAACTCGATCGCTACGTGGCGGTTAAAGTTCTGCGTTCCGATCTGATGGACGATGAGACATTCGGGGCTGACGCATCCGCCGACGAGACGTGGCAGGCCCGTTTCCGGCGTGAAGCGCAGTCGGTGGCGGCGCTACGCCATCCCAATATCGTCCAGGTCTTCGACTTCGATGTGCAGGACGGCGTGTACTACATGGTGATGGAGCTGCTCGAAGGCGACACGCTCAAGACGCGCCTCAATGACTACCGTGTGCGCGGCGAGCACATGGCCTGGGGCGAGATCGTGCGCATCATGCTCGACGTGCTGGATGGGCTGGCCTACGCGCACAGCGAGCGGATGATCCACCGCGACATTAAACCGGCCAACATCCTGCTGAGCCGGCGCGGGCAGGCCGTCCTTGGGGATTTCGGCATCGCGCACATCATCGGCGGGACGCGCTACACCGTCTCCGGCGCGTTGATGGGCACGCTGCACTACATGGCGCCGGAGCAGGGGATGCAGGGCCTGTGCGACGCCCGCAGCGACATCTACTCGCTCGGCATCGTCTTCTACGAAATGCTGACCCAGCGCACACCTTTCGACGCCGACACCCCGCTGGCGATCCTGATGAAGCACGTCAACGATCCGTTGCCGCTGCCGCGCCGCATCAACCCGGAGATTCCCGAACCGTTCGAGCGCATCGTCTTCAAGGCGCTGGCGAAGAAGCCGGAAGACCGTTACCAGAGCGCGGTAGAGATGGCCGAAGCGTTGCGTGCCGCCGCCGAAGAAGCGGGGATTGCGTTGCCGACGCGCATCTCGCTGCCGCTCTCCTTCACGACGTCGGACGCGCCCGCGGAATCGGTGGCCGTCATTTCCGGGGACACGCGCCGGGTGATGGCGGCGCAACGGTCCACCGGCGCTCTCGCGTTTGCCGACGACGAAACCGACATCACGCTGGGGCAAAAGCGTCTCCAGACGCTCGCAGCCGAGACACCCGTACCACCCGCCGCTCCGGCGACGATGCCTGTTGCGCCAGCGGTTGTGAGCACGCCTGCATGCACGGCGGACGCTCGGCCACGGCGCGAGCCGCGTCGCTACGGCGTCGGCAGGGCGATTCTCAATGCGATTCTGCTTGTCGGACTCGGCAATCTGTTGATGCTCTCGATCGCTGTGCCGACCGGCAATTGGGCATTTTATGAGCGTGGCTGGCCGGTACAGGTTTTCCTGGGGACCTTGGGGCTGTGTTTCATCATGTACGCTACCGGCGCTCTCTGGCTGTTGCTTTTTACCGCTCCGGCGCTGACGGTCGCTGCGATGTTGGCCTACAGCGCGTTCTCAAACAATTGGACCCATTGGCAAGTTTCGTGGATTATTCTGGCTTGGGTTGCCATTGCCTCAATCGTGCTGCCGAGCTGGCTGGCGGGAAAAAAGACACTCGCGCGTGGGTTAGGGCGCATCTTCGCCGTGATCTTGGGTTTGATCTCGATCATGGCGATTCTGGCTGTGGTCTTGTGGCTCACGCCCCAATATTTCACGGCGCTCATTAACGCGATTTTTTAGGCGATTGTGTGCTTGTTTCTGAAACTCCTGGGGTTAGCCAAATCCCAGGAGTTTTTGGTTTCTTGCAGCCATTCGTTAGCTATCTGTTAGCCATCGAATAGGCATCCCCTCCATCCTTATGCTATCCTATAGTCATATTCACGTTAAGGAGGAATATCATGAACAAGCGAGTTTCGACGTTAATCGGTCTTTTTCTGATTCTGCTGGGCGGGCTGGCGTTGATGGTCAACGTGGCGCTGCCGCTGCTCGGCATCCGCTGGCACTGGGGCGTCTGGCGACTGTGGCCGGTGATCGTGGTCGGGGTGGGGGCGTTCTTCATGCTGATCCCGCTGCTGTGGCCCCACAGGCGCGGCCTGGGCGCGTTCTTCATTGTCGGCGCGCCGGTTCTGGCGACGGGCGGCATCTTACTCTTCACCAGCGTCTTCAACGTGTGGCGCGCATGGGAATGGCTCTGGCCGGTGGAAGTGTGGTCCGTTGCGGTGGGCTTTGTGCTGGCGGCGCTCTTTATGCGCAACGTTTGGCTGATGATCCCCGCCATCATCATCGGGATGAACGGGCTGCTGTTCCAGTTCTGCGCGCTCACCGGTTGGTGGGAAGTGTGGACCGTGCTGTGGACCATCGAACCGCTCTCGGTGGGGCTTGCCTTGCTCGTCGCCTACGCGCGCAAGCGCAGAGTGGGCCTTTTGACCGCCGGTACAATCCTGTGTACGATTGCCGCGTTCGGCTTGATGGGGATGCTGGGACTGGTTGCCCTCCGGCCCGGCTGGTGGATGCTGAACACGGCCGGCCCGGCGTTGTTGATCGGCATCGGTTTGCTGCTGGTCTTCACTAACACATTCCGCCGTCCAAGCCTGCGCGAGGTTGTATCCGAACGCTGACCGGCTGGTTTTGAAACCTGACAGGTCTTCTGAGACCTGTCAGGTTTACCAAGAATGAATTTAAACGAGGAGATAGAGAAAGATGAAAGAACATCGATTTGTCATTGTGGGCATCATCACAGCGCTGCTCGTGAGCAGTCTGGCGTGTGGCCCAGCGGGCTTCGGTATCGTTCGCGGCTCGGGTCGCATGGATACGGAAACCCACACGCTCAACAACGTCACGGGCGTGGAGTTGGCCTCGTTCGGCGATCTGACCATCGACTTTGGCGACAAAGAGGAATTGCGCATCGAAGCCGAGGACAACCTGCTGCCGTACTTCGAGATCACCACGAGCGGTGGACAGGTGCGGATCGATAGCCGGATGGATGCAGCGCTGCGCCCGACGAAACCCGTCCGCTTCTACCTCACGGTGAAGGCGCTCGACACGATCGTGCTCTCCGGCAGCGGCAACGTCACTGCGCCAGACCTGGACGCCGAGTCCATCGAGGTGACCATCTCCGGCTCCGGCAATATCGACCTGAGTGATCTGAAGTCGACGACGACCACGCTACGGATCAGCGGCTCCGGCAATTTGCGCGCTGCGGACTGTGTGGCGACCGGTGTGGAGATTCGCATTAGCGGTTCTGGGGACGTGGATTTCGATGGCCTCCAGGCCGACACGCTGGACGTGTCCATCCCTGGTTCGGGCCAGCTCGATATCGCGGCAGGTGAAGTCGCGCGGCAGACCATCACGATCAACGGCCCCGGCGATTACCGGGCCAGGAACGTGGACAGCGATATGGCTGAGGTCGGCATCTTCGGCAGCGGTTCGGTGACGTTGCGGGCGAACGAATCCCTCGGCATCAAGATCGCCGGCAGTGGGGATGTGGCCTACGCGGGACGTCCGTCCGTCGATCAGCGGGTCACCGGTTCAGGAAGCATTACAAATCTCGGCGAGTAAGGCGAGACGTGATGCGTGGAACGTGATGCGTGATGAATCCTGTCGCGCATCACATTTTTATATGTCGGAAGATTGCAACTGGGGAAAGAGGCGCTGCGCCCACAATGTCCCGGCATGTTGCGCGGTCAGAAACTCCACGAAAATGGAGACCTGCTCGACGTTGCGCGCCAGCGTGAGGATGTTCTGCATATCCTTATCGATGTAGAACAGGTAGAAGTAACCGATAGCCACGACGCCGATGGCCGTCGTCGCGCCGAGTCCGAAGAGCACCTCGCCGTTGCCTTTGCCGTGCGCGACGAACCGTTTGACAGTGACGCCGGCCGCTACCCCGCCGATGGCTGCACCGAGCATCCCTAACAGGGTACGCCCAACGACGTGAGCGGCGACCCTTCCTACCAGGCTCACGCCGAGCATCACGCTGATGGGCAAAACGAGGGCTAACCAGATGCGCCGTCGTTGGTCAGGCGGCACGCGGACATCCTTTTCGGTCACGGTGTTACTCGACCTCATCGGTATCGGCGGGCGCAGCAGCCTTCCGGTGTTGAACGATGCGCCACACACTTTCGGCGATGACACCGAGGCCAATCACGATCCACAGGACGCGCGCCCACCAGCGATCTTCCGTGGTCGCCATCCCCGCGAGAAACAGCATCATCCCGGCATTGAGCGCCAGCGCGTAACCCAGTTCATTGGTGACATGGCGGACTTTGCACTTGCGCCGACCGGCTTCGTAGGCGGCGTAGCTCCACACGGCCAGCAGCACGGCCAATCCCAGAATCCACAGGGCATTGGAAAACACTCCCCAAACGTCAATCATGATTTTCCCTGGCGCCGGAACCCTCTAGATCGCCTCGGCTACTCTGCGTCGTGGCTTTTCCTTACGGCGAAGCGCGCTTTCTTGGAGTTGTCGTTTGCCTTCGTGGGCCAGGTCGATGATCCGCTGCATCACGCGCTGCGATTCGGCTTTCACATGGGAGTGATCCTCGACGTCTCCTTCCAGGTGAATCGGCTCGCCCACGACCATGCGCAGTGGACCACGCAGATACCACTGTTCGGGGTAGACTTCGCCCTTGATTTTGGCCTCGATGACCCGCAGACGCTCTTGTACGATGTGTATGCCCACCGGGATGATCGGCACGCCCGCGCTCAAGGCCAGCCGCACTGCGCCGGTGCGCGGCGGGCAGAATCCGCCATCACTTGGGCTGATCGCGCCTTCGATGAAGAGGGCTACCGTTTCACCGCCCTTCAGCCGCTGCAACGCTTCATCGAACGCGGGACGTCCCGCCCCTGGCGTCACCGGAATGTGGCGCGACCGTTTCAGGTAGAAGCCGAATATGGGAACCAGAAAAGCCAGGGAGGTGATCAGGATTGCCATCGGGTGTGAGGAGAGTAGCGAGATAGCGAAAGGGTCGGTGAAACTCGGATGGTTCGCCACGATGAGTTTTGGACCCGGCGGCAGTGGCGCTTGCCACAGAATCTCGAGGTCCATAAACAGCCGCGTATACAGCGCGATCAAAACACGGCCAACAGTATAAAGTACCCCTCGTATCACAGTTTATCTTCCTATCCTTCTTCTAATTTTTCCCTATCATACCACATTTTCCTGGTCTGTCAGGTAGAGAAAATGACTACGGTGTGTAAACCTCAAAGTGCTCGAACGTGAACACAGCGTCGCCAGGGGTGATGAAGAGCACGGAAAGTCCCATTTCGCCCTGCGTTAATTGCTCATCCTCTGCTTCGGCGACCGTCGTCCCGTTGATGCTGAGGGTAAAACGTGTTCCCTCAGCCAATACTGCCAATTGGTTTACCTCGCCGGGGCGAATCACCAACGTTCCTGTCCAGTCGATGACGGCGTTCCAGGCAAAATTGTACCACAGATTGAGGTTGAAGAAGCCGTCATCGCGGATGCTGAACAGGTAGTAATTTCCCGCGTCATGCCGGAAGACCACGCCGTAGCCGGCGTCAAGCGGCCCGCTGAGCCGTCGTGCGTTTACCGTCAGGTAAAAGTCGGCCACCGGAGCGATTTCAGGCGTGCACCAGCGTCCGACGCTGCGCGCGGCAGTGATGTTCCACGTATATCGGCCGCCGGTTATGGCGCGTGTGACCGTTCCCCAATCGTCCTCGTAGCTGCCAACAACCCATGCGTGGGCATTGTCGGCGAAGTCGTCGCCGAACGCGAGCGTCCAGCCGCTAGGGATCATGGCGATGGCAGCGGGGGTGTTCGTCGGGCGCGGCGTGGGTATGTCCGTGGGGATGGCGGTTGCGTCTGGGGATGGCGCCTCGCCGGTTTCAGGCGTCGTGCTGGCCGCCATCGCGGTCGTCGTCGCCGTTATTGCCGGGAGTGTGGTTTCCGGCGTGGGTGTTACGCCGTCCCGCGCATTGAGCCACATCCGCCCCGCCGTGGCGAGGAGGCCGGCCCCGCCCAACACCAACAGGCTCGCCAGTACCAGCAGCGCCCAGTTGCGCAGTTTCTCGCCGCGCGATGGGATCATCAGGCGGGCCGGCTGCACTTCTTCGATGGCGCTCAGCGGCGTTTCGTCCAGCAGCGCGGCGCGCATCGCTGCTGCACTTTGAAATCGTTTGACACGGGGTAGCTCCATCGCCCGTATAATGGCAGTTTTGACGGAGGCGCTCACGCGCCCCAGTTCCTTGACTGGCGCAAATTGGTACGGGTTGGACGTGCGTTCTCCGGCGGTCTGCGGCGCTTTCCCCGTCAGCGCGTGGTACAGCGTCGCGCCAAGGCTGTAGACGTCGCTGAGCGCGTCGATGTGCCACGATTGCAGGCCCCAGCGCTCCGGCGGCGCGTACTCCGGCGTCCCCATCACCCGCGTGGCGGTCCAGGAGCGCGGATCGTTGGGATCCCACAGCTTCGCCAGTTCGAAGCCCACCAATACCGCTTGCCCGTCGGGACGGAGGATGATGTTTTGCGGTTTGATGTCGCGGTGCAGCACGCCGTGGCTGTGGCAGAACTCGAGCGCATCCAGAATCTGCGCAGCCCAGACTTTCACCTGTGCTTCGGGCAGCGCGCCGACGCGCGCGATGCAGTCCGCCAGGCTCTCCCCTTCTACGAAATCCATGATCAGGTAGGTATTGCCGGTGTCCTCGGCATGGAAGAAATTGTGGAGGGTTGTCATGGCCGGATGGCGCAGCGTGCGGAGAATCTGCGCCTCGCGCTCGAACTCGCGCCGCAGGTGATCGAGGGTGGTGCGGTCCAGCTCGGGTTGGGGCGTCAACTCTTTGACCGATACCGGCATATCCCGCTGGGTGTCCCAGGCGCGATACATCGCGCCCATCACGCCGAATTCCAGCAGGCGGTCGATCCGGTAACGATTGTCGAGTAGCGTCCCCGTGGTCAACATGGCTGGACTCAGCGATTCAGAACAATGCGGCTTGTTCTAACTGGGTGTAGGGAATGTTGAGATGGTCGTAGGCCAGGCGCGTTGCCACCCGTCCCCGGGGCGTGCGCCCGATGAAGCCGAGCTGCAACAGGTACGGCTCGACAACGTCCATAATCGTGTCGGCGGCCTCGCCGACCGACGCGGCGATGGTCTCCAGTCCCACCGGCCCGCCGTCGAACTTCTCGATGATGGTGTGCAATACGCGCCGGTCGAGGTCATCCAGCCCGCGCGCATCGATTTCCAGCAGCGCCAGTGCCTCGGCGGCCAGCTCGCCGGTGACGACGCCATCGCCGCGCACCTGCGCGTAGTCGCGCACACGGCGCAGCACGCGCAGCGCCACGCGCGGCGTCCCGCGGCCCCGGCGTGCGATCTCGGCGCGGCCCGCCGGTTCTAGCGGGATTTTCAAGGCCCGCGCAGCGTTGTCGACAATGCGTTCCAGCGCCGCCTCGTCGTAGAAATCCAGGCGGTAGGTCGCACCGAAGCGCGTCCGCAGCGGCGCGGAGAGCAACGCCAGCCGCGTCGTCGCGCCGATCACGGTGAAGCGCGGCAGGCTCAGGCGCACCGTGCGCGCCCCCGGCCCCTGCCCGATGACCAGATCCAGCGCGAAATCTTCCATCGCCGGGTAGAGAATCTCCTCGACCACCTTTCCCAGGCGGTGGATTTCGTCGATGAAGAGCACTTCCTTCTCGTGCAAATTGCTCAGAATCGCCGCCAGATCGCCCGCGCGCTCAATCGATGGCCCGGCGGTGATGCGGATATTCGCGCCCATTTCGTTGGCGATGATATGGGCCAGGGTCGTTTTCCCCAGACCCGGGGGGCCGTAGAACAGCGCGTGCTCCATCGGTTCGTTGCGTCCCTTCGACGCCTCAATGAGGATGCGCAGGTTTTCGCGCACGCGGTCCTGGCCGATGAGGTCATCCAGCCGTTGCGGGCGCAGTGCCCGATCCAACATCACTTCTTCTGGTTCTACTTCTGGGGATATCGTTCGTCGTTCGTTCATA
>DYKY01000112.1 GCA_020722365.1 Thermoflexus sp.
CCTATGAAATCATTATGGCGTTTATACAAGTTTATGCAGCCCTATCGCTGGGAGGCGATTCTTGCGCTGCTGTTGTTGATCGGCGTGGTGGCAGCCGACCTGGCGATCCCCCGGCTGACGCAACGGGTGATCGACGAGGGTGTAAAAGCCCAGAACATGTCTGTCATCATCAATACCGCGCTGCTTATGTTAGGCGTCGCAGTGCTGGAAGCGTTGGTGTCAGTGAGCAACATTATCCTTTCGGTGCGTGTGGGATTGAAGACCGGCGCCGACATCCGCAGTGCGTTTGTGCGCAAGGTGCAGACCCTCTCCTTCGGCAACCTGGACCGCTTGCAGACCGGGCAATTGCTCGTCCGCGCCACCAGCGACATCACCCAGGTGCAGACGATCATGATGATGAGCCTCCGTATCCTCACGCGCGCGCCGATATGGGCCGCCGGTTCCGTGGTGATGCTCATCCTCACGGCGCGCCAGTTGGCCTGGATCTGGTTAGCGATGCTGCCGGTGATCTTTGGCATTGTCGTGCTGTTTCTCGTTGAGGCGCGCCCGTTGTTCCTCATCGTTCAGGAAAAGCTCGATAAGCTCAACACTGTGATGCAGGAAAATCTGGCCGGCGTGCGCGTTGTCAAAGCCTTCGTCCGCGCCGAACACGAAAAAAAGCGTTTTGCGCACGCCAACGACGACTTGATGGCGCAAACCATCAAGGTGTTGAACTTTGTCGTCTTCTTGATGCCGTTGATGATGACGATCACCAATCTGGCGACCGCGGGCGTGATCTGGTTCGGCGGCAACCTCGCCATCGAAGGCGAGATGTCCGTGGGGCAGATTATGGCCGCTGTCAACTACATGATCTTCTCGCTCTTCCCCTTGATGATGCTCCTCAGTATGATCGCGCCGCTCTCCGCCGCCGACGCCTCCGCCGGACGCATCCTCGAAGTGCTGGACAGCGAACCGGAAGTCCAATCCCCCGTCGAAACCCGCACCCCGGACGAACGGCTTGGACGCGTGATCTTCGAGGACGTATGCTTCAGCTATAATCACGGCTGCGCTGACGCCGTCCTGACGAACGTGAATCTGGTCGCCGAGCCGGGGGAAACGGTCGCCGTCCTCGGCGCGACCGGTTCCGGTAAAACCAGCCTCATCCACCTCATTCCGCGCTTCTACGACGTGGATGGGGGCCGCGTGCTCATTGATGGAGTGGATGTGCGCGATTGGCCGATGCACGACCTGCGCGCGCAGGTGGGGATCGCGTTGCAGGAGGCCGTCCTCTTCAGCGGCAGCGTGCGCGACAACATCCGCTACGGGCGCCCCGACGCCACCGACGAGGAGGTGATCGCCGCCGCCAAAGCGGCGCAGGCGCACGACTTCATCATGGCGATGCCCGACGGCTACGACACCCTCGTGGGGCAGCGCGGCGTTAACCTTTCCGGCGGGCAGAAGCAGCGCATTGCCATCGCCCGCGCGTTGTGCGTCCGCCCGCGTGTGCTCATCCTCGACGATAGCACCAGCGCGGTGGACGTGGAGACCGAAAGCAAACTTCAGGACGCGCTGGACGAGTTGTTGCGCACCCAACTGGCGCACCGGAGCACCGTCTTCGTCGTCGCGCAGCGCATCAGCACCGTCCTCAGCGCCGACAAAATCGTCGTGCTGGATGGCGGTCGCATCGCCGACGTGGGGACGCACACCGAACTGCTGGCCCACAGCCCGATTTATCAAGAGATTTATCAGTCGCAGTTGGGGAACGGTAGGCAGTAGACGGTAGACAGGAGACAGGGAATCATGGAACGACAACAAGGTTCTGTTGGGGGAGATGGACAGAATGGGGCGGGTGATCCCGGAAATCGTAGCGGTGGGCAACAACGGGGCGGCGGCGTGCCGGTGAGCGGGCCGGGGCCGGGCGGGCGACGCCACGGGACGAAGATTGAGAAGGCGCGCGACGTGCGCGGGACGCTGCGGCGTCTGCTCGGCTATCTGCGCCCGCATCGCGTCACACTGGCAGTGGCGACCCTTTTGGTGGTGGCGAGCACGTTTCTGGACCTGCTTGGCCCGTATCTCAACGGCGTGGCGATTGACCGCTTTATCACCGAGCGCGACGTGGCGGGATTGGGCCGGCTCGTCCTGCTGATGTTGGGCGTCTATCTGGTAGTCTGGGCCTTGCGCGTGGCGCTGGCGCGGATGATGGTCGGCATGGTGCAGCAGGTGCTGCGTGCGCTGCGCGAGCAGCTCTTCGGCCACTTGCAGACGCTTTCGCTGAGCTTCTTCGACCAGCACCCGCACGGCGACCTGATGAGCCGTCTCACCAACGACCTGGACGCGCTCGGTCGGCTGCTGGCGCAGAACGTGACCGACTTGATCGGCGGGCTGCTTTCGCTGGTGGGCATCGTGGTGATGATGTTTTCCATCAACTTCTGGCTGGCGCTCGGCTCGATGTTCGTCTTCCCGTTGATGTTGTGGTTTACCGGCTTCGTGGGCAAGCGCACGCGCCAGGGCTTCCGCGACTTCCAGATGCGCATCGGGCAGCTAAACGGCGAGTTGGAGGAAATCTTCAGCGGGCAGCGCGTGATCATTGCCTTTGGGCAGGAGGAATCCACGCTGGCGAAATTCGACCGGGTTAATGAGGAGACGCGGGACGTGGGCATCCGCGCTCAGACCTACGCCAACCTGATCCCGCCGCTGATGGGCATTTTCAGCAACGCTAACATTGCCATCCTTGCCGGATTGGGCGGTTGGATGGTGATTCGCGGCTGGGCCACCGTGGGTACGATCCTCACGTTCTACAACTACTCGCGCCGCTTCGCCGGGCCGCTGCGCCAGTTGGGCGATCTGTACAACCAGATTCAGTCCGCGCTCGCCGGCACCGAGCGCGTTTTCGAGCTGCTGGATCAAGTGCCCGAAATCCAGGATACGCCTGATGCACTCGTGCTGGACAAAGTGCAAGGTGACGTTGTCTTCGATCAGGTGAACTTCAGTTACGTGCCCGATGTGCCGGTGATCAAGAACATGAGCTTTCGCGCCGAACCGGGGCAGACCATCGCCCTCGTCGGCCCGACGGGCGCGGGCAAGACGACGATGATCAACCTGCTCTCGCGCTTCTACGACATCCAGGAAGGCGCAATCACCCTGGATGGCGTGGATTTGCGCGCCTACCAGAAGGCCAGCCTGCGCCACAAGTTGGGCGTCGTGTTGCAAGACACCTTCCTGTTCTCCGAATCGGTGATGGAGAACATCCGCTACGGGCGGCTCGACGCGACGGACGAGGAGGTCATCGCGGCAGCAACGCTGGCGAACGCCGACCAGTTCATCCGCCGCCTGCCGCAGGGCTACCAGACCGAGCTATCGGAGCGCGGCAGCAACCTCAGCCAGGGCCAGCGCCAGTTGCTCGCCATCGCCCGCGCGATCCTGGCCGAGCCGGGTATCCTGATTCTCGACGAGGCCACGAGCAGCGTGGATACCCGCACCGAACAGCACATCCAGGAGGCGTTGCTGCGGCTGATGGAAGGCCGCACCAGCTTCGTCATCGCGCACCGCCTTAGCACCATCCGCGAGGCCGACAGGATTCTTGTGATCAACAATGGCGAGATTATTGAGCGCGGCACACACGATGAGTTGTTGGCGCAGCAAGGATTCTATCATCATCTGTATATGAGTCAGTTCCGCGGGCAGGAGGCGGCAGCGGATTGAGTTGGGCTAGACATGAAGGGGCTGGCGCGGAATTACATTCCACGCCAGTATTTATTACTTGAATAGGTCAGGTGGTAACAGTCTCATCCCTTCTTTTAACCGTTGTTCTATAGCGCGTTCATAACGCTGGCGACGGTCTTGATGAATCTCATACCAACCCGACCATTCCATTACGTAGTTGAAATGGCTCTGGAACCAGTCCGTGTACCGCACCAGATTCCTCAGGCTGAGGGCCAGGAAGAGCGTCAGGAAGACGGCGGCATACTGCCAGAGCGGGCGAAGGGCTTTCCAAACCAGGGTCAGCACCAGGAACGCTGCCAGAAAGCCGGTTTTCGCCCAGAAGATCCACGCTGGGACGGTTCCGCCCAGCCAGGTGATGAGGATGTCGGGCAGGTCAGAAACGGCGAGCATCACCGCCCAGGCGGCAAGGGTCAAAGTTCGTTTTGAAGTAGAGTTTCCGTTCATTTTCCCCTCCATGGGCTAATTTTGAGAGCGTGTTTTCGACGTCAAGCCGGCGGCAGCGGTTCGATGCACAGCATCCCGATAAAACAGATGAGCAGCGCCAGCAGAATCGCGGCAATGGTGAGCGTGATGCGCATTTTGCGCCCCACCCATTTGTCGAGCGGAGCCAGCAGCGGAACCACATCTCTGAGCTTTTCATCGTCGCCCGACAGGGTCTCGCGGTGTTTCCAGGCTATCCAGATGAGGTAGGGTATGCCCAGGAAGCATACACCCACGGTGAGGAAAGCGTCGACAGCCGTCCTGAAGGAAATGTAGAGCGCGAAGATGACGTCGCGCAGCCAGGCGAACGCGCGCTTGATCATACGTGCGGGGTATGCCTTACGGTTAAAACGGGACAGTGGGCGTATTCGATAACCCGTTCGGCTACAGCGCCGATGCGCGCCAGATGTTGCGTTCCTATCCCGCCGACGCGCCCGATGACGATGAGATCCGCGTTGACCTCCCGGGCCAGCTCCGTGATTTCGATGTAAGGTGTGCCATATCGGATGGTCTGGGTATTGGATATGCCCCGATTGGAGGCCAAACGAGAAAGATAATCCAGATAGCGGCTGGCTGTGTTGCTGAACTCTTCACGCACTGCATCCAATGTCCTGCGCGTCGTTCTGGAAACATCTTCGGCGACTTGGCTATCGATGACGTAGACGAAGGTAATTTTGATTGGATGCAGTGTAGCCATCTGGAGCGCCAACTGTCCGGCGTTGATCGAGGTCTCTGAACCGTCGACCGGAACAATGATGTGCGAAAACGGGCTTCTTCGTGCCTCCATAGCGCCTCCGTAAGTGAAACGTAAGGTTGTTTTCTATGTATGCCCTTAACCGAACTCGTGTGACGTTGGTTTTCCACTTCCTATATCGCGGTAAGGTTGTTGGTACTCGCGCGTTGTCGGTCCGACCCGTGCGGCTGTCGCCTTGGATTTAAGACGCTTGAGCCGGAAAACTTCCTCGCGCTCGCGTTCTTCGAGCGCGCTTTCGATGAACTTAACGATTTCTTTGTATTCGGGGATGAAGATGTATTGGAGCGCATTGACGCGGCGTTGCGTCTTCTGCAACTCTCTTGCCAGCCGCCATACGGAAACCATCATTTCGGAGAGCATGGGAATTTCATCCAGAACGCTCCGGAAGCGCGCGACGGCCTCATCGAGCGCCACGGTAGTGTCGCCCAAGCCATAGGGCATCTCCGGTGGCTCGCCATGGGCTTCAACCGTAGGAATGACGACGCCCATGATGCTGCGCAATTTGATCTCGACTTCGACGCTTTTGTTGACGGCGAGCGCCGTCCACTCTAGGTGTTCCCGCCCCATAGAGAGCCGTGCTTCCTCCAACGCGCGGTAGGCATCGGCCAGTTTCTGCCACACCTGCGTCTGCTGTGTCGCAGCGTTGTGCGCCTGGTGAATCAGTTCGGTGGTTAGAACTTCCCGCTTTTTATCCAGGATTTCATACCCTTCCCGCGCCAATTTGAGCGCCTGGCGCATGCGGAGAAGATTGCTGCGGGTGGGGGCTATTTTTTGTTGCATCAGACCGCGCTTTCCCGATAGTAACGGTCAATCTCAGCTTCTGTAACGCGGGTTAGCTCTTCTCTTGGCAGCAGCGCCAACATCCGCCAGCCCAGGTTGAGCGTGTCTTCGATGGAACGGTTTTCGGAGAGACCTTGGCCGATGAAGCTCTGTTCGAAGGCGCGCCCAAACTTCAGGTAATCCTGGTCCACCGGAGTCAGCTCTTCTTCGCCGATGACCGACGCTAGCGACCGGACGTCCTGCACATGGGCATAGGCGGCATAGAGTTGCGCTGAGAGATGGGCGTGGTCGGCTCGCGTGCGCCCCTCGCCGATGCCGTCTTTCATCAGCCGGGAGAGCGAGGGCAGCACGGCGATGGGCGGGTACACGTCCTGCTGGAAGAGTTCGCGGCTGAGCACCGTCTGCCCTTCGGTGATGTAGCCGGTGAGGTCGGGAACGGGGTGGGTGATGTCGTCGTTGGGCATGGTGAGAATCGGCAGTTGCGTGATCGAGCCTGCGCTCCCCTTGATGCGGCCTGTGCGTTCGTAGATCGAAGCCAGGTCGCTGTAGAGATAGCCGGGGTAGCCCTTGCGGCTCGGCACTTCGCCCCGGATGTTGGAGATTTGACGCAGCGCCTCGCAGTAGTTGGTCATGTCGGTGAGGACGACCAACACGTGCAGGTTTTTCTCGAAGGCCAGATACTCGGCCAGCGTGAGCGCCGCGCGCGGGGTGATGAGCCGTTCGATGGGCGGATCGTCGGCCAGATTGAGAAACATGGTGACGTGCAGCAGCGCGCCGCTGCCGGCAAACGATTCGCGGAAAAAGTCCGCGACGTCGTGTTTGATGCCCATCGCCGCAAAGACCACGGCGAACTGTTGTTGTTCTTTGCCGGTAGAGGGAATGCTGGCCTGGCGCACAATTTGTGCCGCCAGTTGGTTGTGCGGTAACCCGCTGCCGGAGAAGATGGGGAGCTTTTGCCCCATCACCAGGGCATTCATCCCGTCGAGGGCCGAGATGCCGGTTTGGATGATGTCGCGCGGGTAGATGCGCGCGGTAGGATTGATGGGCTGCCCGTTGACGTCGGCCCAACGCTCGGCCAATGGCATTGGCCCGCCATCGATGGGGATGCCCAGACCGTCGAAGGTGCGCCCCAGCATTTCCGGTGAAACCGGAATCTGCATAGGATGCCCCTGGAAGCGGACGTGTGTGTCGTCAATCGAGAGTCCCGTTGTCCCGGCGAAGACCTCGACCACGGCGGCTTCTTCGCCAACTTCGAGAACGCGCCCACGCCGCGCCCGCCCGCGCGCATCGATGATCTCGACGACCTCATCGTAACCGACGCCGCGCATGCCTTCCACAACCACAATCGGACCTTCGACGCGCGCCGCGCCCAGAATTTCCTGTCCCCCATAATTGCCGGTTGTTTCCATCACGCATACTCCCGTTCTAGTTGATCCATCTGCGCGTCCAGACCGGTGATCACCGCGTCAATTTCGCTGGCGTTTTCGTTGGCTATGCTGGTTTTCATCCGCACCAGGGTGTTGACGACCGGCAGGCTGTGGATCAGGATGATCGGACAGCCTTTGGCGATAATGCGCGCAGCGCGGTCGTGGAAGTGCAGAATCGCGCGCAGCATACGAATCTGCTTTTCGATGGTAGCGGAAGCATCCACCGAATCCAGGGCGCTCTGCTGCAAAATCCCTTCGCGTAGCAGGCGCGCGGTTTCGAGGATGAGCCGCTGGTCGTCGGGCAGGGCGTCCGGCCCAACGAGCTTGACGATCTGTTGCAGGCGGCTTTCGCGTTGCAGGATGTCCATCGCCTGTGTGCGCAAGCTGTGCCAGTCGGCATAGCCGCGTGCTTTCCACCAATCGACAACCTCGTCGACGTATTCGCTGTAGCTGTCCAGCCAGTTGATGGCCGGGAAGTGGCGCGCCGAGGCGAGGGATTTGTCCAATGCCCAGAAGCAGCGGATGAAGCGTTTGGTGTGCTGGGTGACCGGTTCGGAGAAGTCGCCGCCGGGCGGGCTAACCGCGCCGATGATGCTGACCGAGCCGGTTGCGCCGCTCAACGTGACCATCCGCCCTGCCCGCTCGTAAAATTCCGCCAACCGGGCGGCGAGGTAGGCGGGGTAGCCTTCTTCGGCGGGCATCTCTTCCAGCCGTCCCGAAATTTCGCGCAGCGCCTCGGCCCAGCGCGAGGTGGAATCGGCCATGATCGCAACGTGATACCCCATATCGCGGTAGTATTCGGCCAGCGTGACGCCGGTGTAAATGCTGGCTTCGCGGGCGGCGACGGGCATGTTCGAGGTGTTGGCGATGAGGATTGTGCGCTCCATCAGCGAACGTCCGCTGCGTGGATCGGTCAACTCCGGGAATTCTTGCAGCACTTCGGTCATCTCGTTGCCGCGCTCGCCGCACCCGACGTAGATGACCACGTCGGCGTCGCTCCACTTGGCGACCTGGTGCTGGGTGATCGTTTTGCCCGCGCCGAACCCTCCAGGAATGGCCGCGGTGCCGCCCTTGACCATCGGGAAGAACGTATCCAGCGCGCGCTGTCCTGTGACCAGCATCTCGGTGGGGGGGAGTCGCCGCTGATATGGGCGCGGACGCCGCACGGGCCACCGGCGGAGCATGGCAATGTCTTGCTCGCCGTGCTGTGTTTGCAGACGGGCGATGGGATCCACGATAGTATATTTGCCTTCAGGCGCGATCCAGGTGAGTATACCGTCCATATCCGGGGGCGCCATCACGCGATGTTCGATGAGCGCAGTCTCGGGTACTGTCCCCAGGAGTGTGCCGCCTTGCACGTGGTCGCCAACCTGGGCGCGCGGGGTAAAGTCCCATTCTTGTTTGCGGTACAGCGGCGTCGTTTTGATGCCCCGTCCGATATAGGCCCCGCTGCGTAACTCCAACACCGGAAGCGGGCGTTGGATGCCGTCGAAGATGCTTTGCAGCAAACCGGGTCCTAACTCGACGGAGAGCGGGTAGCCTGTGCTGAAGACGGGCGCGCCCGGACGTAACCCCGAGGTTTCCTCGTAAACCTGGATGGTGAGGGTGTCGCGTTCAAGTCCAATGACTTCGGCGATAAGGTGCTCATCACCGACTTCAACCACTTCCAACATACCGACGTGCTGCGATCCGCGCGCGCGGATGACCGGGCCGTTGACCCAAACAACCTCGGCGATCTGGGTGCTCATACAGCGTCTCCTGCCAGAATGTGAAAGACGGCGGTGCGCACGTTATCCTGGATGCGGGATAACCGGGTTTCCAGCGTGTTGTCGTAGCGCCGGTGGCCGTCTGGCGTTGTCAGGACGATGCCGATGCCTTCCTCAAGGTGAGGGCCACGTTCCAGGTGTACGTTAAGCTGTGCTGCCAGGTCTGCCAGGAAGGCATCATCCAACACGCGGTCTGTGGTGGCGTCAGCCTGGACGATGAAGGCTTCGTCACCCATATAGGTTGCGGCTTCACGGATCAATCGTCGCACAATGTCTGTATAGTCCGGGCGCTGGGGAATCGTCGTCAAGCGTTGACGCGCTTCGTCGAAGGTCTGCATCAGCGCCTGTTCGCGACGCTGCAATTTGAGCATTTGCGCTTCCAGTTGTGCTTTCGCTACAGCCTGGCCGAGGAGCTCCTTTACCGTTTCGCGAGCCTCTTTGAGGATGTGCTCGCTTTCGGATGCGGCGATGTCTCGCGCTTGTCTGTGAAGGCTGTCAGCTTTCGCGCGCGCTTCATCCAGGATGGCCTGGACTTCTCGCTGGGCGATTTCCATAATCGTGCGTTCCAGCATTTGAACTTTGTCCTGCTCTGTCATATACGCACTCCCGTTGTCCGTCTGATCACCTCGCTGAGAGAAGGCCGCTCCATTTGTACCTTCTCGGGTCCGGGAATTTCTACGACCAACGGAATGGTACTATGAGCCGCGAGGTGATCCATCCGCTGGCGCGCCAGGGCCGCAGCATCTTCTGTGACCAGAATAATGCCGATACTCTTATCGTTCAGTGCCGCATCGAGCGCCTGGTTGACCGTTTCGCTCGTCGTGGCAATCTGTCCTTCCACCCCAACCAGCGCAAATCCCCACACGGCATCCTGCTGGCCAATGACCATGAGTTTCATTGTACTTGCACTATCCCGCCTACGCGCGTTTTGGTCCTAGCGGTTGCCGCTATCTAGCGCTGCCGCTATCTAGCGGTTGAGAATGATAAAGGCGATGATCAACCCGTAGATGGCCACACCTTCGGCCAAACCGACGAAGATCAGCGCCTTGCCGAAAACGTCCGGTTTCTCGGCGATGGCGCCGATAGCGGCTGAGCCGGTGGTACTGACGGCGTAGGCTGCGCTGATCGAGCCAATGCTTACCGCAGCGGCGGCAGCCAGAGAGGCGTAAGGATCGCCGCTGGTTCCTTGTATCAGACCAGATGCGACAACGACTTCAGGCGCAAGGATCCACACCAGTCCTATTCCCAGGAGCATCAAGGCCATCACGATATTCACCGTGCTTAAGCCGAAAACCAGTTTGTGGGTAACGTCAACCGGCGCTTTGTTGCGTTTGATCAATACAAAAAGTACGATTGGTACAAAGGGCAGCAACCCCGCGAACATAGCGAATAAAGATTTCATCCTATACCTCCTGAAAATGTACCGCAAATTGCCACAAATATGAAAAGCCAAATGAAAACCACTGACGGTGTTTCAGCCACCAGTGTTCTCTGAGGCATTGAGCTTACCTACTTTCGGGATCAGAGATAAGGGTTGGTAGGGCGTCCCGCCGCCGGTAAAGAACTTGCTAAAGAGTTCGTAATATTCCAACCGCAAGGTTTGAATACCCACGATCATGCCCTCAAAACCGATGACAAAGAGATTGCCCAAAATCACGACAATCCAGTAGCCGACGCTGCCCCGCGCGCCGATGACTTCCGCAATGATGAAAACGACCAGGCTCAGCGCGCCGTGGGCTACCGCGAATGCGCCCATACGCACGTAGGAAAGGGTGTTGCTGAACAAGGAAATCAACGTCTCGAAAAGTTCAAAGAACGCCAGGGCGACATAGGTTCCCACATCTTCTTCAAACAGCGGACGGTGATGCTCCACCAGGCGCTCGAAGAATTCCGCAAACGTTAAACCAATACCACTGATGATGGCCAGGACGGCAAAAACACTGCCGGGAATCGGGATGGGAGCGCCAAACGCGCCTGCACCAATCCCTAGCAACGCCCAGTAGAAAACCAGGCCGGCCAGTCCATTGCGATTGAAAAGCAAATAGCCCCAACGCCGTCCCAGTGCGGCATTGACGATGTTATAGAGGATGCCCGCGCTGATCAGCACAGCACCGACGACGATCGCGAAGAGCAGAACTTCAGTGATTTCCTCCAGGGGGCGGAACCACACCGCCCTGAGCACATCCTCAAAACCGAAGATGCTGCCGTAGAGCGCGCCGAAGAACATCGCCGACGCGCCGCAGAGCGCCACCACAACGCCGAAGCCGGCCGCGCTCTGCATCGCTTTGGTTTTGCGACCGGCGAGCAGCAATCCGGCCAGCAACAACAGCAACCCGTGGCCGACGTCGCCAAACATCAGACCAAAGATCAGGGGGAACGTCAGCGCCATGATCGGCGTGGGGTCCAACTCGTCATAGTTGGGCTGGCCATACGTGGTCACCAGACCCTGGAAACCGCTGAACACGGGTGGATTCTTTAGCGATGCCGGGATGTGCCCGATGTCTTCCTGACGCGGCTCGAGGGTCTCGATGACGACGGCGTCGCTCACTTTGGCGATTTCTTGTTCTAACCTGGTATGGGCCGCTGCCGGAACCCAGCCAGTCACCAGGTAAGTGTGCTGCAGGTGATCGTAGCCAGCGATGGTGTGGGCCAGCGCGTGACTCGCGCGCACACGCCAGAGCAACTGCCGTAGATGGCGGATGCGCATTTCGTGGAGATGGGCAATCTCCCTCTCGTATTCGACGATATGCTCCTGCGTGCGTTCGATGCCGGCTTGCAATGCGGCAATGGCCTGGGCAGGTGTTCCCCGGTAGTCTTCGGGCATGACCAGGGGATTGAGATAGGCGCTGCGCGCGGCTCGATTCAGCACTGCGGCATCCTGTTGCAGGCCGAAGAGCATGACTGTGGCCAAATGCTCCTCATGCCGCAATGTGACCAGAACGAAGGGGATGTGTTCCAGGCTGCTTTCGAGACGTTCGATGTTCGCTGCTGGCATCGATCCCAACATCACGAACGTGTAGCGCAGATCGCGCAGGGTTCCCAAGTCCACATCCAGGTCGGCAATCGGCGTTAATTGGCCGATATATTTCTGCAGTTGTGTCAACCGCCGCCGCGCTGCCTCTAGCTCGCGGATGGGGGTCTCTGCCTCGTGCTCGAGCCGCTCGATATCTCGCTCGGCCACACGTGGCTCAATGATGTGGAGGGGGGCGGTGGGAGGCGCACCCTCATCAATCTTCAGTTCCTCCATCACCAGCAAAATACGCCGCTCTATGGCAACCAAGTCTGTTGTCCACGTTTGCCATACATCGCCGCCTCGCGGAGTCGCCCCCAAGGTTGTTTGCGTGGCAGGCGTGTGGTGGAAGATTCCGGAAGCAGCCAGCGCCTCAGTCGTGCGCACGACCTCGTGTTCTGGTATGATGAGTTCAATCTTGTCCATGGCTTGTGGCTTAAACATGTTCACCACCACTCAACAGCGAGCATCGACGCGAGTCTCTCGACAGGAAGTCGGGACGCTTTAGCCTCGACGATGACGGTTAAATCCCGTAATTCGTATTCGAGGAGCATGAGATAGGCCAATTGGACACCGATATGGAAGGGATCACCCAAGAAGGCTCCCCGGCACAATTTGATGATATATCGATGCAAAGCACGCTCTATCAACGCGAGTTGACGCCGCTGGGGTGAGACTTCTTCTCTGGTCTGCGCCGGGATGTCTTCGAGTGCTTCCAAGCGTGGGTAGATACGTTTGATGACCGTGATGATATCTTCGCCTTCGGCAATAGCGCGAATATCTGCATCCCGCACCTGATAACCAAAAGCCAGCGTGTAGTTGATGATTTCTTGCACGGAGAGGCGATGATAGACCCGGTAACGAACTGCCCAGAGCAGATTGTCCACATCGATGCTTGTGCCTACAAGCCGTAATGCCTGTTCATAATCCGCACCTTTCAGGTTGTGGATGCCTTGCCATAGTCCGCGCCGATAATCCAGGTCCAATGCAACTTCCAGGGGAAACAGGTTTTTTTCCGTTTCATAACGTGCGACAGCAAGGGTCAGCGTTTCGTAATAGGGCGTATGGCGGGTTCGCTCGATAGCGCGGACGATACTGCCGCTGGCGAGCATGCGCTGGATGTCGTCGTTGGTCAGGGTGATGTGGCGCGGCATCGGCGACAGCAGACGACGCACCTCATCCCACGATGCATTTGTCTCAACCCCCCGCAGGGTTGCTTTGAGATTATCGACTTCGTAAAGCTGCCACAGTTGCATAAGGAGTTGACAGCCTGGTTCGGGCGTCAGGCGGATGAGTTTTTCGTAACCCTGCGCCAGATACCTACGCAACTGGTAGACGGTACGTCGTGGTGTGAGCATTTGGCGGTCCAGCTTGAGGTATGGCCCATAAGCCGTTTTCTCTAGCTGGACGAGGAGCGCATCAAAATCGGGTGTCTGGATCAAGGCGCGCCATACTTCCGGCGTCAGCAATGTTGCATACAGCGCTCGTGTCGTGGCATTGACCTGAGCATAGGCTGTAACACCTGAGTGCCCCATACGTTTATTGTTGCCCTATAACAGAGGTAAGCACAAAATCGACAGCATACTCAATATTCTTGGCTGCTGTAGTGTCCAAACGTTGCGCATCTGCGCCTGCTTGTGCAATAATCCCGGCATGTTCGGCTTCGGCCTTTTGTTTACCCGCCGCAATGATGCGTTCCGCCTCGCGGCGCGCTTGTTCCAGGCGACGATTCTGCCAGCTTGCCGCTGCTTTTTCCGCCTCTGCAATAAGATCCGCCGCTTGCTGTTGAGCATCGCTGTGGAGCTTTGCCGCAGCTTTTTCGATGTCCAGGAGACGTGCAACCGTTTCTCGAGCCATATGTCCTCTTCACTTAACAACAAATAACCGCCGTCGCGTGAATCCTCGCAACCCGGCGGTATCGGCATTATAGTCCAAGTTGGCGCAAAATCAAACGGGCGCATTCACCGGTGTAAAATGTTACCGA
>DYKY01000113.1 GCA_020722365.1 Thermoflexus sp.
CCATTATCGCATAGTTTCTGAGTTTTGACCGACCTGTTAAGTTGACGCATATGCCGGTGGGGGGGACAGAGGGGGGGAGAGCCACGCTCACCCGCAACGCCTCCAACCGCTTCGAGTGCCGCTGGGTATGGCTGGAACCGAATCCCGATAGCGTCTGCGTCTTCACGAGCGGCTTGACGGAGCGCATCTACTGCCCGGTCGCCCACGGGGAAGGGGCATACAATAATTTTAGGCAGTCCAACGGAACGCCTACTGCCCGGTCGCCCACGGGGAAGGGCGCTTCGTCCCCCGCGACGAGACCGTGCTGGCTGAGTTGCGCGCCAACGGGCAGATTGTCGTCACCTACAGCACTGCCGACGGCGACGGCCCGGTGGACTATCCCGCCAATCCCAATGGCTCCACCGCCGACATTGCCGGCATTTGCAATCCGCAGGGCACCATCTTCGGCCTGATGCCGCATCCTGAAGACCACATTTTCCCGGAACAGCACCCGCGTTACGCGCGCGGCGAACGCGGGAATTTGGGATTGAGCCTGTTTGTGCAGGGGGTGCGGTACGCCGCCGAGGTTTAGATGTTATCGGAAGTATCCGACCAACGGTCAGGAGCTATGGGCGCGCGAGCAGTTGGCGAAGACCGTGGATGCGTTGCGCAACGGAGCGCATCCAGGCATCAAGATGCATAGCGTGCCCTAAAGGTCTTGGTTTTTATGTGGTACAATGATAATGAAACCAGCCCAAGCTATTTACTTTTTTGCAGAAATCACCCTTAGCGGACGGTAACTATTCAGGCGCGTAGGCCGACCGAGACTGTATAACGAATAAACAAATGGACGCCTGCCTAACGCACGTTTTTGGTTGCTCCAGGCCTAAATTTGTTTATTCGTTTCCTGATGCGTGGTCGGCAAGCTCTACACCTGAACAGTTCCAGAAGTACGTCAGATTTGTATGCCTTTGGAGGTGACATGCTCGATATAGAGAACCTGAAGTCACACATTCCTCATGCCCTCAAGAGAATTGATATTGCCTGGCCCTACGCTCACGCCAGCGGCAAAGTCCGCGAATCCTTCGCGCTGCCCGACAAGCGCCGCTTGTTGGTGACGACGGACCGCCTCTCGGCTTTCGACCGCATCCTTGCCGCGGCGCCGTTCAAGGGGCAGGTGCTCAATCAACTGAGCGCGTTCTGGTTCGAGCGGACGCGCGATATTATCCCAAATCACGTCCTCGATGTGCCCGATCCCAACGTGCTGCTGGCGGCGGAGTGTGAGCCGTTTCCCATTGAGGTCATCGTGCGCGGCTACATCAGCGGCGTGACGAAGACTGCGTTGTGGTACCGCTATTCCCTCGGCGAGCGCAGCATCTACGGCTACGACTTCCCCGACGGCTTGCAGAAGAACGACGCGCTGCCCGCCCCGATCATCACGCCGACGACGAAGGGCGAACACGACGAGCGCATCACCTGCGATGAGGTGGTGGAGCGCGGTCTGCTCGACGCGGCGACGTGGGCGCAGGTGCAGGCGGCGGCGCTGGCGATCTTCGCGCGCGGGCAGGCCATTGCGCGCAAAGGTGGCCTTATCCTGGTCGATACGAAGTACGAATTCGGGCGCGCGCCGGATGGCCGGGTGATGCTGATCGACGAAGTCCACACACCCGACAGCAGCCGCTTTTGGGTGGCCGAGACTTACGAGGCGCGGCGCGCTGCCGGGGAAGAGCCGGACAACTTCGACAAGGAATTCCTGCGCCTCTGGTACGCCGAACGCGGCTATCGCGGTGACGGAGCGTCACTCGGAAGTGACGGGCCGCCCGTACCCACCGATGAGCTGATCACCCAGGTCAGCCAGAGATACATCGCGTGTTACGAGAAACTTACCGGCAAGCCATTCGAGCCAAGTGTGTATCCGGCGGAAGAGCGGGTCAGTCAAACGTTGCGTTCCTTCTTGTAAAAATATGGGGTATCATTGAGCGGAATTCAACGGATATTTTTCCGTTTGATCCGTTAAATCCGTTGAGACTGTTAAGGGAATGACCCAATGAATCCATACATTGGCAAGACACTCGGTAGTTACCAGCTCGTCGAACAGATCGGCCAGGGGGGGATGGCGACCGTCTTCAAGGCGTACCAGCCCTCGATGGATCGTTACGTGGCCGTTAAAATCCTGCCGAGCCATTTCACCCAGGACGCGACGTTCGTGGCGCGTTTCACCCAGGAGGCGCGCGTGCTGGCGCGGCTCGAACACCCGCACATCCTGCCGGTGTACGACTACGGCGAGCAGGAGGGCGTCACCTACCTCGTGATGCGCTACATCGAGGCGGGGACATTGCACGATCTGATCGCGCAGCGTGGCACACTGACCCTGCACGAGATCGCGCATCTCCTGGGGCAGGTGGGACGCGCACTCGGCTACGCGCATGAGCAGGGCGTCATCCACCGCGACATCAAGCCGAGCAACGTGCTCATCGATCCACAGGGCAACGCCTTCCTCACCGATTTTGGCATTGCCAAGATCGTCGCGGGGACGGCGAACTATACCGGAACCGGCGCCGTCATCGGCACACCCGCCTATATGGCTCCCGAACAAGGCTTGGGCAAACCGCTCGACGCTCGCTGCGACATCTACGCGCTGGGGGTGATGCTCTACGAGATGGTGACGGGGCAGGTTCCCTTCAATGCGGAAACGCCGCTGGCGGTGATGATGAAGCACGTCTACGATCCCCTGCCGCTGCCGCGTTCCTTCCGCCCGGACATTCCGGAGGTGATTGAACGCATCATCCTCAAGGCGCTGGCGAAATTGCCCGAGGATCGCTTCCAGTCGGCAGTGGAGATGGTGGAGACGCTGGAGCGCGCTGTAGACGGCCTGCCTACAGAGGTGAGCTTGCCGCCGATCCCCGGCGGTCCCACGGCGGTCATTCCCCTGCCCGTGCCGTCCCCGCCAGAGGCGTTGCCCGCCGCACCGGCTTCCATGTCGACCCCGGCGCTGCCTTCTGCACCATCGCCTGCGCCGGAAGCCACAACCGAACCTGTGCTGACACGAAAGAAACGACCTTTCCCCTGGCTGCCCGTAGCGGGCGGCGTGGTGGGGCTGCTCATCCTGGCGGCGGCTATTTGGCTGTGGCCAACTCTGCACCCTAACGAGGATGAAGAACCGTCTGTTGCTACGCCTGGAGCATCCCAGGTACAGGAGGAAGCAGCGACGCCCGTTCCGGCGTTGTTCAGTACCGAATTGACGTTAGACAACCGGGATGATGCGTGTGTGGTCGAGGCAGGGCAATGGACTGCCTGCGAAGACAGCGATTGTGGCGGAGTCCCGTATGGTGAGGACTTTGCCTACACCGAACCAGAGTGTGTCGATTGTCGCATAAGCTGCAATTTTCTCATCGGCAAAAGCGGCCTGTACGATGTTTGGGCGTGGTGGCCGCGCGGCGAGGATCGCGCTACCGATACGCCGTACACGTTAGTCCACACAACTGGCGAGACGGTGGTTAATGTCAACCAACGCGATCAGGGCAACACCTGGTACTCACTGGCGACGCTGTCGCTGGAGGCCGATTCCAGGTTCAGCGTCATCGTCGGCGGGAGTGACACGGGTTATGCCAACCTTGATGCGGTGCGACTCACTCCAGCGACCGGCTGGCGCAGCTATGTGAATCACAATAGCCTGAACGCAGTGGCGATTCAGGGAGACTATGTCTGGGGCGGCGGGCTGGCGGGGCTGGTGCGCTGGGATCCGTTGCACGAGACCTACGATCTTTTCACCACGGCGGATGGGCTGCCCGATAACGGGATCAATGCGCTGCTTGTCGATGACGACGACCGGCTGTGGGCAGCGACCCGTGCTGGCATTGCGGTTTTCGATGGGATGGAGTGGTCCACTTTCAACGAGAACGACGGCATCGAACCGGCGTGGACGAGCACACTGTTCAAGGATGCGACGGGTGGCATCTGGGCCGGGTTATTGTCTGTCGAACCTCCGATCATGGACTACGATGGCGCTGCATGGCGCGCTGCACCTGATGAACCTTTGCCTGTCGAGTTTCCCCGGTTGCGGGCGCTGGTGCGTGATGAAGATGCGGGTCTCTTCGTCGCGTTGGAGAATCAAGGGCTGGCTCACTTCGATGGGGACACGTGGCGGTTGTATACTCAGGAGCAGGGTCTGCCGGACAATACGATTGGCGCGATGCAGCTTGCCGAAGATGGCAACGCTTTGTACCTCACGTTCTGGAAGGGTGCGGGCCGGATGGATGTAGATCGTGGCAGTTTTGCGTCGCTGTCCAGACTGTCCGGCATCGTGCTCCATACGGTTTACAAGGCCCGGGATGGGCGGGTGTGGTTCGGCGGCGAAGGCGTCTATGCCTACGATCCTGATGAGGATGAATGGACGGTCTTTACGGCTGACGCCTATCCCCCGCTGGCCTGGCCGGTTAGCGCCATTACCGAAGATGACGATGCGTTGTGGTTCGCCACCGATGGCGGCGGTCTGCTGCGTTATGATGGCGACGCCTGGCAAACCTGGTCTCTCCCGGCGACGCTGCGTGATAATCGCGTGCGCGCGATCGTCCAGGATGGCGAGGGTGCGCTGTGGTTCGCACACAGCGACACAGGATTGACCCGTTACGCGCCGGATCGCGGTATGTGGCAATGGTTTGGCGAAGCCGAGGGCGCGTTCGACGATCCCAGCTCTCCCGGTGTGGATAGCGCGGGCCGTGTGTGGATCGGTTGCCATGGTGAGTTGCGCCGCTACGATGACAGTGGATGGCAGATTATGGAACCCGAAGCTCTGGGCGGTGTGACGGTCTATGGCATCACATTTGGTCCGGACGACATTATGTGGGTGTGGGCCTACGAGAAAGTGCTGCGTTATGACGCGCGCGCCGACAGTTGGACGACCTTCACACCGGACGATCATCCATTGCTTGCCAGACTCAACACGTTCTATGCGGCTCCGGATGGAACGCTCTGGGTTGCCGGAGATGGGGGGCTGGCGTACTACGATGGGAGTGGCTGGACAACCGAAACATTGGACGATGCAACTGCCGACGTCAATGCGGTGGGGGGAACACCCGGCGGTGACGTGTGGGCGGCCTCCGGCGGCGACCTCTACCACCGTACTGCCGATGGCTGGGCGCGCTACGACTGGCTGTCCAACTGGGTGAGAGGTGTGCAAGGCGCTGCCGATGGAACCGTGTGGGTCTGGAGCGACAACCTGGGCCACTTCAACCCGGCAGATGGGACATGGCAGACATTTACCAAAGCTGACGGTCTCATTCCGGGCGATATTTCGTCCGTCTGGATCACGCCGGAAGGCATTGTCTGGGTGGGGACAAACCGTGGGGTCAGCCGCTATGTGCCGTGACAAAACTCCCGAAAATATATCGAGTTTGTGATTCAATAATTCTTTTTTTGTCAGTAGATTATAGGCTGTAAGTTGACCGAGTTCCCGGAGGACAAAATGCTTGCTGTTCTCATTCTTGGCTCCCCCGCCGACCGCGACTTCGCGGCGAAAATCACATTGGCGCTGGACGATTTCGGTATCCCGCACGTTACGCGCATCGCCTCGGCGCACAAAACACCGCGCTATCTGCTGGACATGCTTGCAGAGTACGAGGCCGACCCGCAGCCCAAAGTCTACATCACCGTGGCGGGACGTAGCAACGCGCTGAGTGGCATGGTGGACGCGGCTGTCAGTGCGCCTGTCATCGCTTGCCCGCCGTACTCGGACAAATTCGGCGGCTCGGACGTGGTCTCGTCGCTGCGGACGCCGTCAGGCGTTGCACCGGCCGTTGTGCTGGAGCCGGACAACGCGGCGCTGCTGGCGGCGAAAATCCTCGGCGTGGGGGATGCGGCGCTGCGCGAGAAAGTGCTGGCGATGCAGGAGCAGCACCGACAGCGATTGTACGCGGCAGACTAATTTTAGCTTTCGTATCGAGGAGGATTAGGTGTTACAATCCATTCAAGCACGGCACTATAAGTGCCTCAAAACTGTCAAAGTCCCATTGCGGCCTTTGAACATCCTGATAGGTCCAAATGCTAGTGGAAAAAGCACTTTGCTGGATATTTTAGTATTTTTACGTGATGCGTTTCAAGGTGATGTTGAAGAAGCTGTGCGTCGTCGAGCCACGAATATCACCGAGCTTATCTGGCGTGGGGAAAGCATTGAACAGGGTTTCGCATTTGCTCTGGAAGTCAATATCCCAGCAGATCAACGTACATTGAGTAATGGAGATACGTTGACATATGATCGATTACGTTATGAAGTCAGTGTAGGGCTGGACAGTGATGGAAGTCTGGTCGTCAGCGGTGAGAATCTATGGATGGTTGATACACATCTGACCCGATCCACTCCCATAATCCAACCTGTGCTTTTCCCACGCGAGCCAGAAGATACCGACATGGTGATTCGCCCGGCACGAACCAAAACACCGCCAGGTTATCGCCTGATCGTGCGGAAAGTTGCCGAGAGTGGCAATGATTATTTCCGTTCCGAACGTACTGATTGGAATATTATGTTCCGTCTTTCGCCGCGCCGCTTGGCGCTCTCTGGCGTCCCTGAAGATCAGGAACGCTTTCCCTTAACGCTGTGGTTTCGCCAATTTTTGTTGAATAACGTCCACTTTCTTCAGTTAAACAGTGTGTCGATGCGTCGAACATGTCCTTCTGATGCCCCTCGTATTTTTCAGCCAGATGGTTCCAATCTTCCTCTCATGATCACTGAGCTACGTAAGGAGCCACAGCGTTTTCAGTGGTGGCTGGGGCATCTGCAAACCATTTTAGAAGATTTGCAGGATGTCACGGTTGAGGAACGCGAGGAGGATAGGTCACGTTACCTGGTATTGATCTATCGGAGTGGATTGCATGTGCCGGCTTGGCTGCTTTCTGATGGCACATTGCGGCTGTTGGCGTTGACGTTGTTGGCTTATTTACCGCAACCTGAGCAAATCTTTCTCATCGAAGAGCCGGAAAATGGGATTCATCCGCGTGCTGTAGAGGCAGTTTTTCAATCTTTGGCGTCCCTATATGACGGTCAGGTTTTTCTTGCCACACACTCACCTTTGGTATTAGCGTTGGCGGAACCCGAACACTTGATAATTTTCGGTAAGACGACTGGCGGCGCGACCGATGTGGTGCGTGGGACTGAGCACCCGGCATTACACGCCTGGCGTAGAGAGGTTCCTTTGGAAACGTTATTCGCGGCAGGAGTATTAGGATGACCTATACGGTGGAACTCGTCGTTATGGTCGCCGACGCTGATGCCGAATGGGCAATTCGCACTTTGTTGACCCAACGTCATGCCGCGTTGGACATTCGGCCGATACAGCATGAAGTACAACGTTATCCAGGCCGCGATGCCGGAGTGTACCGCGATGCCCAGGATTTTTTGCGGAGTTACACGACTCGCGCGCATCATGCTTTAGTGCTTCTCGACCGTGAGGGATGTGGGAAAGAGAGCCTGCCCGCCGAGGCTTTAGAAGCTGATCTTGAAGAACGTTTGCACCGTAATGGCTGGGATGCCGGGCGCGCTGCAGCCATTGTGCTGGATCCGGAATTGGAAGTGTGGGTGTGGAGTCACTCGCCGCACGTTGCCTCTGTATTGGGCGTTACTAAGGAGACTTTGCATGCTCTCTGGCAGTCGCAGCCCTTGACAGCCGCCGGTAAGCCGCTGCGCCCAAAAGAGGCGATGCAACAAGTTCTGCGCAGTAGTCGTCGTCCGGCGTCGCCGCGCATCTTCCAGGAACTTGCAGAACGAGTCAGCCTTCAAGTTCAAGAACGGGCCTTTGATAAATTTTGTCGAACTCTACAGGGGTGGTTTGCGCAATGAAAGAAGCTTGTGGCGTTTTCGGTATTTACGCGCCCGGCGTGGATGTGGCCCGCCTGACGTTTTTTGCGCTCTATGCGCTGCAACATCGCGGGCAAGAGAGCGCGGGGATTTGCACCAGCGAGCGTGGGGTGGCTCACCTTCACAAGGGCCTGGGCCTCGTCTCGCAGGTTTTCAATGAGGACAACCTGCACCTCTTGCGCGGCGACCTCGCCATCGGCCACACGCGCTATTCGACGACCGGCAGCGTCAAACTGCTCAACGCGCAGCCCTATCTCATCGAGACGGCGCTGGGGCTGTTGGCGATTGCTCATAATGGCAATCTCACCAACACGCCCACGCTGCGCCGTGACCTGCTGCAACGCGGCGTCGGGCTGACCTCGTCGTCAGACAGCGAAGTGATTACGCAGATGCTCGCCGGGGCCGCCGGCGACACCTGGGACGCGCGCATCGCCGACTTTATGCGCCGAGCGCAGGGCGCGTATTCCCTCACCATCCTCACCCGCGACGCCGTCTACGCCGTGCGCGACCCCTGGGGCTTCCGCCCGCTCTGCCTGGGCAAGCTCAACGACAGCGGATGGGTCTTGGCATCGGAATCGTGCGCTTTTGGTCCCATCGGGGCGGACTTCGTGCGCGAACTGGAGCCCGGCGAAATCGTGCGCCTGGATGCGAACGGCGTCACATCCTGGCAGACGCGGGATCAGAATTCCGACACCGCGGAACACGCCGCGCTCTGCATCTTCGAGTACGTCTATTTCGCCCGGCCCGATTCGATACTGGAAGGTCACTCCGTCCACAACGTGCGCCGCAAGATGGGCCGCCAACTGGCGCGCGAGCATCCCGCCGAGGCCGACATCGTCATCGGCGTGCCGGACTCGGCAACCGCGCACGCCATCGGCTACGCTTACGAATCCGGCATCCCCTTCGGCGAGGCGCTCATCAAAAACCGCTACATCGGGCGGACGTTCATCCAGCCGGACCAACGCATGCGCGATTTGGGCGTCGCCATTAAATACAACCCGCTGGCCGATCTGAAGGGCGAGCGCGTCGTTCTGGTGGATGACTCCATCGTGCGCGGCACCACCAGCGGCCCTATCGTCGCGCTGTTGCGGCAGGCCGGGGCGAAGGAAGTCCACATGCGCGTCGCCTCGCCGCCGATCCGCTATCCATGCTTCATGGGCGTGGACATGGCGCGGCAGGAGCAGCTCATCGCCGCGAATATGAGCGTGGATGAGATTGCCGCACACATCGGTGTGGATAGCCTGGGCTATCTCTCCATCGAGGGGCTACGCAGTGTCGTTCCCTTCGATGGGACACGGCATTGCCAGGCCTGCTTCACCGGCGATTATCCTGTGGGCGTAGATGAATCATTTGGCAAAGGAATGTTCGAATAAAGTAGACAGTAGACGGTAGACAGTAGACAGGCCCCGTCTGCCGCCTACTGTCTACCGTCTACCCGAAAGGAGGCGTTATGCGCATTTTGGTGATCGGTTCGGGGGGACGTGAGCACGCGCTGGCGTGGAAATTGGCGCAGTCGCCACAGGTTACGGACGTCTTTGTCGCGCCGGGCAACGGTGGGACGGTGGGCGGGAAGCTGGCGAATGTGCCGGTTGCGGCAGAGGACATTCTCGAACTGGTCGCGTTTGCACAGAAAAACGCGATCGGTCTCGCCGTGGTTGGACCGGAAGTGCCGTTGGTGGCAGGCATCGTGGACGCGTTTCGAATTGCCGGAATACCTGCTTTTGGTCCTACACAGGCTGCCGCGCAGTTGGAAGGTTCCAAGGCGTTCGCCAAGCAATTTATGATTGAAGAGGGCATCCCTACTGCACCCGCGTCGGTATTCGCAGAATACGACGCGGCATTGGCCTATCTGCGGCAGCTTGATGGGCCGGTCGTCGTCAAGGCCGACGGGTTGGCGGCAGGCAAGGGTGTCCTCGTCTGCAATACCCGCGAGGAGGCGGAGGCTGCCCTCAAGCAGATCATGGTGGAGCGCGCGTTTGGCGCGGCGGGCGATAGAGTGCTTATCGAGACCCGGCTCGCAGGCGAAGAGGCGTCGCTGCTGGCGTTCTGTGATGGGACGACCGTGGTGCCGATGCTGCCTGCTCGCGATTACAAGCGCGCCCTCGACGGCGACGGCGGGCTTAACACGGGTGGGATGGGCGGCTATTGCCCTTCGCCGTACCTCACGCCAGAACTGGTGGACGAGGTCACGCGGCGCGTCCTGCAGCCGGCGGTGGATGGAATGCGGCGGCGCGGGACGCCTTACGTCGGCGTGCTCTACGCCGGGCTGATGCTCACCGAGTCCGGACCGCGCGTGCTCGAATTCAACTGTCGTTTCGGCGACCCGGAGACGCAGTTGCTGATGCCCTTGCTCGATACCGACCTGGTGGACATTATGTTTGCCTGCATCGAAGGCCGTCTGGCCTCCGTCCCTATCGCCTGGAAACCGCTGACCAGCGTCGCTGTCGTCCTCGCCTCCGGCGGCTATCCCGGCGACTATGAGAAGGGGAAAAGAATCAAAGAATCAGCGAATCGGCGAATCGGCGAATTGGCGAATCAGCGAGTCTCCCCCTCCCTGTCTACTGTCTACCGTCTACCGTCTACCGAGGTTTTCCACGCGGGCACAAAGCTACAGGACGGGCAACTTGTCACCAGCGGTGGACGTGTGTTGGCGGTTGTGGCTACGGCACCAAACCTCATCGAAGCCCGCGACCGTGCCTACGAAGCCGTATCCCACATTCACTTCGAGGGAATGCATTACCGTACAGATATCGCAGCGAATGTGCGAGTCAGCGAGTCAGCGAATCAGCAAATCGGCAGATCTCCCCTCTCCCCCTTTCCCTCCCCGTTTACCGTCTACCGTCTACCGTCTACCGACTCCGCTTATGCTGCCTCCGGCGTGGACATTGACGCCAAGATGGCGGCCTTCCGGCGGATGCGCGCGGCGGTGGAGAGCACGTATACCCCGGCAGTGCTGGGCGGGATCGGCGCGTTTGGCGGGCAAATCGCGCTGGATGAGGTGTGCCTGCACGATGCCGTGCTCGTCGCTTCGACGGACGGCGTCGGCACAAAGACGATGATCGCCGCAGCGATGGGGCGCTACGACACCGTCGGCCACGACATCGTCAATCACTGCGTCAACGACGTGCTCGTGCAGGGCGCGCGGCCTTTGTTCTTCCTGGACTACATCGCCTCCGGCAAGCTGGAGCCGGACGTGATCGTGTCCGTGGTGAGTGGCTGCGCGGAAGCGTGTCGCGCGGTCGGCTGTGTCCTCATCGGCGGGGAGACGGCGGAGATGCCGGGCGTCTACAAGCCGGGATCGTTCGATTTGGTGGGCACGCTCGTGGGATGGGCGCCGCGCGAAGAGCTGATCGATGGGCGCGATGTGCGGCCCGGCGACGTGTGCCTGGGTCTGCCGTCATCGGGGCTGCACACCAACGGCTATTCGCTGGCGCGGCGCGTCCTGGGCGATCTGGGATGGGAGACCGTCTTGCCAGAGTTGGGCCGTTCCGTGGGCGAGGCGCTGCTCGCGCCGCACCGGGCGTACCTGGCGGAGTTCGATGCGTTGGTGAGTGCGGGTGTGCGCATCAAAGCGATGGCGCACATCACCGGCGGCGGCTTCCCCGACAACCTGCCGCGCGTCTTGCCGGACGGCGTCGGCGTGACGCTGGATCGCGCCGCGTGGACCGTCCCGACGATTTTCCGTCTCATTCAGCAGCGTGGACAGGTCAGCGACGACGAGATGTACCGTGTGTTCAACATGGGCATCGGCATGGTCGTTATCGTCGCGCCGGAGGATGTGGACGCGGCGCTGGCGGCGGTCCCGGAGGCGCTGGTGATCGGGGAGACAACGGCGTGGGATGGTCAAGGGGCGCGAGTGCGATTATAATTGGATTGAGGGGGTTCTCTGTGGTTCATTAATCGCCATTCTTTGAGATCAAAAGGTAAATGACTATGCATACAAAGCCCACATGCTTGTTTTTCCGCTGCTTTATTGGATTGCTGGTAGGACCCACGTTGGTCAGTTGTTCGACTGCTACGCCTGTGCCGGCGACACTGCAAGGCGAGACCGTACTTACCTCACCCCCTTCGACTGTTGCTGCATCCACTGCTACCTCTGCTCCAACATCAACGGCGACATCCACTCCAGAGCCGCCCACCGCGACGCTCCCGCCCACGGACACGCCCACGCCCTCACCAACCGTCCCGCCGACCTCTACGCCAACGGACGCGCCGACCGCCACCGCAACCGTCATACCTACCGAGACGCCGTCGCCGACGCCGGAATTTATCCAAACGCCCATTTCCGCGTTGCCCGGTTTGATGGACGAAGAAGTGACCGTCATCGGTAAAGTCGTGGCGACGGCGAGCCTCTCGCAGGGATTCAAGTTCACGCTGGATGACGGCTCCGGGCAGGTGGTTTTGCTGATGTGGCACAACGTCTACGATGACTGCTACGCTGCGCCGCAGATCAACGTCGGTGCGGAGGTGCGCGCGACCGGCAAGGTGGGCGAATATCAGGGCGAGTTGCAAGTTGTGCCGCGCTTTGGCAGCCAGGTGAAGGTGCAGCATGCGGGTGGGGCGTTCGCGCCGCAGGTCGCGTTTAATGCAATCGGCGACTATCTGGGGCAGGTCGTCCAAGTGACGGGCGAAATCGGCAACGTCTCCGGGACGAGCAGCGCCGTTATCCTCTCCGTCTTCGATGAAACCGGCGCCGCGCCGGTCTTTATCTGGCGCACGATCCTTGACCGCATTCCAAACGCGAATCCCGCCCTGGGGACGCCTGGGACGCGCGTGCGGGTGGTGGGCCTCGTCCAGGAATATCGCGGTAGCCTGGAAATCGTGCCGGCGTTGCCGTATGACGTCGAGGTGTTATCGCCATGACATTGAAAAAACAAGATTTGCAAGCCTTTCGTGAACGTTGGCAGGCAGTTGGCGAGATTGAAACCCGTGAGTTACAACAAACATCTATTGCACAACGCTGGCATCAATTCAACGCGATTCTGCAAATGGCGATGGCCTTGCAATTGACGTTACCTCAGGATGACATAAGTGAAATCGTTGCTATACGCCAACGTTGGCAGCGTTTGTAGGAGATATTGTTATGAAACCTGATTTATTGTTACTTGCACCTGCTTTAGAATCTGTGCAACACCTAATTGAACGGCTTGACGAACAGGGGATTATAATTGGCGGCGTTGCAGTCAGTTTGTTAGGCCGTCCGCGTTTAACCGCAGATGTAGGTGCGGTGGTGCTTGTCGACACCGATTTCGATGTCGCCGTCACCGGCAACGTAGCAATTTTTGGGAGATGAAGGACACGGGAACTTATGATTAATCTCGCCGTCTTGATTTCCGGCAACGGCTCTAACTTACAGGCGATCCTGGATGCGGTGGATGGCGGCGACTTGCCCGGCGCGCGCGTCGCGCTGGTCGTCTCGAACTGCAAGGACGCCTACGGGATGCAGCGGGCGTTCAAGCATGGCGTGCCCGTGGTCTACTTTCCCAAGCTGCCCTATACCAACGCGGGCCGTCCTCGCGCGGATTACGACGCGGACCTGGCGCGCATCGTGCAGAGCTTCGACGTGGAGTGGGTGGTGCAGGCCGGGTGGATGCACATTTTCACGGACGCGTTCATCAGCGCGTTCCCCAACCGCATCGTCAACCTGCATCCTGCCTTGCCTGGAACGTTTCCGGGCGCGCACGGGATCGCGGAGGCTTTTGCTGCCTACCGGCGCGGCGAGATCGAGCATACCGGCGTGATGGTGCATCTCGTCCCCGATGAGGCCGTGGATGCCGGGCCGGTCGTCGCGCAGGAAGTGGTTCCCATCCTGCCGGACGACACACTGGAGAGCCTGGAGACGCGCATCCACACGGTTGAGCACCGATTGTTGGTCTCGACCCTACGGGATTTGTTAAAGCAACCTTGATTTGTCCGTACCGCTTCCTCTCGTCGATGAAACCGGGCATAAATA
>DYKY01000114.1 GCA_020722365.1 Thermoflexus sp.
CCCGCCTGCCCCGCCAGCAGGATCAGGATGACACTGCGGGCGAGCGGCGGAATCCACGCCGGGCCGGGTGATTCGGCGTCGTCACGCCAGACTTTGCCGCTCCACGCCAACACCGTCCCGGCGATTAACGCCAACGCCGCGCAGAGTTCCAGCAGGTAGTTGACGTTCGAGCCGATTTTGCCGATCGTGCCCGCCGAGAGCAGCGCACCTGCCAGATATGGGATCACCATCGGCCATCCAGCAGCGCTGCCAAGTTTGCGCCGCGCGCGAGCCGGAATGACGAAGACCAGCACGCCGCAGAAGAGCAGGAAGATAGGCGCCACCCTAAACAGCTCGCGTGCGTAACGCACGACTGTGTCAACGTTGAATGGGTTGACGTTAGCCGTGATGATATTGAAGAAGAAGCCCCCGCCGGTTGACAGGTTGAGAATCACGAAAAGGCCGAGTCCGGCAGCCCCGACCATCCCTGCCAGGGCGAAGGCGGCGCGCCATCCCCGTCGCACGCCTACCCAGACGAAGGCCGCGAATGGCGCCGCCAACCCATAGGACTGCCGGGTGTAAATGGCGGCGGTGAGCAGGACTGCCGTTCCCACCAGGGCGCGGTTATTCTGAGGCCAACGCGCGATCACGTAGAGCGCGGCGGCGCTCAGGGCCAGCGCCAGCAGATCGATGCGGGCCAGCTTGGCCCAACTGACCACGTAAGAGAATGCCAGGAACAGCAAGGCTGTGAGCCGCGCCGCGAATTGCATGTCGCGGGCTTGCGCACTGTGGCTTTGCGCGGCTACGATCCCTCCCAGGAACCAGGCCGTCGCCAGCGCGCTCAAGACCGAGATCAGACGTCCCGCCCAGAAGTTGGGGCCGAAGATCGCCACGAAGGGCGACATCGCCAGCACGTAGAGCGGCGGGTAGTTGGTGATGGTGTAGGGCGGCGTGTCGAGGTTGGCGCGGTAGATCGCGTCTCCTTCGACCACGCGCATGGCTTGATCCACCAAGGGCGCTTCTCCGTAGTCCAGGGGAAAGGGGTAGAGGAGGGCCAGAAGCGCGTGGATGCCGAAGATAACCGGCGCCACGGCGAAAACGACGCTGGCGAGGACGCGCGCTCCCGCCTCCAGATAGGAGGCGAAGGTTCGTGATCCTGTTGGAGACAATTTCATTCGGGTTAACCTAGATCAATTGCGCAACATCAGAGGAAATTAACTGATTCGACACTCCCACACACCGGACACTGCGGATTGCGTTCCACTTCCACCACGTCAAATGAGTTCCACAAGCCTTCCCAAAGCAGGATTTTGTCGACCAGAGGTTTGTCGAGACCCAGCAGGATTTTGATGGCTTCGACAGCCTGCAGTGCGCCGATGACGCCCGCAGATGCGCCCAGCACGCCCAATTCGGCGGGGGTGGGGTACGTTCCCGGTTGCGGTGTCTGGGGGAAGATACAACTGCGACATGCGTGTCCGGGCATATATACTCCCATCTGCCCCTCAAAACGTGACACCGCGCCCCACACCAGGGGAACGCCAGTGCGCACACATAGTTCGTTCATCAGCGCCTTGGTCTCCAGGTTATCGCTGGCCTCCACAACAAGGTCGTAGTGCTGCACCAGCTCCAGACCGTTTTCGCGCAAGACACGCACTTCATAGGGGATGCCTTTGACTTCTGGATTCAGCGCGCGTACCCGCTGGACGGCCGTGAGCGCCTTGCTGCGCCCAATATCGTGGGTGACGTAGAGAATCTGGCGATTGAGGTTGGATGGCGAAACCTGATCGTTATCGGCGACGCCCAAAGTTCCAACGCCTGCCGCGGCCAGATAAAGCAGGATGGGCGATCCCAGACCCCCGGCGCCAACGACGAGCACGCGTGATTGGCGCAGTCGCTCCTGGCCTACCGTCCCGATTTCCGGCATCACTCCCTGACGTTCGTAGCGTTCATCCATAGAATACCTCGCTGCTCAGTGCGTTTCCCCCTGATGAAGGTGGGGCAACCCGGTAGCTCCATTATAGTCCCGCCTATAACATAGGCAACCGGCTCAAAAATAAAGCGACCGAGATCGTCTCTCGGTCGCTTGTGAACTGGCAATGATGGTGTCTGAATCTGGCCTAAGCTTCTTCGCCGGGGCGCTCCGCCTCAGCGAACGGACTCACGCCTGCCGGAGCAGCCGGAACGACGACATCATGATCATCGACAGCATGAGCAGGTGCCGATGGCCTCGAAGGAGGCAGTTGCCCTGGCACAATGGGACCTTGCGGACGCGGTGCTCTCGGCGCGCGCGGCGGGGCGGATACACCGCCCTGAGTCGCGTAAGGCATCGTTCCGAAACGCGTCAGTAAGACAGCGCCGGTCGCAATCGGGACCAACACGAACATCAAGATGCCGTGGATGGGCCAGAAGACGCGCGTCATAGCCAGCAGCAGCGTCAGCACTGCCGTACCGAGTACCGCTGACATAACCTGTTGTGGCTGTGGCTGGTTGAAGATACTTGTGAGTATGCGCTTGCCCAGAATCGATCCCAGGGCTATCCATCCCAGCAACAGTCCCACACCGACGACCAGCCAACCGAGTATGGCAAATGGGCTAAGGCAGATTGTGATTGCCAGGATCGTCAGCGCGATGAACGCAACGAGGTAGACGAGTAGTCCCATGCCGAATGACGTCAACGTGGCTTCCTCAATGGCGCGTCCCACCCGCTCGGTCTGTTGTGGCCAGATGCTCACGATGACCAGCGCCAGCAAGCTCAACATCACGACACTACCGATCGCTTTGATGGTTGCCCATAACCCCTGAACCCACAAAGGGCGGGAGCGGACTGTGACGCTTGGGCTTGGGCCAGTAAAAGGCTCAGGAACTTCGACGGGGAAATCGCGATCAAAGTCGAACTCCCGCTCGGTCATCGGAGTGATTTCGCCCTCGACCACGGCGCCATCCTCTTGCTCAATCGCGCCCGTCGCGGACACATCGCCGCTGACGTAAGCTGTCTCGCGCAGCACCAACGCGCCGATGACAAACACGTCCCCATCGACGTTGCCGGCAACATCGGCATCCCCCAAAACAACGAGAGCGCCGTTGAGATTGGCCGATTCATCGATATCCAACGTCCCGAAAACGACCAGATCCCCGTTGAAGTTGGAGTCAGTTTTGAGCGTTGCCGGTCCGCCAAACACGACCAGGTCGCCGGTGGCTGTATTCCCGGCGGATAGGGTGTAGGGACCGAAGACCACGTTGCCATCGCCCTGTGAGCCAGGCGCAGCCAGAACCGGCGCCGGCACAAAAGCGACAGCGGCAAGACACATTCCTAAAATCAAGGTAAACATCAAGCGTTTCATCTTTATCTATCTCCTTTTTTTCTTTGTTCTTTTTCCTATATCAACATCCCGTAGCCCGAAGCCGCCGGGATGGATACACCAAGCTATAACGCGTGTCCGCGCGCGGTGGAGAGCGTCTCGCCTACGCCGCCGTAGCGGCAGCCCGTTTGCGACGCGCGTACCACACGACCATAACGCTGGCAAGAATGCTGTTGGGCGTGAGAAACAATAGGGCAGCTCCGGCTATGCCAAGTAACAGGGGCAGGAGTGATTTTATCATCACCGCCAGCCCTACCAGGGTGCGCATCAGCGCCGCGAACAAGACCTGGCGGCCTGAGATCATGACGACAAGCGCACGTACCGCATTGGACAGCACCGCGCCAAAGTACGCCCATCCGATCCAGGCCACCAGGCCCAGGATCAACGCTCCAACGACAAACTGCAACATCTGGCGCAATTTCTGCTTGTGCGTGATGCGCTCGACGGTGTGCGCGGTAAAATCTGGCGCGAGCATGGGGGGAGGCGTTGCCGTACGCAGGAGCATATCGACTTGCGCCAGCGCCGTCCATTCCCGCCGGCAAGCTTCACATTGCGCGAGATGCGCCTGCCAGTCTGCTTCCTCTTGCGGGGAAAGCGCACCTTCACACACGCGCATCCACCACGCATCGCTATGCACGTCAGTGATCGGATCACGCAACATATCTTTCCTCCTCCATCGTATTTGAACCAAGCGTATTTGAGCCAAGCGTATTTGAGCTAACAATAAGCTGTGCCATGACCCGGCGGGCGCGGAAAAGCCGGGATTTAATCGCCGAAATGCTAAGCCCTGTCACTTCACCGATTTCTGTATATGATAATCCTTCCCAATAAAACAAGGTGATGACAGTACGATCCAGCGGCGGCAAACTCTCCAACATCTCCTGAATCTCGACCTGCCGTTCATGATGGAGCATCTCCGATTCCGGGTTGGGGCTATGCCCGGCCTGCCATTCCCAGGCGCCGTCCTCGCCCATCCCATCCAGGGAGACGACGGGTTTGCGCCGCCGGATGCGGTCGATGCACTCGTTCGAGGCGATGCGCAGCACCCACGGTTTGAAGGGGCGCTCTGCGTCATAGGCGTGCAAATTCAACACAGCTTTGATCAGTGCCTCTTGCGCGGCATCTTCGGCTTCCGTGTACTCGCCTAACATTCGATAACAAAGGTTAAAGACCGGCTGTTGATACGTCGTCACCAGACGGTTAACCGCCGCTTCGTCCCCATGTTGGGCTGACAACAACCATTCTTCCATATTTGCGATTCCTGCCTCTTAATACGCATTAGCGTGAAACGAGTTGCAGAAAAAAAGGGCGACTGAGGAAGTCGCCCTTTTTCGACTAACGTGCCTAGCCTAGATGCGGAAAGGCTGCTGCAAGTCCGAAAGCAGGAAGGACTCCGGCTCCACGTCTTCATCGCTGAGCAGAGTGCCTTTCGGCAGTTCCTTCTCCACCGCAACCCCTTCGTACTCGTCGATGGGACCATCCGACCCCTCAATGTCGCCGCGGTAGCCCGTGCCGGCGGGGATCAGCTTGCCGATGATGACGTTTTCCTTCAGGCCATAGAGCATATCCTCGTCGGAGCGGACGGCAGCATTGGAAAGCACTTTGATGGTGTGCTGGAACGATGCCGCCGAGAGGAACGAATCGGTCGCCAACGCGGCTTTGGTGAGGCCCAGGAGGACCTGACGCGCGCGCGCGGGCGCCTTGCCTTCCTCCGCCAACTGGCGGTTCATACGCTCGAACTGTACCCGATCCACCAGATCGCCGGGCAAGTACTCGGTATCCCCAGACTCGGTGACCAGCACCCGGCTGAGCATCTTGCGGATGATGATCTCGAAGTGCTTGTCGCTGATGTTCACGCCTTGCGAGCGATACACCTGCTGCACCTCGCTGAGCAAGTGCACCTGGACTGCGTCGCGGCCCTGGACTTGCAGGATGCGGTGCGGGTTGGGCACGCCTTCATACAACTGCGTTCCGGCGGTGACCTTCTGCCCCTCGGCAACGAGCAATCGCGCCGACGGCGGCACCGCGTACTCGTGCTCATCCCGGATCTCGTAGATCAGGAGGATATCGCGCTCGTCGCGGGCGATGCGACCGTTCGCTTTGGCCCGCAGTTCTTTGGCATCCTCCGCATTGCTGCGCGCCAGCAAATCATTCTGCTTGACGGTGTCGCCATCCTCAACCAGGATTTCCCACCCCTCGGGGATATCATAGCTGGCCCGCTTGATCTGGCTGTCGACGATGGAAACCGTGACCACATCTCCCTCACGGATGATATGGGCGACGCCGTCCAGGTCGGCGATTTCGGCCTCACCGCGCGGCGCTTTACGCGCTTCGAGCAGTTCCTCGACACGCGGAAGACCACTGGTGATGTCACCGCTGGACGACGCCGTACCACCGGTGTGGAACGTGCGCAGGGTGAGCTGCGTACCGGGTTCACCGATGGACTGCGCCGCGATAATGCCCACGGCGGTGCCGATCTTCGCCAGGCCGCCACGGCCCAGGTCACGCCCGTAGCACATTGCGCAGATGCCGTGTTCCAGTTCGCACGTCATCGGCGAGCGCACGTAAACTTCTTCGATTTCCAGTCGGTCGATGAGTTCCGCCCGGTCTTCATCGATTTCTTCGCCCCTGTCGACGATCACTTCCCCGGTGCGCGGGTGCAGGACCGGCGCAGCAGCCGTGCGTCCAAGCAGGCGCACGGTGATCGGTTGCCCGCCGATGTTGTCCTTGCGGCGAATCCAGATGCCGGTGCGCGTCCCGCAGTCGACAGCGTTGATGATGATGTCCTGTGCTGTGTCCACCAGACGGCGGGTCAGATACCCGGCGTCTGCCGTGCGCAACGCGGTGTCGGCTAAACCCTTGCGCGAACCGTGCGTGGAGATGAAGTATTCCAGCGCGGTCAGACCTTCGCGCAGATTGGAGCGGATGGGCAGCGGGATGATGCGTCCCGACGGATCGGCCATCAGGCCACGCATACCGGAAAGCTGTGCGATTGGCCCAAAACCACCCTTGGACGCGCCGGAGCGCGCCATCACCGCGATAGGGCCGTCGGGGTCCAGGTGAGCGGAGACGGCCTTGGAGACCGAATCGCGCGCCTGCGACCAGATTTCGATGGTGCGGTTGTACTGCTCTTCTTCGGTCAGCAGACCGCGGCGGTACTGGCGCTCGATTTCGCCTACCTCACGGGTAGCCTCGCTCAGGATCTCCTGTTTTTCGTCGGGGATCGTCAGGTCGTACACCGATATGGTCACGCCGGAGACGGTGGCATAGCGGAAGCCCATTGTCTTGATGGCGTCGGCGAAATCGACGGCGGCCTGAGCGCCAATGCGACGGTAGCACAATGCGATGAGGTCCTGTAAATCGGCCTTGTCGAGCGGCTTGTTGATGTAACGCAATTGATCGGGCACGATGCGGTTGAAGAGCGCGCGTCCCACCGTCGTCTCGATGGGCTGTGCAGGTTCGGGGCGATCCTCGTAGACCTGGGAGACTTTGATCCGCGCGTGGATACCGATGGTTCCCAGTGCATAAGCCATTTCTACTTCGTCCAGGTTGGTAAAGGCTTTAGGTTCGCCATTCTGGGCTGTCATGTCCATGGTCATGTAGTAAATACCCATACACATATCCTTGGACGGTCCAATGATCGGCTGTCCATCGGCGGGTTTGAGGAGGTTGCGCGACGCCAGCATCAGCTTGCGGGCTTCCTCGACCGCCTTGCGCGAGAGCGGGACGTGCACGGCCATCTGGTCGCCGTCGAAGTCAGCGTTGAAGGCGGAGCAGACCAGCGGGTGCAGTTGGATAGCCTTGCCTTCGACCAGGAGCGGCTCGAAGGCCTGGATGCCGAGACGGTGCAGCGTCGGCGCGCGGTTGAGCATCACGGGACGATCCTGGATGACCTCTTCGAGGACTTCCCAGACTTCGGGCCGCTGGCGCTCAATCAGGCGTTTGGCTGCTTTGACGTTCGTGGCATAGTTGTATTCGACGAGTCGCTGGATGATGAAGGGCCGGTAGAGTTCCAGCGCCATCGTCTTGGGGAGGCCGCATTGGTGGATCTGCAAGTGCGGGCCAACGACGATGACGGAACGCCCGGAATAGTCAACGCGCTTACCGAGCAGGTTACGGCGGAAGCGACCTTTCTTCCCCTTGAGCATGTCGCTCAGGGATTTGAGTTGTCGTCGCCCACGCCGGCTCATGGCCTTGCCCCGCTGGCTGTTGTCGATCAGGCTATCGACGGCTTCCTGCAACATACGCTTCTCATTGTTGATGATGACCTCAGGCGCGCCCAGTTCCAGGAGGCGCTTGAGGCGGTTGTTGCGGTTGATCACCCGGCGATAAAGATCGTTGAGGTCCGACGTGGCAAAGCGCCCACCGTCCAACTGTACCATGGGGCGCAATTCCGGCGGGAGCACAGGCAGCACGGTCAGGATCATCCATTCCGCTTTGTTTTTGCTCTTGCGCAGCGCTTCAACGACCCGCAACTGGCGGGTGGCCTTCTTGCGCCGCTGCGCGGAGCGTCCAAAGCGCACTTCGTGCCACAATTCTTCGGCTAGTGTATCCAGGTCCAATCCCTGGAGTAGTTCGTAGATCGCCTCGGCGCCCATACCGGCGCGGAACACCTGTCCCCAGCGCTGGCGCAGCTCGCGGTAGCGCTGTTCGTTGAAGAACTGGCGCTCGGCCAGGCTGAGCAGTTCTTCGCGCAACTCGTCGTAGTGATTGCGGATGATGCTCGTTTTCTCTTGCAGTTCGTCGCGAACGTGCTGGATGTCGCCCTGCAAGTCTAGCGGTCTGGCGGTTGGTTCTGCAGCCGCAGGCCTGAGGGCCTCGGTCTCGCGCTGGTGGATTTCTTGCTCCAGCGCATCAAGCGCGTCCTGCGCCACGGCGTTGAGCATTGCGTAGTGCTCGCGGCTCACCAGTTCGTCGGCGTCCACGATCACGGTGTCGGTGGCGGCGAAGATGATCGATTCATTCGCTTGGCGGCCCATCATGCCATCGAGACGGTCGCGCAGTCGCTTGGCTTCGCCGAGGATTTGCTCGGTGCGGGTGTTGAGTTCTTCCTCGAACTTGGCCCGAATCTCTTCCTGGCTTGCTGCAAGTTGCTTCTTCTCCAGCACCAGACGGTCCTCAAGTTCGCCGATGCGGGAGGTGGCGGCGTCATCCATCGTTGACATCCGCATGCGTTCTTCTTCATCGATGCGTTTTAACGCGCGTTGGCGCGCTTCTTCATCTACGTAGGTGACGACATACTGTGCAAAGTAGAGCACACGGTCGAGGTTGCGTTTGCTGATATCGAGCAGGATGCTCATGTGGCTGGGGATGCGGCGCGTGTACCAGATGTGGGCGACCGGCGCAGCCAGTGTGATGTGGCCCAGACGCTCGCGGCGTACCGAGTTGCGCGTGACTTCGACGCCACACTTATCGCAGATGATGCCCCGATAACGAATGCCCTTGTATTTACCGCAATAACACTGATAATCACGTGTGGGGCCAAAGATGGCTTCACAGAAAAGGCCATCCTTTTCTGGGCGTAACCGGCGATAGTTGATCGTTTCCGGCTTGGTCACCTCACCGTAGGACCATGACAGAATGTCGTCCGGTGAAGCTAGACTGATCCGTAGGACTTTAAAGGTGCGTGCTTCCGTTATGTGTTCGTCACGATTCATTCTCTATTCCCCCTAATCCTGGTCTCAGGCAACAAAAAACAAGCGACTAAGACTTCTCGCTCAGCGCTTTCTCAATATGACAGACTCGCCGTGACATAGGTCAGAGTATTATAGTCAAATTTATGAAAAAGTCAAAAACTCGCGCGCATCGCTCCAACGCATCCATGCTGTATTTTAGGGCAGATTCTGGTACAATCTGTGTATAGAGACTTATCGCATGGCGCGAGTATACTGCGGCCTGACCAGTGAACAGTATTTTAGGGAAGGTGGGATGACACAGACATGAAAGCAGAGCTTTTCACCGATGCGGCTGGCAATGCGCCGAACATCACATCCAACACGAGCGAGATGTTCCCTCTCCGCGACGATGTGTTGTTTGACATCCTGCAGCGGAAACGCCAGGGGAAAAACATTGAGGCGATCTGTCAAATGGGGTGGAATCTGACCCTGGTGTACGATGAGACGACGATCATCCGTCACGCTCTGGAAGCCGCCGCGCAGGCAATCGAGTTTGATTTCGCCAGCTTCAGTCTGGTCGACACTGCTGCCAACGCGCTGCGCTACCATTATTTTCTTGAACAGGGTGTCTTCCAGACTGTGGAACTTCTTCTCGCGTTGGATGGTCCGCGCAGCATCTCCGCTGCTGTTGCGCGGGATGGAGTCGCCCTCAATGTTCCCGATGTGACGTGCGATTCCCGTTACTTGCCCCACGACGAAGCTGCGCCTCCTACCTACTCTGAGTTGTGTGTACCGATGAAGATTCAAGCCACTGTTATCGGTGTCTTGAACGTCGAGAGCGGCACGCGAAACCATTTCACTGTCATCGATCAATTCCTGCTCCAGGCCCTGGCAAACCAGACTGCTGTGGCTCTCCAGAACGCGCGCCTTTATGCCCAGACCCAGCGCAATACGCGCGAATTAAGCGCGCTTATCAACGCCACCCACGTCTTGTCGGCCAATCTGGATCTCAATACTGTGTTACAACAGACGTTGGTGCAGATCAACACTTTACTCGAAGCCGAAGATGCCTCGGTGCTGCTCTACGACAGCGCAAGTGATGATTTAGTCTTTGCTGTAGTCGCAGACAGTTGCGCCTCCGGCATCCTGTTTGGGCAGCACGTTTCACTTGACGCCGGTGTTGTCGGATGGGTGATGCGGAACAAAACTTCTGTTATCGTGGAAAACGCTCAAGAGGATCCCCGTTTCTACAGCGAAATCGATGCCCTCACTGAGGTTATCACCCGCTCGTTATTGGCCGTACCGCTCATTGCCAAGGACCGCGCCATCGGCGTGGTTGAGGTCATCAACAAAGTCGGCGGCACTTTCGATACCCACGACCGCGAGCTGTTGGAAGCGTTAGCCAGTTCCGCTGCGATCGCCATCGACAATGCGCGTTTGTATCAGGAACTCATCGACCAAATTCAAGTGCTGCAGGCCACGCAGGTCAAGCTAGTCCACAGTGAGAAAATGGGGGCGCTAGGACGTTTGACCGCGTCAATTTCTCACGAAATCAACAATCCTTTGCAATCCATCCAGGGCTGTCTGACGCTGGCAAAAGAGGAATTGGAAAGCCCCATACGCCCGGAAAAAATAGAGCGTTATCTGGACATTGCTGAAGACGAAATCGAACGCATCGCCAACATTGTGCGCCGGGTGCGCGAATTCTACCGTCCTTCGGGGCAAGAACGTGCGCCGACTGACATTCACCAAACGCTGGAGAGTGTGTTGGAATTGAGCGGTAAGGAGTTACAGCACAGTTACGTCAACGTTGAACGCATCTGGGATCCAGCCATACCACAGATTGTCGCCAATCCTGATTATTTGAAGCAGGTCTTCTTGAACCTGGTGCTCAACGCCATCGACGCCATGCCCAATGGCGGCAATCTTACCATCCGCACCGTCCTCGATCATGAAAGCATCCGCATCGAATTTACCGATACCGGCATCGGGATGTCGCCGGAAATTCAGGCGCGTTTGTTCGAGCCATTTTTCACCACGAAAGCGCACGGATCGGGATTGGGGCTCTCGATCAGCTACGGCATCATCCAGGAACACAATGGCCAGATTCTCGTGCAAAGTGAAGTGGGCCAGGGAACAACCTTTACGATTGTTCTTCCTGTAACGTGATTTTGACCTGGTACAATTAGAATAGCGTTGTTTTGCACACCGTCATCCAGTTGTAACGCACACGGCTTTTCTAATCGTGTAAAATGAGTAATATAGAAAGCAGGTCACGATTGAGCAATCCTGGCGAAGGGTGCAAGGATAAACCTTCACCAGGATTCGTAGAAAAGCATAAGGGGACTTATGGGAACCGAAACAAATGCCAAAATTCTGATCGTGGATGACGAAGAAAGCATTCGTTTCTTTCTGCGGGAACTGCTGGAACGTGACGGTTACGCGGTTGTGGTTGCCGACAGCGGTGAGGTGGCGCTGAAGCATATTGAACGAGAGGAATTCGATCTGGCACTGATCGATCTCAAGATGAGGGGCATCAGCGGAACTGATGTGCTGAAAGTGTTGCATACGCGAGCGCCCGATACGGTCGTCATCATGCTCACCGGGCATGGTTCGCTCGAATCTGCGGTCGAGGCGTTGCGTCAGGGTGCGCACGATTACCTTTTCAAACCGTGCAAAACCATCGAACTGCGCGAAAGTATTCGGGTGGGGTTGCTTAACCGGCGCCAGAAACAGAAACAGCGCGAATTGTTGCGGCAGTTGGAGCAGCACTTGAGCACGACGTTGGACGGCGTGCGCGCTACAATCCAGGAAGTCGGCGTGTTGTCGACTCCCCCAGCCCCCCGTGCCGTGATGCCGGCTGCTGCTCCCCTTGATCAGCAGCCGGCCGAACAGAAACGCTTCCTCCAATATGGGAGCTTGATTGTCGACCTGACGCGCCACGTCATCACGATGGAAGCCAAGCTTCTGGAACTCAGCCCCACCGAGTTTGATGTGCTTGCCTATCTGATCAGCGAGGCCCCGCGGGTGATTTCGCCCCAAGAGTTGCTCCGTGAGGCCCAAGGCTACGCCGCCGAGGTATGGGAAGCCCGCGACATTGTCCGCTATCACATTTATCGCATTCGCCAAAAGGCTAAAGATGCCACCGGGCGCACTGACGCCATCCGGACTGTACGTGGGGTAGGCTACACGGTCAGCAATGTTTAAATGTCCCCGCTTTGCTAACACATCTGCAACAGGATTACTACGTAATCCTAACGCTATACCAACCAATTTGTGATATTGTATCCTCAGCTAACCTTGTTGAAAGCTGCTGGGAGGCGCTGGTTCTCCATTTTATCGCTCAATGGACAAGCGACGCGACGGTTAAGGCTGGCTGAGTTGAAGATAGATAGAACAACCAGGTGTAATAGGAAAGGACAATGACCCGAAATGTCAACCCAACGTATCTTGATTGTAGATGACGATCCTGCGATCCTGCTGACCCTGGCAGCCAGCATTGAAAGGCTCAACCCTGCATATGAGGTGGATACCTGCGAAAGCGGATCAGAGGCGTTGGCTTCCATGGAGACCCACCGGTATATTCTGCTCCTCACCGATTACAGCATGCCGGGTATGAGCGGCATCGATCTGGCGCGCACGGTGCGAGTACAATCTCCGGACACCCCCATCATTATGATGACGGCTTACGGCAGCGACGCGCTACGCAACCAGGTAGCTAATCTGCATCTCGACGCCTTTGTGGATAAACCCTTCACCGTCAAGCAAATCCGCGAGATCATCAGTGGCATCCTGGCTGAAACCACAGATGCGCCGCACGTCCTTGTCATTGAGGACAACAATGACCTGCGTCGCCTTTACAGCAACGCACTCGCGCGCGCCGGTTACCGTGTGACACAGATCGGCGCCCTTGCTGAAGCACACCAGCTGGTCGATAAAAACCAGTTTGCTGTGCTCCTATGCGATATCCACATGGGTACGAAGAATAGCACCGATATGGTCCGCGAAAAACGGGCCAAGTTAGCTGCAGATGGCACACACGTCGTTCTGATTACGGGCGAGCCGTGGTATGGTGACATCGTCAAAGAGGCCGGCGCCGATTTTCTTTTGGAGAAACCGGTGGCCCTTGATACATTGGTCGGTTTAGTCGGACGTCTCGTGACGTCGCCTGGCTTATGAGTCTAAGGCCGACATCCCCGATGGTTTCAAAGCTGGCATGACCGAATTGGGTTACGTCGAAGGCGAAAACATCACCTACGATGTGCAGACGACCGAATTCGACATAGCTGCTTACCAGCTCTCATTTCGTTGATATAAATATGCATATTTGATTTTACTTAGCACATTAACA
>DYKY01000005.1:0-29666 GCA_020722365.1 Thermoflexus sp.
TGCCTGAATGATCAATTTGCCGGGCATAATAATTCCTCCTGTGGCTGGATAAACACGAATGGAAGAGATTATACCCTTTCCCGCATTTGGGTCAATTCAGAACCCGTTAGCGTCATCCGTACATTGTCGCGACGACGCCGATACGCCTGGACAGGCGGCTAATGAAGTTTCAAGAATTAGTTCGGTAATGTGTCTAATGTGGTTTTACCGACTGAAGTCGGTGTGTACGTGTACGCGCCGGCTTCAGCCGGTCTTTCCCGGCGCACGCGATTACCGGATTATTTTCTTGATTTTCATAAGCCCCTTTTTCTTCAGGGTGTTTTTGCGCGTGCGGGCGTAGCCCGCACGCGCAAAAACACCCTTTCACCCGCGCCTTTAGGCGCAAAATACTGCGCCCGGCGAATTTTCGGATGGATTCTTAATGTAAATCTTACGTTGGGTTAATCTTTTTCTAACATTTTGCTTGTATCCTTAGGGTGGATGCTCTGTAACGAGCAACCAGCAACACGTAACAAAGTACAAGTGAGGTAGAACTATGGACCCAAATCGTTATACCGAAAAAGCACAGGAAGCTTTGCTCCGGGCGCAGGGCCTGGCGAACGAGCGCGGCAACCCGCAAATCGATCCTGAACACCTGCTGTTAGCCCTCCTGGAGCAGAGCGACGGCGTCGCGCCGCAGATCGTTTTGCGTGTGGGGGCTGACCCACAACGGCTGCGCGCCGACCTGGAAGGCGTGATCCAGCGGAAACCGCGGGCGCACGGCGGTGCGGCTCAGGTTGGACTGTCGCCCGCGTTGTCGCGCATCTTGCAGGCGGCGGAACGCGAGGCCGGCGGTCTGCGTGACGACTACGTGAGCACCGAACATATCCTGCTGGCGATGGCCGATTCGAGCGCGGGCGATGTGGCGCGTTTCCTCGCCGCGCAAGGGATCAACCGCGAGGCCGTGCTGCGCGCGCTCACCTCGATCCGTGGCGGGCAGCGGGTGACGTCGCAAAACCCAGAGGGGACGTACAACGTCCTCGAAAAGTACGGGCGGAATCTTACGCAGCTTGCCCACCAGGGCAAACTCGACCCCGTCATCGGGCGCGACGAGGAGATCCGCCGCGTGATGCAGATTCTCTCGCGGCGCACCAAGAACAACCCCGTCCTCGTCGGCGACGCCGGGGTGGGGAAGACCGCCATCGTCGAAGGGCTGGCGCAACGTATCGTGCGCGGCGACGTCCCCGAAGGGCTGAAGGAGAAGGAGATCTTCCAGCTCGACATGGGCGCGTTGATCGCCGGGGCTAAATATCGCGGCGAGTTCGAGGAGCGGCTGAAGGCCGTCCTCAACGAAATCGCCCGTTCCGAAGGCAAGCTGATTATGTTTATCGACGAGATGCACACCGTCGTCGGCGCGGGCAAGGCTGAAGGCGCAATGGACGCCGGGAACCTGCTCAAACCGATGCTGGCGCGCGGCGAACTGCACACCATCGGCGCAACGACGCTGGACGAATACCGCAAGTACATCGAGAAAGACGCGGCGCTCGAACGGCGCTTCCAGCCGGTCTACGTGGATGAGCCGGACGTGACGGACACCATCAGCATCCTGCGCGGCCTGAAGGAGCGTTACGACACACACCATGGCGTCCGCATCCAGGACGCGGCGCTCATCGCCGCAGCGACGTTGAGCCACCGCTACATCGCCGACCGCCAACTGCCCGACAAAGCCATCGATCTGGTGGACGAGGCGGCGGCGCGGTTGCGCCTGGAAATCGACTCCAAGCCCGCCGATCTGGATCAAATTGACCGGCAGGTGATGCAGTTGGAAATCGAGCGTGAGGCGCTTAAGCAGGAGAAGGACAAGGCCAGCAAGGAGCGCCTGAGCAAACTAGGGCAGGAACTGGAAAATCTCAAGGAGCAAAGCCGCGCTTTGCGGGCGCGTTGGGAACAGGAAAAAGCCGTTATCCAGGAGATTCAGAACATCCAACAGCAGATGGAGGCGCTCAACATCGAGATTGCGCAGGCTGAGCGTAACAACGATTACGCGGGGGCGGCCAAGCTCCGCTACGGCAGAACGCAGGAGTTGGAACGTGATCTAGCCGCCGCCGAGGCGCGCCTGGCGCAGGTGCAGGGCGACCAACCGCTGCTGCGGCAAGAGGTTGGTCCGGAGGAAATCGCGCGCGTCGTCTCCAACTGGACGGGCATTCCCGTCTCGCGGTTGCTCGAAGGCGAGCGCGAGAAGCTGATGCGCATGGAGGACGAGCTGCACAAGCGCGTTGTGGGCCAGGATGAGGCCGTGCGCGCCGTCTCCAACGCCGTCCGCCGGGCGCGTGCGGGCCTGCAACCCCCAAACCGCCCCATCGGCACCTTCCTCTTCCTGGGGCCGACGGGCGTCGGCAAGACGGAACTGGCGCGCGCGCTGGCCGAATTCCTCTTCGACACCGAGGAGGCGATGGTGCGCATCGACATGAGCGAGTACCAGGAGAAACACACCGTTTCGCGCCTCATCGGCGCGCCGCCGGGCTACATCGGCTACGACGAGGGCGGGCAACTGACCGAAGCCGTGCGGCGGCGGCCCTACAGCGTGTTGCTGCTGGACGAGATCGAGAAGGCGCACACGGAGGTCTTCAATGTGCTGCTGCAACTGCTCGACGAAGGCCGTTTGACCGATGGACACGGGCGGACGGTCAACTTCACCAACACCATCGTCATCATGACGAGCAATACCGGCAGCAGGTGGATCAAGGAGTTGGGGCCGGAAGCCGCGCGTTCGCAGGTGATGGCGGAACTGGATCGCACGTTCCGCCCGGAATTCCTGAACCGCATCGACGACACGATTCTCTTCGGCAGCCTGACGCGCGAGGACCTGCAGGCCATCGTTGGCATCCAGGTGCGGGCTTTGCAGAAGCTCCTGCGCGAGCGCGGCCTGGACATCACGGTCACCGATGCCGCCGAGGCTTACCTGGCAGACGAAGGCTACGACCCCGTCTACGGCGCGCGCCCGCTCAAGCGTGCGATCCAGCGTTACCTCCAAGATCCACTGGCGCTGGCGGTGTTGGAAGGGCGCTTTGCCGAAGGGCAGACGATTCGCGTCGACGTGCAGGGGAACCAACTCGTCTTCTCCGCATCGTAATTGCAGATGCCCTCTGCAGATTCTATGACCAGGGCGCAATGTAGGGTTGCGCCCTGGTTTTCTTGCCGGTACGTTTCAGACTAAATTTCAACCGAAATAAGCAAACTATTGACGTTTGTAAAATTCGATTGTAGAATAAGAGTATCTTCAGTCTCACCATCTACTTGACATCAACTTGGCTTGTTGACTCGTCATCCCTCAACCGGCTCTCTACGCACACGTAACTTTGCCCCTTGCCTGATGCGTGTGTGACTTGGCGAGAGCGGTTATCTGGAGTCTCTGTCAGTCAGTAAAATATGGAGGTGTACCTATGTTGGACAATCGTAAACTGTTCCGTTTGGCGGATTTGTTATTGGCCTTGCTTCTGGCCGCTGTGGTCTTGTTCTTCGTTGTCGTGACGGCGGCGCACGGCGCGCCCTTGCCGGATGCGCCCTGGGAACCGAATGTCAAGGTCAACGATACTGCGCCGGGTGTGGCCGGTCAAACATACCCTGCTATGGCCGCCTCGAAAACGACCAGCGACGTTTTTGCGGTCTGGGTGGACTGGCGCAACGTCGATACCGATGTCTACTTCGCGCGTTCTAAGGACGCCGGGGCAACGTGGAGTGTAAGCGCGCGCGTTAATCATGATATCGATGATTTCTGGCAGTCTAGCCCTGATATCGCCGTCAACGCAGCAGGTGTACTGCATGTCGTCTGGTACGACAACCGGACGGGGACTGACGACATTTATTATTCCCGTTCGACGGATGGCGGTCAAACGTGGAGTGCTGAAATCCGCGTCAACGATGTTTATACCGGCTCGCAGTGCGCTCCCGCTATTGCTGCCCTGGGCGATACCGTCTGTATCGTTTGGGTGGATGGGCGTGTCTCGTACAACCGGGATGTATACGTGGATTGTTCCTTTGACGGTGGCCTGACTTGGGGAACCGATACCCGTGTCAATGATGATACCGGTTCGTATTCCCATGACGAGCCGGATATCGCACTCGGCGCCGGCGCGCTGCCCCACGTGGTCTGGTACGACAATCGTAACGTCAACTGGGACATTTTCTACACCCATCTCTCAGCCGCCGGCGGGTGGCTCTCCAACGTGCGCTTGAATGACACGACCGCGGGTTTGCAGTATCATCCCGCTATTGCTGCGGACGGGGATACCATTCACGCGCTGTGGACCGACTTGAGCAGTGGATCGGGATATGTGACCGGTGATGTGTCTACCGACGGCGGGGCGACATGGGGTGTGGATTGGCAGGTTAGCGCAACTGACCATGCGCAAAGCGCCGATGTGGCCATCGATGGGCAGGGGACAGCCTGGGCGACCTGGAATGTTAGCGATACAACCTATCGCGTGCACGCCGATCGCTATGGCGTTAATGGCTGGTCTCCAGACGATATGCTGGTCACAGAGACGCCGGACGGTCTGGGCGGGCCGGTGATTGCTGCCGGCAACACGCGAGTGTATGCGGCGTGGCAGCAAAGCTTTCCGGATGATTATGACATCCTTCTCTCGATTTGGGACGGCGCTGCCTGGAGCCGCCCAATCCAGGTCAACGACGAGGGAGATGCCCGCCAGGAATCTCCGACCATCGGTATCGGCAGTACGGGACGGCTTTACGCAGCCTGGGGGGATTACCGCCACTCGGATTACGCCGCCGCGCTGTATGCCGATTCGTCGGTCGATGTAGGCGCCACGTGGGGCACAGACGTGCGCGTGGACGATGGACATCCGGCGTCTGGCGTCCCGGCTATCGGTGGTGCAGGCGCGCTGGGAGTGCACGTCGCCTGGAGAAGTGTGCAGCAGGATCTCGGCGTTGTCTACTATGACCGTTCCGGCGACGGCGGGCTGACATGGGGAACGGATCATTTGCTGACCGGGCCAGACTACAAGAAATCGGTTAACTCGCTGGATTTGGTGATCAGCGGGACACAGAGCATTTACGTCGTCTGGGGGACCTACGCAGGGATAGACCTGGTGTACTCTTTGGATGGCGGGACGACCTGGATTTCGCCCACAGAAATCCTGACCAGCACCGGCAGTATAGAAAGTGTCACCCTGGCTCGCGATGCTGCCGGGACACTGCACCTGGCGTGGGAGGAGCACCTGTATCTAACGGCAAGCGAGTATCACATTGGCTACGTGCGTTCCCTGGATGGGGGGTTGACATGGGTTGACCGGCAATTTGTCGATTCGGGCACTGTAACCGCCGCACGTGGCAACCCAGATATTGCTGTGGATCCAAACGGTACCTATGTCCATCTTGTTTGGGATGACGAGGTTTCTGGCATCCCACAAATTTACCACGCGGCTTCTGGCGATAATGGCGTCTCGTGGGGGACACCGGTGCGTTTGTCCGGCGGCGACGCGGAAGCCGTTGAGCCGGCGGTCGCCGTGGATAACGATAGCGTGATCTATGTCGTCTGGCAAGATGCGCTGTATGATGTAGCTGATATTCTTTACAGCCTTTCTGCAAACCATGGCGCCTCCTGGAGCGTGCCCGGTCGGGTCAACGACGATGCTACGGCTTTCCCGCAGCGCCAGCCGGCCGTCGTCGCCGGGAACAGCGCCTATGCTGTGTGGAGCGATTTCCGTCTCACCAATTGGGATATCGAATCTGCGGGTTTGCAGAAGGTGTGTCCCTTGCCGTTGAAAAGTGTCTCCATCAGCGGGCCGTCCGAGACGCAGACCGGCGTGCCGGTGGATTTGGAAGCCGTCATTACGCCGTCCGCTGCGACGCCGCCGCTGACCTTCGTGTGGACGCCGAAGCCTGCCGCGGGGCAGGGCACGGCTAAGGCTACCTACTACTGGCAGAAACCGGGCATTTATTCTGTGGAGGTCGTGGCGAGCAATTGCGGCGGCACCTTCACGGCGACGCATCGTGTCGCCGTGACCGCGCCGATCAAGACGCTCCCTTGCGTGGAAGGGCGTGTCTACTATGCGACGACCCCACTTCCAGGCGTGCTGGTAGAGTTGATTTTGGGATCGAGCGCGAGCGGACCGGTGGAGGACAGCACGACGACCGACGACAGTGGTCACTATCGTTTCTGTAACGTTGCGCCTGGCGCGTATATGCTCAAACGCTACGGCCCTACGGCTGAATACATCGGCTGGGCGGCGGACAGCTTGACGATGGGCGGCAGCAATGTGATCAAGAACCTCGACTTGCCCAAGAAGATGACGCTGCTCACACCTGTCGATGGCGCACTCATTTACACCACCATCCCGACAATGACGTGGCAAGCCTTGCCGGAGGCCGACCGCTACACCTTCCAACTCAACAAAACGGCGGATTGGACGCTGGTGGAGCATACCAACAATATCATCGGGACGGCGCACCAGGTGCTCGCGCCGCTGGAGTGGAGTACAGGCTACATCTGGCAAATCGACGCCTATGCCGGTTCGCACTGGGTAGGGACGACCGATGATAAGTTCACATTCAATACGTCAAGCCTTGTGATCATCGACATCCCGCCCATCGTGACCATCGATTCCTCGCTGCGGCTCGAAGAAGCCGCAGAGGGTGTGGTGGTCAACAAACTCGTCGGCGACAATACCGGTAAAACCACGCACAACTATGTCGATGTAGTGGCCTACGTCTCCACTTACTCTTCTACGGCGGCCTCGAACGTCGATGTCATCCTCACCGTACCCGGGAACGTCCTCAATGCGCCGGTCAACACGTGGGTACGCAACACCTACGGTGGCGCGCTGACGGCGGCGACGTCAACGAACCTGGGCGACGGAGAGTACAAGGTCACAACCAACCTGACCAAGTCCTGCATTTTCTGGTTCTGCCCTTACCGGAAACAGGTGGTGTGGCGCTTCGATATTCCTGACGGCATTGCGGCACAAACACTTAACCTGCAAAGCCGTGTCCAAAAGGCGGGGTACTGGGTCTTCGGTGACGATTCCGACGCCGACCTGCGCCTGGTGAGCACCGCCGAAGCGCTCATCGTGACCAACCGCACGCAACTGTACGCCAACCATACCGGTGGGGAGGTCACCAGTCTGCTGTCGCGACTCTACAACGTGGCCCAGGGCGCGCCGCACAACGCCCAGCCCCTCGGCGTGGTCTACAACGCCGATCTCTACGACACCGATGTGCGCAACTGGGATAACACCGCGGTCAATTACGCCAGCGAGACGACGGCCAATGCCGTGGCCGACGAGCTGGACGATCTCATTGAGGATTGGGTGGAGGATGGCACGTGGACCTGGTCGTACCACTTTATCTTCTCAACCACCGTCAGCGCCGACTTCTATCCTTACTACCTGCTCCTTGTCGGCGATGACGATGTGCTGCCATTCTATCGTTACAACGATCCCTCCAACGATGAGGGGATCGACAAAATCAGTAATGGGTGTGATCACGGGTGGTGTACCACCAGCGCCACCAATCCGGCCATCCATGCCACCGATGAAGATTACTTCTTCACCGACAATCCCTACGGCGATCTGTGGGGCGGCACGGACTGGCGCACCGGCGACCTGGAATTGGGGGTGGGGCGCCTGGTGGGCGACACCGCGGATGACATGCGGACGCTGCTCGAAAGCAGTCTGGCGACCGACGGCGGCACATGGCGCGCGGTGATGGCGAGCGTGGACGGTTGGGAACTGGGCTACAGCAACCCCAGTTGTCCCGGTGATGCCATCGGCGACGTGCTCAATGTCCCGGCCCGCCTGTCGGCGCGCGGCTTCAACGTCCTCAACGACACCGAGACGCCGCGCACCGTGGACGTGGTCTCCGAGTATCCGGCGAACTGGAACTCCAGTTTCCGCGCGGCAGCCAATGCCGGGATGGACATTTTCTTCATCGGCGGGCATAACTATTACAGCTACGCGACCATCCCTGACGATGCTTTCTCTCCTGACGACACCTGCTCCGGCGCGGGCTGCGACTACAACCGTTTCGACAACGACCATCCACTGGCCTTCATTGTGGGGTGCCATGGCGGCCTCCCCGTGCCCGACATCGATGTGCCCGGCGGCGTCGCTGATGATATGGTCTACGACCTGGCCCACGAGGGCGCGCGCGCCTACGTCGGCGCAACCGGCTTCAGCTACGGCTCACCGGGCAGCCTGTGCTATGCAACCTGGGGCGAGCGCCTGATCCAGCATTTCTTCGACGAGTTCCTCCCGGCAGCTTCAGAGAGCCGCACGATTGGGCACGCGCTTAGCCTCGCCAAGGATAGCTACGTCTTTGGTTTTGGATCCGACAACAGCCTGGATCGCAAGACCGTGACGGAGTTCAATCTCTACGGCGTGCCCTGGCAGCGGCTCGACTATCCGGGAGGGATGAATCGGCGAATCAGCGCATCGGCGGGCAGTGTGACGCCGACAGCGGTGCGGGTGGATGCCGGGAACATCGTCCAGGCGGACACGTACCGCTACACGCGCACGATCACCGTGGACATCGCTCCCTACAGTGTGACGCAGGTGGTGACCGGCGGTGTGACCTACGACGTGCTGTCTATCGCGGGCGGTGAGATGGCGCTGGCCCCCGATGTGCCGATGCTGCCCTACGTCAAGGGCTACGCGCTGACGCTGCCCATCAGCGCCACCGTGCAGAGCGTCGCGCTGGTGGACTCCACGTGCGGCAATGATACGATGCACGAAGTGCCCATCATTGTCGCGCAGCCGTGGACCGAAGGGGGGACGGTCTACACGACGACGACCACCATCGATACCTACTATCCGGCGGCTGAAGATCTCGTGGTGACGCAAACGCAGGGCAACCGGATGCTGTTCACCCTCTTCCCCATCCAGCACAATCCGACGAGCAACCAGACGCGCTTCTGCTCGCAGATGGTGCTGGAGGTGGTGTACGATGCGCCGGTCGCGTTGGCGGTTTCAGACGTGACGCCACTGGCCGAAACACTCACGCCCGGAGCGCCGGTCAGCGTGACCGCGCTGCTGGAAAACGTGACGGATGAACTACTCACCGTCACCTCCACGCTGACGTTGCTGGATGCCGAGGGGCGCGAGGTCGGCTGGCAGGATGCCGGCCCATTCTCGGTCCCCGTGGATGGCCAGCAGGGCGTCGAACTTGGCTGGGATGGGACGCTGCCGGAGGGCTTCTACGGTCTGTTGCTGACTTTCTGGCAGGATGACATGCTGATGGGGGTGGGAACGACCCACGTCAACGTGACGGGCGGCGCGCTAACCGCCTTGGACGTGCCGACGGTGACGCTGATGATGAGCGATACGGCGACCTTCCGCGTGACCTTCGCCAACTACCTCGCCGAGTCGGTCACGGTCACAGCGCATCTGCTGCTCTACGATGACGAGGGTGGGGTCGTTGCGACGCTGCCGCCGCAAACTGTGCTGGCCGCTGCCGATGCGGCGCACGACTTCGAGTTCACATGGGAAGTCGGGGCGAGCGCGGGCGGCGTCTACGTGGCGCAGGCGCGTATCGTGCGCGACGACGAGACGACATATGGCCCGTTGACCGGCGAGTTCAGGGTCGGCAGCGTGCTCGAGGGCATTTACCTGCCGGTTGTCTTGCGCAACTTCTAGGCTCCTGCACACAAAGTCGGGGCGATCCAACTGATCGCCCCGACTCTCCTATGTCTCGATTCTGGTTTGTTATTCGATGCGCGTATACCCCGACGCCTTCGCGCCACACACGGGACACTCATCGGGCGGTTTGGGGCCGACATGGGTATGCCCACAGGTCTGGCAGACCCAATACTCCACTTCTTCCTCGCTTTCTTTGCCGAGATTCGCCAGTGCGTCCTGGTACATCTTCTCGTGAATCTTCTCCACCTGCATGGCCCAATCGAAGGAACGTTCTGCCGCTCTGTTCCCTTCGGCCTTTGCGTCGGCGAGAAATTCGGGATACATCACGTTGACTTCGTAATTCTCCCCACCGATCGCAGCTTGCAGGTTCTCCGCCGTGGACTTGATCTCGCCGAGCACGCGGAAGTGATTGTGCGCGTGAACCGTCTCGGCGGCAGCGACGGCGCGGAACAGCTTGGCAACCTGGGGATAGCCCTCGCGGTCGGCCTTTTTGGCGAACGCCAGGTACTTGCGGTTGGCCTGCGACTCACCGGAAAATGCGGCATGCAAATCGTCAATCGTCTTCATTGTGAATTCCTCCTGATAAGTGATCGTGAATGTGGCAACGCTATAGACGCGGATGATAGAACGATTGGTGGATTTGTCAAAGCTGTGTCTTAATGGCTTACCTCGCGAATGGTGATGCTGCCGACCCCAATGCTGAGATCGAGCGCCACGTCGGGATGGAAACCGAAGTCCCAGGTATAGCCTTTGCCCGGCCCCATAACGACTCTTTGCGCAATTCAAGCGATGTCCTCGTCACCTGAAAGCCACGCTTGGGTCTGCGCGAAGACGATCTCACGGTCGTAGTCCATAACGACGGTGTGCCCGCCGCGCTCGACCCAGAAAACGCGGGATGGCCCGCCAAGTCGCGCCGCGATGCGCTGAGCGGTTCGAGGGGGCACCACCAGATCGTGGCGCGACTGTACCAGCAAGGTGGGAGCGGTGATGTGTGGCAGGTGTGCGTCGATGGTTCCCATAAGCGCCACAATCTGAAGGATGCCGTGTAGCGGTACCTTCGTGTAGGTGAAGTGATTGCGACGCGCTTCCGGGTCGCGTACGTCCGAACCGATTTTGGGGATGTAGCGGATGATCCCTGCGTGAGCTTTCGCCAGTCTCAGTAGGGGATGCTGCGCCAGCGCGCTGTCCGGCGCGGAGAACGTGACGACGCGCTCGACGGGGTCGTGGGCGGCAGCGTACAGCGCCAACGCTCCGCCGAGCGACAGCCCGGCGATGCAAACCCGCGCGCAGCGCCGTCGTAGCTCGGCTAGCCCAGCCTCAACGTCCGTCAGCCAATCCTGCCACGTCGCCTTTGCCAGCTCCTCCGGTTGCGTGCCGTGCCCGCGCAGACGGATGCCGCTCACCGTCATCCCCGCCGCCGCGAGATGCTCGCCCAGCGGTCGCATTTCACCAGGCGCGGTGAGAAATCCGTGGATCAGCAGCACACCCGGCTCTCCACCAGGGAAAAAGAACGGTTCGGTCATTCGTCGCACAGCCATTGGTTTATTCATCGTTTAAAGTATAGCACAAGAAATGCCAGATCTAGCGAACGCTTTCTGTGCTGCGGGCGCAACGCATAACTCGCAACTCGCACCTCGCAACCGTGCTTGATTGACAAATCCCCTTGCCGGACTATAATGCCCTCCGTTGTTATCTGGAAGGCGCTCAATTTTCTCCAGGGAGGGCCTTCTTTTTTTGCAGGAGTGTTTATGGAAAGACGAACGATCATCAATTTCGTGTTTATTCTTCTTTTGGCCGCCATGGCGATTTATGGCGTCGTGTGGCAACAGCATCCGGCGTGGGTGACGAACTTGCTCTTCTGGCAGCCGAAAGCCTCGCGGAACCTCGACTTTCAGTTGGGTTTAGACTTGCAAGGTGGGTTGCAGGTGCTGATGGTGGCTGATTTGCCGGAAGGTCGCACGGTGGGCTCGCAGGATATGGCTACAGCGCGCAACATCGTTGAGAACCGTGTGAACGCTCTGGGCTTGACCGAACCGGTCGTGCAGGTTCAGGGCAGTGAGCGCATCGTGGTGGAAATCCCCGGCATCGAAGACCCCGCGCAGGCCGTGGATACGATCCGCGAGACGGCGATGCTCGAATTTGTCACGCCGCCGGCCGGCGCGACGGCCGAAACGCTCTATGCGATTAGAGAGTTACAGATGCCGATCAGCACCACCTACTTGATGTCTGAGGCCGAAATCCAGAGCATTTCTGTAATGACCGATGTATTGCTGTTCCAAACCGAGCTGACCGGCGGCGACCTGGACAGCGCTTATGTCGTCCGTGACCCGAATACATCGCAGCCTCTCGTTGCCATCGAATTCAAGTCCGAAGGGGCGTCCAAATTTGCGAGCTACACGGCAAACCACATTGGGGATGTCCTGTGCATTGTTCTGGATAAGCGAATTCTTTCTTGCCCGAGCATTCAAACCTCTATCCCCTCCGGGAAGGCCACGATTGAGGGAAGTTTTACCTACGAGGAAGCGAGCCAACTGGCCGTCCAGTTGCAGTATGGCGCGCTGCCGATCCCGCTGAAGATCGAGAGCTACAAAGCGATTGGGCCAAGCCTGGGTGCGCTCTCCGTGGAAAAGAGCGTGCGGGCCGGTATCGTGGGGCTGGCGGTGGTCTTCCTGTTCATGCTCATCTACTACCGCATCAATGGATCGGCTGCCGATCTGGCGCTGGCGCTGTACGTGCTGCTGAACTTGCTGCTGTATAAACTTGTGCCGGTGACGATGACGCTGCCGGGTATCGCTGGCTTCTTGCTCTCCGTGGGGATGGCAGTGGATGCCAACATTCTCGTTTTTGAGCGGATGAAAGAAGAGCTGCGGCACGGGCGGTCACTAAAACGGGCGGCTGAAGCGGGTTTCTCCCGCGCCTGGACCTCCGTACGCGATTCCAACCTGGCGACATTGCTCACCTGCGCCATCCTCTATCTCTTCGGCAACGCCTTTGCCGCGAGTCTGGTGAAAGGCTTTGCCATCACGCTGGCGATTGGAACGGTGGTCAACCTCTTCACAGCGATCGTCGTCACGCGCACGTTAATTCGCATGGCCTTTGGCGCTGCCGGGGAATGGATACAGAAACATACCTGGCTGCTGGGTCTGTAGGAGGAACGGCTATGATCAACTTCGTACAACAACGACATCTATTCTTTACCATTGCCGGCGTTTTGATCGCACTCAGCCTGGTTGCGCTGGTGACTTCGGCCGTTATGTTCAACGGGCAATTCTTGCGCATCAGCATCGACTTTAAAGGCGGGACGCTCTTCGTCTTGCACTTCGATGAAACGGTGGAAGAGACGGCGATCCGTGCGGTGTTTGTCGACAACGGCCATACAGGGCCGATTGTGCAGCGACTCGGCGCGGCAGCCGATAACACGTGGCAAGTGCGGACGCGCTTCGCGGAAACCGAAGAGGTGCAGAGGATCCTCGACGATCTTGACGCGCAGGTTGGGCATGTTAACCGCACGCTCTCGAACTGGAACACGGTCGAGTCGACTGTGGGGGCTGAAGTGGCCCGATATGCCGCCCTGGCGGTGTTGGCGGCGTCGATTGCGGTTCTGGGTTTCATATGGTTTTCGTTCCGCAGAGTTCCCAATCCCTTTCGCTACGGCGTGGTATCGATCGTGGCGATGCTGGTGAATGTCGTCATCACGCTGGGCTTTTACGCGCTGATGGGCATCCTGCAAGGCTGGGAGGCCGACGCGCTTTTCCTGACGGCGCTGCTCACCGTGATCGGCTTTTCGGTGCAGGATGTGATCGTCGTGTTCGACCGCATCCGCGAGAACATCCCGCGTCACCGTGGCGAGTCGTTCGAGCTGATCGTGAACCGCAGTGTGCTGGAAACCGTGCACCGGTCGCTGGCGACGCAGCTCAACGCGATGTTCGTCATGGTCGCCATCCTGCTCTTCGGTGGCGCGACGATCAAGCCCTTCATTGCCGTGATGTTGGTGGGCATGCTCTCGGAGACATTCACCTCGCTGTGCGTGGCCGTGCCCCTGCTCGTGGCCTGGGAGGAACGCGCTCACAGACACGCCCTCGCGCGCGCGGCAGCATAACCCTGTTGTCAAATGAAAACAAAGACGGCCTCCGGGCCGTCTTTGTTTTTGATCAGACTTGTCCGCTTGCCCTTCTTCGCGCCAACAGTACAATGAGGACGAATGACACTCAGACTATCAGACATCTAGCTCAGTAGATCTAATTCTGCTCGGTCTGGACCGCCAGATCCAGACTAGAACGGGATCTGGCGATCCCCTCGGAGCATTTTGGACTACCAGACGACTAGACTGTCGACGATCAGACTATTTTCCGAGGGGGGATTTCTATGACAGAAGAACCAGAACAAATGCAACCGGAAGAGCCGCAACTCCAGAAGCGGACAGAGCCTCCGGTGACGCGCGGGTGGGGGAAGCAGTTGACCGGAGCGGCGGTCGGAATGTTGTTGATGGCCATAGCGATGCAAATCGGCCCGTCACTCGGCTGGCAGCCGCCCGCCAATCGCACGATGGTGATGCTGCTCGGCGGCGCTATCGGTGCAACGCTGTTCACCCTGGACCGTTTCGAGCATGCCGGTTCACGGTTGACCCGGCGAGCAGAAGGCACAGGCGCGCGCATCGTCAATGTGCTGGTAGGCTTGCTCGGACTATTCGTGGTGATCAGCCTGATCTGGATGTTGGCCTCTTCCGTTGGGTGGCTCATCGATCAAATCTAGCAGCTGACGGGAGCGCATGCGTCTTTTAAATCCGGCCGGATTGTTGGGCTTGCTGTTGGCAGCGCCCATTGTGCTGCTGTATATGCTGCGGCTGCACCGGCAGAACCTGCCCGTGCCGAGTTTGCTGCTGTGGGAAGCCATCCTCGCCGACCGGCACGCCAACCGTCCCTGGCAAAAGCTCCGGCGTAACTGGCTCCTGTTTGTGCAATTGTTGGTGCTCCTCGCGTTGGTTTTCGCCCTGGCACGCCCGGCCATCCCCGCGCCATTGACGTTCCACGGGCAGACCATTGTCCTCCTCGACGTTTCCGCCAGTATGCAGGCCGTTACTAAAGACGGGGATGCCACCCGTTTCGACGCGGCGCTGCGCGCCTTGCGCGATCTGGCGGCGACCCTTGATCCAGGCGACCGCGTGGCCTTGATCGCCGCCGGCCCGACGCCGCACCTGCTTTTGCAGAGTGGAGATGCCGCCGCGCTGCGACGCGCGCTTGCGGAGGTCGCACCCATCGACGGGCCGGTGGATTGGCGTGCAGCAGCGGCCCTGGCCTCCGGGCTGGCAAGCGGCGACGACGTGACCACGCTTCTTGTGACTGACGCCGCCTTCGACGAGGTTTTGCCCGCGCTTCCCGGCACGGTGCGCCTCGTCCTCGTGGGGCAAGAACCGACAGCCGACAACGCCGGCCTCGTCGCCTTCGCGCTGCGGCGCACTGCCGAAGGGCTGACGGCGTTCGCCCAGGTCTACAACGCGGGCGCAGCAACCACGCGTCCGCTTGCCCTCTATGCCGATGGCGTGCTTGTGGAGCGGCGACTCGTTGAATTGCCGGAGTGGGGGGCGGCGTCGTTCAGCTTTGAAGGCCTGCCCGCTCTGGCGTGGGTCGAGGCGCAGCTTGAGGGAACTGATGCGGGCGCCGACGCGGGCGCCGATGCGGGCGCCGATGCGCTGGGCGTTGATGATCGTGCGTGGGTGACATTGGCGGCGAGCGATAGCGGGCGCGCGCTCCTGGTGACGCCGGGCAATCGCTTCCTGGCGCAGGCGCTATCCACACTGCCTGATCTGGCGCTCTCGCAGGCCGCGACGTTGACGGTCGGCGCAGAAGCTGCTGACTATGCCGTACTCGTGGCCGACGGCCCGGTGACGGCAACGCTCCCGACGACCAACCTGTGGCTCATCGCGCCGGACGGTGTCTCTCCGTGTGGCGAAGCGGGTGCAGTGGTGACGCCTACGGTAAGCGTACGTGGACAGTGGTCGCACCCGTTGCTCAGCTACGTCGATTGGACTGACGTCCACGTGGCGAGTGCGCGAGCTTACATCCTCCCCGCCGATGCAAATGTGTTGGTGGAGACGGCGACCGGCCCGCTGCTGTGGGTCGTCGAGCGAGCCGGGCAACGTATTGCGTGTATGGCGTTCGACCTGCGCGATTCCGATCTGCCGCTCCGCCTGGCCTTCCCTATTCTCACCGCTAACCTGATGGGGTGGCTGATGCCGCAGCTTTCGACGGAACCGTTGCTGTCATTGCCCTCCGGTTTCCCGTGGGCGCCGCCCTTTCCGGCAGCGGCGACGGCAGCCACACTGGTCACGCCCGATGACCGGCGCTTGCCCCTGGCGCTTGATGCGCCGCAGACGACGGAGATGGCAGCCGGCCTGTACCGTATCGAAGCGGAGACGCCCACTGGCACCACCGTGAGTTATGCGGCGCTCTCCCTGCTCGACGCTGTCGAGACCGACTTGCGCCCACGGGAAGTGCGTGTGGGAGAAAGCGTTGTCCCGCCGGCGGATGAGATCTCCGGCTGGCGCGACCTGAGCCGCCAGGGTGTGGCGGCGGCGCTGCTGCTCCTGTTGCTGGAAGCTGTCTTGTGGTGGGGACCGTATTGGCGGCGCAAGCGCGTCGAATTACCTTCCTCGAAACGCCAAAATCTAAAATCTAAAATCCAAAATCCTATCAACTTTGCGATCTCTGCGTTCTCCGCGGTAAAACTCCCGTTTCTCCTGCGATTGGCGCTGGTGGGACTCCTGCTTCTGGCGATGTTGGGCGTCCACAGCGGACGGCGGACGCGCGATTTGGCTGTTGTCTTCCTGCTCGATCGTTCGGCCAGCACGCGGAACGCCTGGGCGGCGCAACTGGCGTTTGTCGAAGAGGCGCTGGCGCGCAAATTGCCTCAGGATCGCGCGGCCTTGGTCGTCTTTGCGGGGGATGCGTGGGTGGATCGGCCCCTCTCGCCTGCATCGACGCTGCCGGAGGTCGCGACGCTGCCGCGCATCGACGCGACTCGCATCGAGGACGCTGTGCGGCTGGCGCTGGCGCTCATCCCCGAAGGCGCGCCGGGCCGTCTGGTGGTGTTGACGGACGGGCTGGAGACCTCCGGTTTGGGCGCGTGGGCGCTGCGGGAAGCGGGTACGCGCGGCGTGGATGTGCAGCTCGTGCAGACCGGTTCGGGCACGCCCGGCGCGGAGGCGTGGATTACCGACGTGTCCCTGCCCGCGCGCGTCTATCCCGGCGATCGTGTTCCGGCAACCATCAAGATCGGCAGCAACGTGCAGCAGAACGTCGGATTTGCCTGGACTGTGCCGGGGCAAACCGGCTCCGGCGAGATTGACCTGCTCGGCGCAGAGACAAGCGTGGCGTTCGCCTTTACGGCGGATGCGCCGGGTTTTGTTCCTATGCGTGTGTGCATTGAGCCGATGCTGGACACCTTCACCCAAAACAACTGCGCCGACAGTTGGGTGTTGGTGCAAGGCCCGCCGCGCGTGCTCGTGGTGGGCGCGCCGGAAGACCGCGAGGCCGTAGCGCATGCCCTGGAGAGTGCGGGACTGACCCTTGAACAAACCACGCCTGATGCGCTCCCGCTGGCTGCGCAAGGGTTGGTGGATTACGCCGGCGTGCTGCTGGTCAATACGCCCGCGCGGAGTTTTGCGCCGCAATCGCTGAACGCCCTGCGCGCGTTCGTGCGCGATCTGGGCGGCGGGCTGGTGGCGGTGGGCGGGCCGCAGAGCTATGGCGTCGGCGGCTGGCTGGGCACGCCCCTGGAGGACGTGTTGCCGGTGCAGATGCAGGTGCAGGACCCCACACGCTTCCCACCGATGGCGATGGCGGTGGTAATCGACAAATCCGGCAGCATGGGCGTGCAGGAAGCCGGGATGACGAAGATCCGTCTGGCGGCGGAGGCGGCAATCCGTGTGGCGGAGACGTTGAATGATACAGATACGCTGGCCATTGTGGCCTACGACGACCGCCCGGCGGACACTTTCGGCCCGGCCTTGATGTCGGAGCGTGATAGGTTGATCGCACAACTGCGCCGGTTACAGGCCGGCGGCGGCGGCATTTACGTGCGCGAAAGCTTGCTCTACGCCGCCGATCTACTGCGCGGCGTGACACTCTCTCCTGGTCAACTGCGGCATATTCTGCTGCTGGCCGACGGCGGGGACGCCGAACATCAAGAAGATGTTCTGGCGCTGGTGCAGGGATTGGTGGAGGAGGGGATGACGGTGAGTGTTGTGGCGATTGGTACAGGTAGTGACGTTCCTTTTTTGATGAACGTCGCCGAGATTGGAAACGGACGTTTCTACTTGACCCAACGCGCCGCCGACTTGCCTGCGATTTTCACCGAGGAGACGGCGCGCGCCAAACGCTCATACATTGTCGAGAAGACGTTCTATCCCGCGCCGTTGACGCCGTGGTTGCCTGTCGCCGACATCACCGTGGCGCCGCCACTGCGCGGCTACGTCGCTACGACGCCAAAGGCGGCATCTCAGGTGGTGTGGGAGGCGCTGGAGGGCGATCCGTTGCTCGCCGTGTGGCAGTATGGCCTGGGCCGTTCGGTGGCGTGGACGTCGGATGCGACAGGGCGTTGGGCAGCGGGTTGGGTAGAGTGGGAGGGGTTTGCGGACTTCTGGGGCGCAGTGATGCGCGCCGTGCTGCCGCTCCCTGCTGATGCCGACCTGGCGCTGCGTGTATTGCCTGACGACGATGATGCGCGGGTGGTGGTGGATGTGGTCGATCCGGATAGCGGCTATGTGGACGGGCTATCGTTGAAAGTGCAGGTTTCCCCGTCTTTGGGTGAGGGCGTGCCGCAGACCGTGTCCTTAATCCAGCGCGCACCGGGCCGCTACGAGGGACGCTTTACGCCGCAGGACCGCAGCGCTGTGTTGCTACGCCTGCACGGCGACCGCGATTTGGTGACGGGGTGGGCCGCGCCGTCGCCGCCGGAGTATATCCCCGGCGATGCGGATGCGGCGGTGGCGCGTCTGGCGGTGCAAGGGGACGCGACGCGTGTCGAAGCGCCGGCGGCGGTTTTTGTTCGCGATCTTCGTGGACGGATCACGGGGGAGCCGCTGATGCCGTTGTTGGTTTTGCTGGCGGCGCTGGCGTGGCCGGTGGACATCGCATGGCGACGGCTGGCGCTGACGCGAGCGGATGTTGTGCGCCTCTTCGTATGGGTGCGGGGGCGTTGGCTGAGTCTGCTGCCAAAGACGACGCTGCGACGGCAGCCGCGTGGAGCGCAGCTTGTGGAGGGGACGGCCGCTTCATTGGCAGCCACGTTGCGCCAGAAGCGGAAGACCACTGTTCATGAAGCCCCATCGCTGGCGACGGACGCTGTCCCGCTCGAAAAAGTGCGGGATGGCGAGGGTGTTCCGTCCGTCCTGGCGCCGGTGTCGCCGCCCGCGCGCGAAGCCGGAGAAGGCGCGGAGCCGGAGACGTTAGCCGCGCGGTTGAAACGGCGGGTGCGGGAATAGATGCCGGTGTGCTGGACTGCGATCCGGCGCTACAAACAACAACGGCGTTGCCTTCGCGGGGCAACGCCGTCGTGTTGTGTGAATCTGCAAGGCTATTCTGCCGCAGCGACCTCGTATTCTGGTGTGGAAGCGCGCAGTCGGAGCAGCGCTTCCATATTGACCTGGAGATCTTCCATTTTTTCACCGGCTGCCTCGACGCGTTCCTTTATCACTGCTTCCCAAATCAGGCTGGCAACCTGCATTAGCGCGCCGAAGGTGGGAATGCCGATTGGGGACTTGCCAGGGACGATGACCGTCAGGTCTGCTTTACGCGCGGGTAAGGCTACGCCTGAACTGGTCACGGCGATGGTCTTGACACCTTTCTCGCGGGCCATGTGGATGGCGTACCCGGTATCGAGGTTTGGCTCGGCGCCTACGAAGGTGACAAGCGCCTCGCCAGCCTGCATCTGCGGGAGGACGCTTGCGGTCTCGTTCATCCCTGGATAGAAGACGCTCGCCGGCACGCCATAGGCTTTAAATTTCTTGGTCATAAAAACTGCCAGATCGTAACCGGTGAACTCGCCGGTAAACCAGATACGGGGTGCGTCCTTCAAAATCTCAACGGCTTTGACGACATTCACCAAATCGGTAGTGACGAAGTGCTGCATATTCTGCTCGGCGTTCTCCACGAGAGAATGGAGCAACGTCTCGATGGACTCCGCCTCGCCGGCCTGGCGGTACGTCGCCGTCACCTGATCGCGCACGTAGTGCTTGACTTCGCGGGAAAGCTCGCGATAGCCGGAATACCCTAATTCCTGCGCAAAGCGCACGACGGTTGCCGGATCTACCCCCACACGGCGCGAAAGTTCGGTAGCAGTGAGGAAAGCCGCGTCAAGGGTGCTGTTCATAATGAAATCTGCCAATGTTCTGAAACCCGGCGTCAGGTTCTCATAATTTTCTCGAATACGATCTTGAAACATAATTTTTCTCCTTTTCACCAAAGTGTTAGTTCTCGTCACAAAACCTTGTGTCAAGGGTTGATCCCTTCAACGTTAATGCTGTATAGAAAAAATTATAGCACATATAAATGCAAAGGTCAAGGGAGCGCAAACGTCTCAACATAAATACGCAAGATAAGTGACGTAGAAACGCAAATATTATTGAATACGGTGCTGTTGCGTTGTTCATAACTGGCGTTAGAATAACATTCCGTATCAATGATGACCAGAAACCTTTGCGGGGGAGTGATGCGTCGTTTATGGGTTGTATTTTCGTTATTGATCTGGGCAGGATTGTGCGTAGGATGCGAGCGGGCCGAAACGCTGATCACACAAACCACGCCGACGCCGAGTGTGTTGTCGCAGTGGGCAATCGCGGCGGAGGCCAGCTCGCAGTTCGGCTTTCCTGATTGGAGCGCGACCCGGTTGACCGGCGCGCCGGCGGTCAATGCTTGTGCAGATGATTCACGGGCCTGGGCATCCGCGCGCGGAAATGGCGTGGAATGGTTGCGTCTGACATACGCGCAACCGGTGTACGCAACCGAGGTGCGAATTTACCAGACGCTGGGCCGAGGTGCGATTTTCCGGGTTTCGCTCGTGAATGAGGAGGGCGCGGCGCAGCGCATTTGGGAAGGCGAGGACACGGATCGGACGTGTCCGGGTGTGTTGATCGTGAGTGTGCCACAGACGGCGGAACGCATCGTCGGTGTACGCATCGACCTTGATGAGTCGCGCACGGGGTTCTGGAACCAGATCGATGCCGTGGAGTTGATCGGTGTCCGTTAGCGTGACTGCGAATTTCCGAGGAGCCGTTTTTTCAAGGCCTCGGGGACGCGCCCGCCCTTTTCGAGGACGCGCAATGCATCTGCCGGGGAGGGTGGGGGATCAGCGGGTGGTTCTGCTGCAAGTTCCAACGATGCCGACGGCGTCACTGTGATTTGTGGCGTCACGCTAACCGGCGCAGCGGGGAGTTCTGTCAGCCATAGAGCGGCCTCGGCTGCGTTTGTGACGATGCGGACGCCTTGTGGGGCGTGGATTCCCGGCGAGGCGGCGAGCACGATCGCGTTGGCGTTGCGCTCGATCTTCGCTAGAGCCGTCGCATCGCTATACACACTCCGCATGGCCGTGCCCGTGGCGACTTGCTGCAACACATCATCCCAGGTGGGATTAGGGGCGGCGGCGGGCGGCAAGGGACTGAGAATGAGTAACCGTTGGGCTTGCAGGAGTGCCTGTTCGTCTTCCGGCAAGGCGAGCCGGTCGAGGCCCTGTTTGGCAAAGAGCAGCGCTTCGCCTTCGCTGGCGATCATTTCTTCCAACAGGAGAGCCGCCTGCGGGCTTCCCCGGAAAGCGGCAAGCAGCAGGTTTTCTCCCAGCAAAATCCCCACTGTTTCCTGCAGAAGCTCTCGAGTTTCGCCGTCGAGTTGACCTGGCGCCAGGTAGATGATCGGGCGCATCAACAGGCTCAAATCGCCGGCGTAGAACAGCAACGCCGGGCGAAGTTTAAAGGGCAGTTGGTGCAATCCCATAGGGTAAAGCGGTTCGTTCCACCGCAGGGCGTTGACCTCCGGCAGCTCGCGCGGCGGACGAAGTTTGGCGGATTCCTCGGGCGTTACTCCAAGCGCGTTGATCTGGGCAGGCAACATGTCGAGGGCGGCGCTCAAGGTCAGGCCACGTTGATCCCACGCCGAAAGCAGCGCCTTGGCGCGCTGCGGCGCAAGTCCGGCGTTAAATAGAAACCACGTCCAAAGTTGTGTTTCGTCAGCCATTAGGGTCTCCGGGTTCTTTCTCGAGGATGATCGTCACCGGACCGTCGTTGACCAGGCTGACGCGCATGTGTGCGCGAAAGACGCCGGTCGCCACGGGGATGTTTTCCGCGCGTAGGGCGTCCACGAAGACATTGACAAGCGCCTCGGCAACGTCGGGCGGCGCGGCCTTGACGAACGAGGGCCGGAAACCGCGACGTGTGTCCCCATAGAGCGTGAACTGCGAGACGACCAGGATGCTGCCGCCGATGGCCTGCACGGAGAGGTTCATCTTGCCCTCGGCATCGCTGAAGATGCGCAGATTGACGGTTTTGTGCGCCAACCAGCGCGCTTCGGTCTCGGTGTCGCCCTCGCCGGCCGCTAATAAGACCAGCAATCCTGGCCCGATCTCGCCGACGATGTCGTCACCGGCGACACCGGCCACGGTGACAGAAGCGTGGGTTACACGTTGTACGACTGCGCGCATCAGTTTTCCCCCTTGTGTTCGACTTGTTTGCTTATCATACTCCCAACCCCGATACGTGCAAACTGGCGACAGGACTGCACTGCCGGAGATCGCATCACTGGGCTGCCTCGACGCTCACCTTGACTTGCCCACATCGTCAATTGCACTATACTGTGAGCCGAGGATTCGTATACACCATTTTTGAAAGGAGAAGTCACACATGATCATTGGCATTCCGAAAGAAATCAAGGACAACGAATATCGCGTGTCGATGACGCCGGGTGGCGTGCACCAACTCAATGAGCACGGACATACGGTGTTGGTCGAGGCAGGAGCAGGCGAGGGTAGTTATTTCTCCGACGCAGACTTCGCCGCCGCCGGGGCTAAAATTATCCCCTCGGCTGAGGAAGTGTGGACCCAGGCCAATATGATTGTCAAGGTCAAGGAACCACTGCCCATCGAGTACAAGTATCTGCGACCTGATCTGCTCCTCTTCACCTACCTTCACCTGGCTGCTGCGGAGACGTTAACCCGGGCGATGATGCAGAGCGGGGTGACCGGCATTGCCTACGAGACGGTCGAGCTGCCCAATGGGACCCTGCCTTTGCTGACACCGATGAGTGAGGTCGCCGGACGGATGTCCATTCAGGTCGGCGCGCATTACCTGGAGCGGCAGGCCGGCGGTCGTGGCAAATTGCTGGGCGGGATTCCCGGTGTGCAACCGGCCAAAGTGGTCGTTGTCGGTGGAGGCGTGGTCGGGACCAACGCGGCTCAAGTGGCCCTGGGTATGGGTGCCAGAGTTGTCTTGATTGATGTCAACATAGACCGCTTGCGCGTCTTAAGCGAAATCCTGCATGGCAACTTTGAGACCCTGGCTTCGAGTCCCTACAGTGTGGCCCGCGCCGTGCGCACTGCCGATTTGTTGATTGGGGCGGTGTTGGTCAAGGGGGCAAAAGCGCCCAAGGTGGTAACCCGCGAGATGGTCTCGACGATGAAGCCCGGCAGTGTTATCGTCGATGTGGCGGTAGATCAGGGCGGTTGTGTAGAAACAACCCATGCCACTACGCACTCCGAGCCAACCTATTACGTGGACGGCGTTTTGCACTACTGCGTGGCCAATATGCCGGGGGCTGTGCCGCGCACCAGCACCAACGGCCTTTCCAACGCCACGTTGCCGTACGTTATCAAGCTGGCTGACCAGGGTTTTGAGGCGGCCGTCGCCGCCGACAAATCGCTGGCCCTGGGCGTCAACATCTACCAGGGCAAAGTGACTTACCAGGCTGTGGCCGAAGCGTTTGGGTTGCCCTATACGCCGCTAAAAGTCTAGGGCGATAGTCGGAGAACTGCAAGGTTCGGGTTGAAAGCTGAAGCTCTCTGTTCACTGCCGTGGACGTTATCAGACGCTTGAAGCGCGCTGCGATGAATGTGTTGCAATGACAAATGCGATGGCGATGCCCTTGTCGTGGCTGAGACTGATCGCCCACTCGGTCAGTCCTTGTGCCTCGGCAAGGGCGCGGGCGCGCCCGTGGAGGATGACGTAGGGTTTGCCGCCGGTTTCGTTGAGCGTTTCCACGTCAAGCCAGGCGATGCCCTTCGGTGAAAGGACGCGCATCCCCACGCCCAGGGCTTTGGCGACGGCCTCTTTTGCAGCAAAACGTGCTGCGAGTTCCGCCGGACGCCCGCGACTGTAGCGGACTTCGTCCGGCGTATAGACGCGCGCGAGAAATTTATCGCCGAAGCGATTGAGGACACGCTCGAGGCGCGGGATGTCCACGAGATCGACGCCGGTGGTGAGCATGGCTACCCCGCGGGATCGACGATGGCAAGTGCGTAGTGCTCAGGATCGAGCCAGCGTTGGGCGACGTCCTGCACCTGAGGCGCAGTGACGGCCATAATCATATCGGTGTATCGCTGGAGGTAATCCAGTCCCAGATTGTGGCGTTCGATGTTGAGCAGCGCGTGGGCGACGCCCGCGTTGGTCTCCAATTGCAGCGGCAGACTTCCGGTGAGATAGGACTGTGTATCCAGGAGTTCCTCTTTGGAGACGCGCGTCTCACGGAGGCGCTGCAATTCCTGCAAAATGAGGGCAACCGTCTTATCGACGTTCGCCGGATTGACACCCGCGATGATGCGCCAGGGGCCGGGGCCTTTCCCGCCTTCGATGTTGCTGTAGACGTAGTAGGCCAGACCGTTGGTTTCGCGGACGATCTTCCCCAGCCGTCCGTACATCCCGAAAACGCCGAACAGAGTGTTGGCGACGAAGCACGGGACGAAGTCGGGATCGACGCGCGCCGGGCCGGGCCAGCCGAGGACGAGGTCGCTTTGTGCTTTGTCCTCAATGGTCAGCCGTTGCTCGCGGCGCTCGGTTAGTGCGGGTGCGGGCGGCATGTCGGTTTGTGCCGGACGGCTGCCCTGCCAATCGCCGAACGCGGCGGCGACGGCCTTCACTGCATCTTTCGCCTTGATCGCACCGACCACGACGATGACGGCGTCCTGTGGAGCGAAGTGGGTTGCGTGGAACCGCGCCAGATCGTCGCGGGTGATGCGTTCGATGGTTTCGCGGTAGCCGGTCTGGCTCCAGTGATAGGGGTGATGCTCCGGATAGGCCAGCGCGCGGAAGGTCAATGACGCCATACGTTGCGGGTCAGTTTCCCGCTCCTGGATATCGGTGAGGATTTCGGCGCGGGCTTTCTCCACCTGATCTTTCTCGAAGGCGGGGTTACGCAGCACGTCGTTGAGGATGTCGAGCAGCAGCGGCAGGTGTTCGACCAGGCCTTTCGCTCCGAACCCGGTGGTCTGTACGCCGGCATTGATGCTGAAGCTGGCGGCGATGGATTCGATTTCCTCGTACAATTGCGCGAAGCTGCGTGTGTGCGTGCCGCGTTCCAGCACGTCGCCGGTGAAGCCGGCCAGTCCGATCTTCTCCCTGGGGACATTGATGGCCCCTGCGTGCAGGTATCCGCTAACAACGACGGTGGGGCTGCTGAAGTTCTCGCGAGCCAGCACCGTCATGCCGTTGGGCAGAACCTGACGCACAATATCGTCAGGGCCGGGCAAAGAAAGCGCGAGTTTGCGTTTGTACATATGGTCTCCTGAGTTTCTCATCGAGAACTTCTCTGACAGGATTAACACGATTTACAAGATGAAGATGCAAAATCCTGCCAATCCTGTAAATCCTGTCAAAAACCCGCTTTCTTGGCCAGATACCAGCCGGTAGTGCGGTTTTGCGAGCGCAGATAAGTTTGCGCGACGCGCTGTACGTCCTCTGTGGTGACGGCGGCGAGGTTGTCCAGGTAGCGCGTGAACCACTCGTAATCGGCGAAGATCTCGCTGTAGCCGAGCCAGAAGGCTTGATGCGTGGTGCTTTCGCTGGCGTAGGCGAAGAGCGCGCGCGCCTGTTGTTGCGCCTTCTCTAGTTCTGCCTGTGTGACGGGCGATTCTTGTAGTCGCTCGATTTCAACCCGCAGCGCTGTCTCGACGTCAGGCAAGGCACGCCCCGGCCATGCAGTCGCCGTCAGTTGGTAGAGACCGGGATCGACGGTCGTCATCAATCCGCCGCTGACGTCGATGGCGAATTCTTTCTCCACGAGCGCCTGATACAGCCGGCTGGTGTGGTTGGTGATACCGCCGCCGCCAACCAGGAATCCCGACGCGCCCGCGAGCACGGCATTGAGCACCGTCAGCGCGAAGAAATCTTCGTGGCGGGCAGGGGGGATGTGATAGGCGACAGTGAGGTAGTCGGTCTGCCCCGCGCCTTCAACGACGACACGCCGTTCACCGCGCTGTGGCGGTTCGACGGCAGTGACCGGCGGAATCTCCGGCCCGGCTTCGATCCCGCCGAAGTAGCGCTCGGTGATGCGCTCGATTTCGCCGGCGTTGAAATCCCCTGCAATGGCGAGAATGGCGTTGTTGGGCGCATAGTGCGTGCGATAGTAGTCGTGCAGCATGGCGCGTGTCATTGTTTGCAGGTCGCAGAGGTGGCCGAGCGTCTCGTGCCCGTAGGGATGGACGCGGAAGGCCGCCGCCGACACTTCCTCGCTGAGCAGGAAATGCGGTGAATTCTCGTTGCCCTGCCGCTCGCTGATGATGACGGTGCGCTCGGATTCGACGGCTTCGGGGTCGAAGGCGGCGTTGCGCATGCGGTCGGATTCGATATCGAGCGCCAGGGAGATTTTGTGGGCCGGGAGGGTTTCGAAGTACGTGGTGAAGTCATACCAGGTCATCCCGTTGGATATGCCGCCTTCACGGGCGACAGCCTCGTCGGCAGCGCCTTCCGGCCACCGTTCTGAGCCTTTGAACAGCATATGTTCGACCCAGTGCGAGATGCCTGTTATGCCCTGGCGTTCATTGCGTACGCCGGCCCGATACCAGGCCCACACGCTGACCACCGGCGCCGCATGGCTTTCGCGGATGAGAACCTGTAAGCCATTATCAAGTTTCGTGCGCAATAGCGCCATTTAGCAATCTCCCTTCAGGATAGTCAGGTCGTCGTTAGTCGCATCGTCTTGAGTCAGGCAGACAATTCGACCGGCAACTACCCGACTACCGGACTAACAATTGGCCGACTACTCACTGATTTCTTCAATTCCTACGCCATTGTAGCCGCGTCCGATGGCCATATACAGGAATCCCATGTCACGCACAAGATGGGGATCGTAGATGTTCCGTCCGTCGATCAAGATGGGTTGGTTCATTGTGTCCCGAATCCGCGCCAGGTCCAGGTTTTTGAACTCGTTCCACTCGGTCACCAGGATGAGCGCGTCGGCGCCCTCCGCCAGGGCATAGGGACTGTCGACCATTTCGACTTCGGGCAACATGCGCCGCGCGTTGTCCGTTGAGACCGGATCATAGGCGCGAACTTTGGCGCGCTCGCGGAGCAGATCCCAGGCGATATCGATGGAGGGCGCTTCGCGCATATCGTCGGTGTTGGGCTTGAAGGCCAGCCCGAGCAAGCCGATGGTCTTGCCTTCGAGCGTGCCGCCCAGCAGTTTCTTGACTTTGCGGATGGGGGCCTTGCGTTGGTCGGTGTTGATGTCCATGACGGCGTGAATGAGTTGCGGGTGCCGGCCTGCGAGTTCGGCCATATAGGCCAGCGCCTTGACATCCTTGGGGAAACATGAGCCACCCCAGCCGATGCCGGCGTCCAGGAACGCCGGGCCGATGCGTTTGTCCAGTCCCATACCGTAGGCGACCTCTTTGACATCTGCGCCGAGCGCCTCGCAGATGTTGGCGATCTCGTTGATAAAGGAAATTTTGGCCGCCAGGAAAGCGTTAGAAGCGTACTTGATCATCTCCGCCGTGCGTAGATCGGTGATCATGATCGTGGTGCGCAACGGCAGGTGCAGTTGCGCGACTTTTTCGGCGGCTTCCCGATTAGTCGAACCCAGGATCACGCGGTCGGGGTTCATAAAGTCGGTGATGGCCGATCCCTCGCGCAGGAACTCCGGGCAGGAGACTACGGCGAATTCCGGCGCGTCGGGCCGCCGGTTGCGAACGATATTCGCCACCCAGTCGCCCGTCCCGACCGGCACGGTGGATTTGTTGATGATGATGATAGGGTGGTCGATCACATCGGCGATGGACTCCGCCGCCATTCGCACGTAGCGCAGGTCGGCTTGCCCGTCCACATCCGACGGTGTGCCCACGGCGATGAAGGCGTACTCGGCTTCCTTGAGGGCCTCGGTGTAGGATGTGGTGAAGGACAGCCGCCCGGCCTTCACGTTGCGCTCGACGACTTCTTCCAGCCCTGGTTCGTAGATGGGCATAATGCCTTTGTTGAGGTTCTCGATGCGTGTCTCGTTGATGTCCAGACACTGAACCCGGTTACCTAGGTCGGCAAAGCTGGCCCCACTCACCAACCCAACGTAGCCCACTCCAATCACGGCGATATTCTTCATTATGGTTCATCTCCTCTGCGGTATAATCTGGCAAAGCGTTTGAAAGTTAGCGAATGATACCACAATTGCAATGATTTCCAAGGTCTGGGCACGGGCATCGGCGCGGGGGAGCATCACACCGCGATCTTCGACCTCGATGAACGGGCGCTGGCGGAGGCGGTGAAGCTGCTTTCGGCGGTGACGGTGGAGGTAATGTCAGCCTTGCGAAGGTTTAGGCGAACCGAAGGTTCAGGCGAACCGAAGGTTCGCCCACCTTCGCAGGGCTAGAATTTTTACTTCGTCGCAAACGTATCGATCATCAATCGCACGTCGCCCAACGGGTACAGAATCGGGCACGTCGCGCCGCGCTTGATGTATTCCTTCACCTTGGCGCGGGCTTCCGCCGGCGTGCCGGTGGCGGTGATCTTCAGCACCAGCTCGTCGGGGACGTAGATCATCGCTTTCTCGATCTGCTCTTTGGTGGCGGGCCAGCCCAGGATGGCCTGGATTTTCTCCACCACATCCTTCGTCACGCCGCTGGCTTTGGCGATGTGCGGCTGCTGCGCCAGGTACTGCGTGAGCAGCATCTTCGCGCCACGGATGGCCTCCGCCTGATCCTCGTGGACCGAGCAGACGACGAGCTGCGGGCGGTCGAGGTCGTAGACGGTGCGCCCGGCCTTGCGCGCGCCCTTATCCAGTAGCTCCATCGCCTCGTCATTGTACTCCGGCGGCACGCAGTAGTTGAGCACCGCGCCATCGGCGATCTCGCCCGTCATCTCCATCATCTGCGGGCCGGTCGCGCCGATCATGATCGGCACGTGACGCGGTTCGCGCCGCCCGTGGACGACGTCCAGCTCGATGTTGTTCACGTAATGGAATTCGCCGTGGTACGTCACCCGCTCCAGCGCCAGCAGCTTGCGCATCACCTCGACCGTTTCGCGCATCGCGGTCAGCGGTTTGCGCCGGTCGATGCCGACGTTCTTCGCCAGCGGGTCCCACCACGCGCCGATGCCGCAGATGATGCGATCCGGCGCGAGGTCGTCCAGCGTGAGAAACGTCGCCGCCAGCAGGCCGATGTTGCGCGTCCAGTTGTTGATCACGCCGGAGCCGATCTTGATGCGCTGTGTGACTGCCGCAAAAGCCGCCATCGGCACGATGGCATCGCGGACGAGACGGCTCTCCGCCTGCCAGACAGCCTCGAAGCCGCGTTCCTCCGCGTACTGCGCGTAAGCCATCCCGTCGCGGATGGGGTGCGCGTCCTGCAAATACATTCCTACTCGTGGAATATCGTTTTGTGGCATAATTTTCTCCTTAATGTTCGAATGAGCGAATGGGCGAATCAGCGAATCAGCGAATCAGCGAATGAGCGAATCAGCGAATGAGCGAATGAGATATTCTTCCATTCGTTGACTCTTTTATTCGCCCATTCTTCCATTCGCTGATTCTTTTCATCTGAACAAGTCTTTCTCGATCGGGCGTTGCATATCGGTGG
>DYKY01000005.1:29766-55512 GCA_020722365.1 Thermoflexus sp.
GCTGATTCTTTTCATCTGAACAAGTCTTTCTCGATCGGGCGTTGCATATCGGTGGCGCGACCATCGCCGCGCGGGTAGTCGGCGCCTCGGATGAGGACGACGGGCAGGCCCTCCGCCGCCTGTCCGGTGACGAGGCCCGCTGCTGCCGCCAGTTCGTCGGCGCGGGCGACGGTGGTGACGCGCAACGTGTAGCCGAACATATCCGGCTTTCCGCGTAAGTCGGCGATAGGCAGCATCCCGGCGACGCCGAGCGCCACGTTCACCGTCCCCAGACGCCACGCGCGCCCGTGCGTGTCGGTGATGATGACGGCGACGTCCGCACCGGTCGCCGCCATCAGTCTCTCGCGGATGCGCCGCGCCGAGGCATCGGGGTCGACCGGCAGTGTGAGCGCGACGTCGCCTTCGGGGCCGGAGACGTTCGAGCGATCCACGCCGGCGTTGGCGCAAATCCAGCCGTGGCGCGTTTCCATGATGAGCGTGCCCTCGCGTTGGCGCACAACGCCCCGCGATCCGCGCAAGATCACTTCGACCAGGCGCGGGTCTTTGTCCGTGGCGGCGGCGAGGGCCTGCGCCTCAGGCGATGGCGCGACATCGGCCAACTTCACAGCGCAGCCCTCGGCTTTCGAGACGATTTTGTGTGTGACGACCACCACATCGCCATCGGCAAGCGCAAGTTGCGCGCGCGCAAGGGCGTCGATAATCAATTGCGCCACATCATCTCCGGCTCGCACGTCGGGGATGCCCGGCAGGGCGTAGAGCGTGAGTTGCGAGTTGCGAGTTAAGAGTTGCGAGTTTTGCATCTCGTTTCTTGCATCCTGCCTCTTGCGTCCTGCCTCATGGTAACCCGGTGATGCGGATGCCCGACCCCGGCGCTTTGTAGCGGATGTTGATGCCGATGAGGATCGAGGTCAGCCCTTCGACGACTTTGGCGTTAACCAGCGGCCCGGCGTCGATACCGCGTGTACCGATATCCTCGGCGAGTTGGATGGCGACCGCTTTGGCGGCTTTCTTGTCGCCGCAGACGAGCACGTCGCAGTCGATGGGGTGGTCGGGATCCTCCAGCGTGTGCGCGCCGACGTTCTGGAATGCGGCGACGACATCCACGCCGGGGCCGAGGATCGCCTGCGCCTGCTCGGAGGCCGAGCCTTCCGGCGGGATGTAGACCTGGGCGACTTTGGGTGGCCGGAGTGCCACGTTGACGTTGATCAGCGTTTTGCCTTGCAGCGCGCCGGTGAGGGTCTCCAACAGGGCGTTTTGTGCGGCGTAGGGCACGGTCAGCACGGCGACGTCGCAGGCAAATGCAGCATCGGTGTTGGAAGCGCCGGCGATCAGCGGCTCGCCCAGCTTCGCGTTGATCTCACCGGCGACGCGCTGTGCCTTTTCGGCCTCCCGCGAACCGATGATGACGGTATGCCCGGCTTTGGCCCAGCGCATGGCGAGGCCGGGGCCTTCGTTGCCCGTCCCGCCGAGGATGGCGATGGTGTAGTGTTGTTTCACGTGATGACTCCTTTTGGAGACCTGACAGGTCTTCCGAGACCTGTCAGGTCTGGGAAATTTATGGTGTAACGTTGCCGTTGGTGTTTCGCAGCACCACGGGCAGGTAGACGAAGCGGATTTCGCTATTCAGCGGGATATAGTCGCCTTTGTTCATCGCCATGGCAACGTTTCCGGATTCGTCAACGGCTTGCAGGACGTAGCGCGCGTTGCCAGGAATATCTTCCGCGATGCCTGTCCAATGCTGCCCGGATGGATCGTTGGGATCTCGGTTCAACGGGACGCTCCAGATGCGCTCCGGCGTGATGAAGGTGAAGAAGAATTGCTTGACGAAGCCCTCCGAGTCTTCGGCGGTTGCTTCCAGGGTAACGGTGGGCGATCCTGTCACCCGTAATGCCTGGGCGGTGAGGATGCGCGGCGGCGAGAAGTCTTCGTTCCACGGGCGGGTGTAGAGGACGTCGATCAGGGCATGGGAGACCAGGCGCACTTCGCCGCTCCCCGCGTTGTAGAGTGCAAAAGTGCCGGCGACGCTTCTGGGTCCATCCTCGAAGGCGTTGACGGTGAACAGTTGTGGTGATGACCAACCCAAGGCTTCATTCAACGGTGGTTCGCTTTGCGCTGTATCCGTCACCGGGCGCGTGATGACGGGATCCATTCCTTCAACAGTCGCCAGGTCTGCCGACCTGAGCAGCACGCCACGAGGTATCCAGTAGGGTGCATCGGGCAGCGGCGGGAGTTGGACTGAGGCCGAGGGCAGCAAAGGTCGTCCGGTTGTTCCGTGCGTCCACAGGTCTTTAGCGCCAATGCTGTAGAAGCTGCCGGCGTTGCCGGTCTGCTCGTACAGCTCTGGTGTGACGTAGACATATTGCGCCAGAAGGTTGAAACTCAAGGGATTGGTCGCTACCTGCGTAGCCGTGATGGGTGGGACAAAGTCGAGCGGGCTGAGCGTATTCGGCACGTTGACTCTGTACATCGGCAACCCATAAAGCGCGGCTTCCATGATAGATTTGGCGTCGTAGGGCGTCAACCCGCCATGCGGTAACCCTTGCAGATACCGCAGTTTGGCATTACGGAGCGCCATCCCGATAGGCATGAGGTTTTGGCGACCCATCTCCTGCGTTAAGTAGACCATCAGTCGCTCGGAGCCGGCGATGCCGTCGTCGGTACCGTAGCCGTAACCGGTGTTGGCGATCCACGTGCTGCCCTTGGAGACGAGCGCCTGGGGGAAGTCCGGCGTGGTCTGCGGATAGATGAAGGGTACGGCGTCGTCAGGGACACTGTATCCAGCGTGGCAGCCCATCGACCAGGCAATGCTCCCGGCGATGGAGGGATGTGCATTGACGATGTCGGTGTTGAAGAACAGATCTGCTGTGGTGGTGGCGCTGGCGGGTAGCGCGGCCCAGTGCTCAAAGTGGGCGTTGACGGCGACCAGGTCTGGAACGTTGCTGCGATTCGTCCATTCGGCGCGCAGATCGTCGGCAGTCCACGTTTCATTGATCAATGTGCTGGGGGAGGATGGAAAATGCATTGCGCCAAGCGTCCCGGCGATGACGGTAGAGGAGTCGGCGAGGAAGTCGTAGCCGGTGACGAGGGCGCTTTGGGAGGATAAGACGCCGCCGGTTTCCAGGAACACATTGATCGCCAGTTCGATATTCTCCGGCGTTTCGACCAATCGCCCGGTAGCCTGAAGAGGACGCCAGAAGTAGTGCCCGCGCCATCCCAGTTCCGCGCCAACGGGCGTACCGTAGGCGTCGTCGGTGAGGTAAAAGCCCATCCGTGTGGCCGCGCCTAGCGCCGATCCGGCATAGCCGATCATGCCGAATTCGCGCTCGTTGGCGATGCGAGCGAAGTCTTTTTGCCGGTAGAAGGGGATTTGCGCGTCGTCGCCCACCAGGACGATATATCTGATTTCGGGTTCGCCCCACAAGATCGGAGCCACGATTTCCTCGCGGATGGCCTGTACCAATTGATTGGCAACCTGGACGTTGCAGTAGTTAGCGTCCCAGAGGTCATAGAGATCGGCCACGGCTGCGTTGCTTTCGAGTGGATAGAGGATACCGCGCACAGTGGGGGCGTCGGCAAGGGAATGGAGCGCCTGCGTCACGAGCGTTGTGCGTGTAAGGTTGTATGTATGTGCCAGTCGTGTGGGATTGTAGAGGATCAAGGTCAGCGGTGGATCGATTAAGGCGCTGGTACCGGTGTAAACCGGTGTGTTGAGCGGCCGTCGAGGATAGTTCGGCGTCCACGTACAGCCTGGAAAACTGAGCGGCGTCGTTTCTATGGACAGACTGTAGGGTTGATCGGAGTAGGCCGATTCGTTTGCAGGGATCACGACGGCATAGTAGGTGCCCGGATACAAGGCGACGACGCGCACCTGCTCGGTTTGGATATCCGGGTTGGAAGAGATGGAGGCCCATCCGCCGATCGACGCCCAGCCACCAATCGAGGCCCATCCGCCAATGGACGCCCACCCGCCGATCGACGCCCACCCGCCGATTGACGCCCACCCGCCGATGGAGGCCCATCCACCGGCGCTCTCGATGTTGCCTTCCTCATCCGTGCCGACGGGATCATCCAGCGCGCTTAGTTCCTGACCTTCGGGTAGTTCGGGGAGCAAGCTTGGATCCGGCGCGACGATAAGTTCGTAGTCCGCCGGCAAATTCGACAACGTTACCGTGAGCAGCGACGTTTCGGTGATCTCGAAGGAAAACCAATCCTTATCCCCTTGCCAGCCGATGTAGGCGTTGATGTTCGCGGGAATTGTGAGCGCTGCGGCAGTATCATATGTGTTGTTGAACTCGTAGCGATCCTCGGGGCCGGGATCGAATGTGGGGAGGTTACGCTCTCCGCCGACCACGATAATGGAACCGATCATCTCCTCGACCGTAATTTCCCCTGCGCCGTCGAAGTGCATTCCCAATTCTTCCATTGTCGCCTGATCGAAATAGTACCCGGTATGGGGTGGAATGACTTGTACACGTTCGAATTTTAACGCGCCTTGGCTGTCGAAAATGTCCAGATAGATGCCGACATTGTAGCTGTCGTGGGAGTTGTAAATCCAGTAGTGGGTTGCATACTCGGGATGGCGATGAATGGCGGGTAAGTAGGCGACAGACGAGTTTTCCCAATCAGAGAGGCCCAACGCGCTGTAACCACCCAGGTCTTGGCCCGGCGCGTCGTTGTACCGTCGCTCTATCACTGCACCTGAGAATGCGGGATAGTTTGCATCCATTGACGAAATGTCCATCGCCCCTGCCCAGGTTGCGTTGGGGATCGGTAGATCGAATTGCCTCATATAGCCGAAAGACAAGCCGGTGGTCTGGCTGACGATCAGGCCATCGCCCACACGCCGGTAGGTAATAGATGACTCGCCGCCGAAGGAGGCCGGTTCGGTTTGGCCGAGCCAGACCTGGCTGTGGAGTTGGTCAGCGCGGTTGAGTACTTTAGGCGCCACCAACCGATAGCTGGCGCTGCCCACACTGCTCCCTTCCCAGGTTTCGGCGGGAGCACCGTTGGCATCCAGGGCTGCCATATAGCCTGCGAGTTGATTTTCAGGGATCTCGGCGATAAACGTCCCACTTTCTGAAGAGGTTAAATGTCCCTGAGCTATGGGATCGTAGATAAACAGTTCGAAGGGTGCGAGTGTGAGGACGTCTGTATAGCGACTCGTGCCACCGGACCCGAAATTGATGCTGACGTTTTCGGTAAAGGGGTTGGCGTTTTGTAGATAGATACGTGGGGTCAAGTCCGTTCGTGGGCTGCCGACCCACGGGAAGACGATCTCGCTTTCGACGATGATGGGTGTATAGGCCGCCAGATATTCAGGGGAGCCAACACCGGGTGTCGCCTTGATCAAACACGCGATGTACTGGTCGCTGCTAATCCAGCCGGTTCCTTCGGTAATTCCGAATCCTGACAGCGCTTCGGCGATGTCCTCCGGCGTGATAAGGGTGCTGCCGTGTGGTGGGATGGTGCGATAGATTTCGGCTGGTGCTCTTACATTGCCTTCTACGCCCCATAGCGACAGAATGACGTTGCTCTCGCTGTACCCGCTGGTGTTCATAATGTGGATACTGGTGGGCACCTTGTCAGTTTTGGTCGTGAAATAAGGAACGGGACATTCATTGCTGATTCGATAGTCGTTGGGTATAGAAAACGCTGTAAAGGCCTCAGGGGTGTCGTTCGGGCTTTCCGGGGCTGCAGGGGTAGCGGTCAAGACGGGCGTGGTCGATGTCAGCGATAACAGCAGAACGAGCATCAGAACTGCACCCGTTGTGGTCAGGATGCACAGATAAACCTTGGATTTCATTGCCGCCTCCTTTCAAAAAATCTGCAAATCTGTAAATCAGCAAGATGGATTCCCTTGCCAGGCTTCCAACAAAGTCTGGGCCTGGTTCAGATCCCACTGTGCGCCGAGGTCGGTGAAGGTATCGATGGCGATGTGGAGATATTCGAGCGCCATATCCGGTTTCGCGCATTGGTGATGCCATTTCGCCTGTGTCAATATCGCCTGCGCCTCGCTGTAACGATCCTGGTTGGCTCTTGCGGTGCTGAGAGCTTGTTCGAGCGCGGTCTTTGCCGCGTCGCATTGTTCTAGGGCGAGGTGAATCTCCGTCAGCAGCCGGTAGGTGCGGCACGCTTCTTGTCGGTCTCTTTGCGCGTCGGCGGCTTTGAGGGAATCTTCGGTGAACTTGAGCGCCGTCTCGTGCTGGTCGCGCAGCAGCGCCAACGTGCCGCGATAGCGCAGGAGTTCGGGCAGCAGCGTCGTCGATCCCAACTGGGTGAAGAGCTGCTCCGCACGGTCAAGGCGCTGTTGCGTTTCGACGAGCTTGCGCTCCATCAGCGCCAGCGCAGCGAGGTTGTTCTCCATCAGCGCAACGCCATACGTGATCCCGCGATCCTCCGCGATAGTCAGCGCGCGGCTGTAGGACATCCGCGCCTGGGAGATGCTGCCCTGATGGCGATACACTTCACCAAGGTTGGCGGCGACTTTCGCCTCTCCCTCGATGTGGTGAATGCGCTGCGCGAGGCGGATCGCCTGTTCGCCATGATTGCTGGCGGCTTGCCAGTTCCCTTGGGCGAGGTTGATGAGCAGCAATTGATTGTGCGCGTCCATCTGTCCTACAAGATCGACCAATGTTGTGTACATCTGTAGGCTCTCTTCACCCAGGGTAAGCGCCTTTGCCGATTCGCCGCGCAACGAGGCCAGGAACGCCAGCAGGTAGAGCGCCCGCGCGCGAATCTTGTCGGCTTCAGTCCCTTTGATACGGTCCGAGAGGGCGACGCTGCGCTCGCCCCAGGTTTGGGACTGCTCGATTTGTCCACATCGGTAATGTAGCCCTGCGCCCATCAGATAGAGTCGCGCACCTTCAAGTTGATCTTCGATGCCTGGCAGGCCGAGTCCGCGCTCGACTGCAGCGAAGGCCTCGTTGTAGTGCCCCTGTGTTTCCAGCACGGCAGCGGTGTGATATTCCAGGTGCGCCAGTTTTTGAATGTCGTCCTCGCTCTTGGGCGCGGATGGCAGAAGCTGCCGCGCCTGCGCCAGATGCGTCAACGCTTTTTCGTATTGTCCCAAAATCGCAAGAGCCTCTCCCAGCAGGTGGTGCGCTTCGCTGTGGACATTGGGAAGCGCAAGTTGTCCGGCCTCGATCGCTTGCAGGACGCGCTCGAAGGCCTGAACCGCTTGATCGGTCAGGTAATTGTCCAGAGCGCGCTGGCCCAGCTCGAGATTGGCGCGCACCGCCTGTTCCCAACTCTGACCCTCAAAGGCATGGAAGGCCAGCAGCGTGAGCCAGTTTGATGTGACGGTCTCACGGTTGGTGTTCAGGTAGTCTGCCAATCTCTGGTGGATGAGGTGTCGGATGCGGGTGGGCAGCCCCCGATACGCGACTTCCCGAATCAGCGGTTGGCGGAAGACCAGCGTTTCGCCGTGCTCGTCGCCGGGCACGAGACCCAGGGGATGGAGCTGCGGCAAGCGCCGTTTCACGACGGGTTGCGGCTCTTCGCCATAGCCGGCCACCAACATCGGCACCGTCATCTGCTCGCCGACGACCGTGGCCGCGCGCAACAGGTGGCGACTTGGCGGCTCCAGTTGATCAATCCGGCTTTGCAGCAGGCCGTAAGCTGTTTCAGGCAGCGGCGCTTCTTCCAGTGGATGAGAAAGCGTCCAGGTGTCATTCTGCCGTTTCAGAATGCCGGAAGCGATCAGCGTGCGCACGGCCTCGATGGTGAACAGTGGAATCCCCGCCCCACTTTTGACAATCCAGCGTTCCACCTCGCGCGGCAATTGTGGCGTGCGCGTCACGGCTCGCGCCAGCGTCAGCGTAGCCCCGCGTTCCAGCGGCGCCAGCGCCATATCGAGGTGGTGGTCGGATGGCGGCCAGCGTTTTTCCAGCACAGGATCGTCGCGGTAGGTGATGAGCGTGAGCAGCGGCGTGTCGGTGGGTTTGACGGTCAGGGCGTCCAGCAGTTCTAATGATGGGGCCGGCATCCATTGCGCGTTTTCGAGGATGAGCACACAAGGCTGGGTCGCGGCGGCAAGTTCCCATAGAGAGCGTATCACTGCCCGGCGTTGCTGTTCGCGCATGGCCGGAGGCAATCCGGCGATTTCCGGCGAAGGCGGCAGATTGATATTGAGAAGTGGTGCAAGTAACGCCGCCCACATCCCTAACCCGTGTTTGTCCATCGCGGCCCGGAGGGTGTCGGCTTGCGCTGCGGGCGGGACATCTTCCAGGCCCAACAGGGCGCGCAACGGCGCCTCCCAGGCCGCGTAGGGCAGATGCGCGCCGTACGAAGGCGCTGCGCCCGCATAGACGCGATCCCCCAGCGCCAACGCCGCGGCTGCGACGGCATGAACCAGGCGGCTTTTGCCAATCCCGGCAGCGCCGTGCAGTGTAACCACCTGGCCCTGACCGGTCTTGAGCGCCTCCAGCGCCGCTTGCAGGTGCGCCAGTTCAGTTTCGCGCCCGGTCAGCGGTAGTTCTTCGGTTTCGGCTTCGCTCAACATCGGGCGCACGCTTTGCGCGATAAAGGGCGCGATCGGCGCTCGCTTCCCTTTGAACTTGCGGGGTGATTCCCATGCGCCTTTGACCCGATTGGCGACTGCCGGGTTGTGCGCCGTATCGGGGCCAAGCCACACGTCACCCGGCCGGCACACGGACATCAGGCGATAGGCAAGGTTGACTGCATCGCCCATCACCGTGTACTCGCGCCGTTCGGCGGTGCCGACATCCCCCGCCAGGACAAAGCCCGTGTTGATCCCACTGCGCAGCGGCGCGTCTGCGAACCGTTCTCGCAGCTCCAACGCCGCCAGCACTGCCCGCAGGGGATCATCTTCGTGGGCTTTGGGCGCGCCGAAGAGCACCATCATATACGCGCCTTGCGGTGATGTCCCGATCTTGTTCACCACGCCGTCGTAATGATGGACAACATCACGGGCCTGGATGAATGTGGCGTTGGGTGCTCTAACTTTTTCCAGCAGGATTTCGGCATCCTCCCAATACGGACTCAGATCGGGCAGATTGGCCAGGGAGAGCATCAGAATCGTCACCTGGCGGATTTCGCTCCATTGTTCTACCTGGGTTGGATTGGAAACCGTGGTCAGGTGACTGAGCAGGTCGGATGCCAGATAGGGTGTGAGGGCGTCCATGCGGGAGAGCAGCCAGTCGAAATACTCGACTTCTTGCACCTGCGGCGGTACAGGCAGTGCTTCGAGCGGTTGTAGTTCCGGCAGTGCTTTGATGCGGTTGATGAGATAAAGGTCTTCGCCGAGGGGGTCGCAGTCCAGAACGTCGGCGCAAAGGTTCAGGGTTGTCTCATCGATCACCACACCGCCGGCGGGAGCGGCGCTTTGCGCCCGCCCCATCGCCTCGAGCGGAGCGCCGGTGATCAGCCATTCCCGGCCATCGCGGTTGCCCAGTCCCATGCCGACCATGCGCCCCGATCCCAGGCCGATTGCAATTTGCAGGGGAAAAGTGCCGAACGGGGTATGCACCTCGCCCATCTGTTGAGCCATAGCTTGCTGCACTTCGAGCGCGGCAGCGCAGGCGCAGTGCGCGTGGTGTTCGCCGGTGAAGAGCAGCAGCCCGGCATCCCCGCCGAATTTTTGGATGTCGCCGCCGTAGGGGGCCGTGGTGTGGATCAGGATTTCCAGAAAGCGGTTGACCAGGCTGGTCAGTTCGGCGGCGCCCTGTTCAGAGGCGGCTTCGGCGAAGCGTTCGGAAAGCTGCGTGAACCCATCGATATCGGCAAACATTACCGTGCCTTCCAGAGGCAAAGCCAGAGGGCCTCTCACGGGCGATTCGACCATGCGCCGTGCGACAATGCGCGGCAGGTGTGATGCCGTGGCGGCGAGGAGTTCCTCCATACGCTGGATCAGTCCCGGTTCGTAACGGAGCACACGCTCAAGCGTGGCTGCGGACGGGGACTTTGCTTGTTCGCCAAGCCTGGTCCAGGCTTCCATAATTAGGCCCTCTTTTTGACTGCTTCGCTGCTGATCTGATGGCTATATTGTAGCGTATTTCTGCAATTGTGAACAGTCGAGGAAAAGATTACACAAGTCCTTCAGGCTGAAACTTGTGTAATCTTAGCTATTGGCGTCACTTGGCCCAATCGATCAGGAAGGTCTCGACGTACCACTTGAGGAGAAAGTTAAGTCGCCACCAGATGAGGCGCTGGATATTTGAGCTGCGGATGCCGTAGAGCATCGCTGCCAGACGACGGCGGCGTTTCAGGACCACGCCCATGCGACTTTTGAGGATGTGTTCTTTGTAACCGTCGAAGGAGAATTCGTTGTGTGCGAAGGCGGCCTTGAGTTCGTGTGCTGCCAGTTCGCCATAGCCGAGCGCGAAGGATATACCTTCGCCGTAGGAGGGGTCGACACCGGCGGCATCGCCCACCAGCAGAATGTGGGGGGCCGCGAAGCTGTCAGCGGGATCGAACCAGCGGATGGGATGGCTGTGTAACGTGTACGCCTCCATCTTCAGGCCGTCCTGCGCCATGGCCTGGCTCAGGATGGGGCGCAGGTCCTGCTGTGGCGTGTGGTACATTCGCAGGTCGAAGATGCCACGATTGCGGGCCAGCCGTCCACCGCTGAGCATGGGGAAGTCCCACACGTACCCCTGGATGCCTTGCCCGATGACTTTGTAATCGAAAATGCCCCTGTCCTGCTGCTCCGCGGACGTGTGTTCAGGCGGGACGTAGAACTCCAACAGCCGCGCCGTATGCCCGCTGCGCGTACCGGCTACGGCGCGGCGCACCACGCTGAGCGCGCCGTCCGCGCCGACGACGGCGCGAGCCGTGCAGGTCCCTTTGTTCGTCTCTACCGCCATGCCACCATCGGCGGGAACCACCTTGAGGACACGGGTGTCTTCGAGAAGCTGGACGCCGCGCTGGCGGGCCGTCTCGGCCAGCCAGCTGTCGAGCAGATCGCGCGAGAAAACGCGGAAGCTGACCGGCTGGCGGGCGATAAAGAAGCCCCGGCCCTCAAATCTGAAGTGCGCCTCTTTCACTTCGACGTGCGGCACCTCGCTGACGTCCATGCCCAGGCGTTGCAGAATGAACTCACCATCCTGCAACATGCCGCCGCCGCAGAGCTTGGGGCGTGGGTGGTGTGCTTTTTCCAAGATCAGCGTGCGTGGCGCCAGCTCCGGTGCGGTCTGCGCCAGATGCAGCGCCGTTGATGCGCCGGCGGGGCCGGCGCCCACGATGATGATGTCGTAGTCCATAAATTCTCTCTTCGCCGAGTGCATGTAGCGTGGGCGTCTCGCCCGCGCGTAGGATATGGGCCTCACCTACGCCACCGGCGCTGGCATGATGCGGGCGTCTCGCCCGCGCGTAGGATATGGGCCTCACCTACGCCACCGGCGCTGGCATGATGCGGGCGTCTCGCCCGCGCGTAGGATATCCTTTGTTAAACCACAAAGCCACGAAGACACAAAGAGAACCTATGAAACTTTGTGTCTACGTGGTGGAAATTCTCGTTGTGACCACGTCTAGCCAGGCCTGGGCCGTCCTTGTCCACGTGAAGGTCGCGGCGCGCGCCAACCCGGCCTGGCGCAGGTGTGCGCGCAACGCCTGGTCGTCAAGGACCTGTGTTAGCGCCGCCGTCCACGCGGCGACATCCAGTGGATCGATCAACAGCCCGGCGTCGCCGACGACTTCCGGCACGCTGGAGGCTGTGGAAGCGACAACTGGCGCGCCGCACGCCATCGCTTCGAGGGGCGGAAAACCGAAGCCCTCGTAAACGCTCGGAAAGGCCAGCGCCTCTGCCTGCCGGTAGAGTGCGGGCAAGTCGGCATCGGCGAAGAAGCCCATCAGGTGAACGTAGGCTCGTTGTTCCGCCGCCACAACGATCGGGTCGGAGAGCCACGCCGGGCGGCCTACGATGACGAGGTCAAGAGCGCGCTGGGCCGCCAGCGGGTCGCAGGCTTCCATCAGGCGGATGTAGTTCTTGCGCGGTTGGACGGTGCCGACGGCGAGGATGTAGGGCCGCGCGCCGATGCCGTATTGGGCCTGCAAGCGTGCGCGTTCGTCATGGGCGGCCTGCGGGCTGAAGCGCGCGGTGACGCCGCCGTGCAGCGTGGTCACTTTGGTGGGCGGGACATGCAGCAGGTCGAGCAGATCTCGCCGGGTGGCCTCGGAATCGGCCAGAATGTGATCGGCGCGGGCGACGCTGCGGGGTACGGCCTGGTTGAGATATGCGCTCAACTTTGGCGGGAACGTCTCGGGGTGGCGCAGAAACGAAAGGTCGTGGACGGTTAACAGCGCGCGGGTGCGCCGTTGCAGCGGCGGCAGGACGAAATCCGGCGAGTAGAAGACGTCTACGCGACCCGTGATCCATTCGGCGGGTAGAGGCAAACGCAGACGTTGCCACAAACGGGCCATCCACTCATCGGTGAGGGGAAGGTCGCGGAAAGCCAGGCCGGCAGGATTTGCCGCCGTCTCACGCAACTGTCGTTGTGCGCGCGCCCACGTCTCGCTCAGTCCCGCCACTGCCGTCAGCAGCACAAACGTGTGCTTGCTGGCAGTGCCAAGGATGGCGTCGATCAACTCGCGGGCATATCTGCCGATGCCCGCGCCTTGCCGCGCCGCTGCTGTGTAATCGATGGCGATGCGCATACCGATCTATACGTCGTTATAGGTCCAGAAGCGATTGATGAAGAAATTCCAAAACAACACCACGCCGGTGGCGACGACTTTCGCCGCGTTGTAGCCGATTTTGTGGGCCATTTCTGCCGTGGCGACGAGGCCCAAGCTGCTTACCAGATTCGTGAAAGGGACGTTGAGCGCCAGCAGGATGCCGGTGTTGATGGCCCAGCCCACGACGTTCACAATGAAAAACTGCACCAACTGTGAGGAAATGGGCTTAGAGCGCGAATCGGGGTAGGTCCAGTAACGGTTCCAGGTGAAGTTGCTGAGCACGGCGCATGTAAATGAGATGGTATTGGATAGCGCCAGGTGCCAGTGCAGGACGGCGTGAAGCAGATACAGAATGCCAAAGTCGACAATTGCGCCGATGGTGCCGACCACGGAAAACTTGCCGAAGCGAACCAGTTCTTTCTGGTGGTCGGTGGTCCAGAGTGTGAGTTTCTCGATCATTGTCTATCTCCCATCAAAACTGACCGCGATTATAGCGGGCAGCAGGGAGAATGTCAACCGAACCCCATTGCATTGCTTTTGGTGATTACCCACATGTTGCAAAACACACGTAATTCATTTACCGCAGAGGGCGCAAAGGGCGCAGAGAAAGCTTTTTTATATCTCTCTGCGACCTCAGCGTACTTTGCGGTGAGATATGGGTAATCACCAGATTGCTTAGGCGGCGCTTCGTGGTATAATCCCCGCACCAGGAGAGGTGCCGGAGCGGCCGATCGGGGCGGTCTCGAAAACCGTTGTAGTCTTAGGGCTACCGTGGGTTCGAATCCCACCCTCTCCGCTGTTAACAGTCTGGGCCGGATATAAAGACGGTTGGTGTTCACACAAATCGTGCCTACCGAAAGGATGGAGATGATTGGCGATCATGTCCGGGTTGGCGCCTTCATCAGCCCAAATGACCCCTTTTGGGTGTTGGTTCGTGATGCCGTGTACCGGCAATTGCATAGCCTGGGCGCCCACACCGAACCATTTGAGTTTGCCGGGTCGCCAGCAGCGATTACTGCACTGGACCCAGATATTTTGGTGGACGAAATCCTCGCGCGCCAGCTTGAGGCGTTGATCTGTAATAACCTGCCTTACGGCGCACTGCGGCCGCTATTGGATAGCGGCTTGCGCCTTGTCTATCTGAACGAATCCGACGTTCGCCATCCCCTCTTTTGTTCCCCCGTTGGCCTATACACAGCGGCGCAGATTGCGGCGTACTTCATTGCGCACCGGCTTGCAGGGTGTGGGCGCACGGTGATTATCAGTGGTATGGCGGATGAAGAGCAAGGCGGAGACAGTGCCGTCAGCCGCTTGCAGGGATATTGCGATACGATGCAGGCTTATCCTGAAATCACAACGTATCACATTCCCACGCTGTGGCGTTACGATCAGGCTTACGCCGGCATTCAGACGCCGTTGGCCGAATTTGGAGCGCCAATCGATGCGGTTTTCGGCATATCGGATTCCCTGGCTCTCGCCGCGCGGGATGTGGGGCGGGAGCAGGGTGTCATCGACGATCATACCGTTATCGTGGGCCTCAATGGAGACCCCCTGGCATTGGCGGCCATCGCTGAAGGAAGCATGATGGCGACGGTTGAGACTTCGGCAGAGCGTTTAGGTTATGATGCAGCGACATTGGCTTATCAGGCCGTGCTGGGACAGGCGTTACCCCAGCACTACACGTACGAGACTCGTCTGATCACCGCTGAGAATGTTGCCGACGTCGCATTAAAAAAACTGGTCGCCATCGCTGACATTCCCACCCAGCTTGTGGGATTCAACCAACGCCGGGAACGCAATCGCCTGCTTCAGCTAGAGACCAGTGTTGCCATCAACCGTCGTGTGGGGGCGGTACTTGACCGCAAACAACTGTTTCAGGAAATCACCGATCTCATTCGCACCAACTATCATTACGACGACGTACAACTCTTTTCGTGGCTAGAGGCGGCGCAGGAGTTGTACCTAGAGGTGGGGGAATTGCCTTCCGGCAAGCGTCGTCTTCGCGTGGACGAGGATGCGTTGCTTGAGGTGGCTTTACGCCAGAATGAGGTGCAGTACATTCCTGATTACTACTGCAGCCGCCGCTTTGCTCCCGATCCTGAGCGCCCGCACATCCGCGCCCGCGTTGTGCTTCCTATTCGTTTAGGCGAGCATGTCCTAGGCCTGCTGGACCTTCACAGCCGGCAGCCGAAAATGGAATTGCGTTGGGAAGTCATCGGGCTATAATCCTTGGCCGGGCAATTGGGTATCGCTATGCGCAACGCCGAGTTGTATGCTGAGGCCGTGCAGGCGCAAAAGGCGGCAGAGCAGGCGGATCAACTTAAAACACGCCTGCTCGCCAACGTAAGCCACGAACTCCGCGCGCCACTGAATGTGATTCTGGGCTATAGCCAGACTGCACTCAATACCCCCAGCCCTTACGGCGCCGAACTGCCGGATGCGCTGTTGCAGGATTTGCGGCACATCTATCACAGCGGCGTCCATCTGAACCGGATCATCAATGATTTACTTGATCTCTCCCGCGCTGAAATCGGGGCGCTCGACCTGTACCCGGAAGCCATCGAGCCGCGTCCCTTTTTGGAAGAGGTCTTCTACGGCATGGCGCGCAGTGCGGAAACGCCTCAGACCGTCGCGTGGAATCTATGCCTGCCTCAACGGTTGCCGCTTATCCAGGCGGATGTGGTTCGCCTCCGCCAAATCCTGCTCAATCTGTTGAGCAACGCGGCCAAATTTACACAGGCCGGGCACATCACACTCGGCGCAGCCGTCGAGCCTCCTTACCTGCATCTGTGGGTCACTGACACGGGTATTGGCATCCCGGCGGAATGGCAGGAGAAGGTTTTCGAGCCTTTTGTCACGGTGGATCGCGGCACGCGCCGCCGCGAGGGTATAGGATTAGGGCTAACCGTCACCCGTTACCTCGTAGCGTTGCACGGCGGGCTGATGTCGCTGGAGAGCAGTCCGGAGCGCGGCAGCACTTTCCACATTTATCTGCCGCTTCCCACTTTGGAGGGCGGCCTGGCGTTCCCGCAACCGGTCATGCCGGGATCGCCCGCCGCACTGGTCGTGCTTACAGCTGGCGAACAGGCGCCGGAGGAACTATGCGCTCTGGCGCACCGACAAGGCCTGAAACTCGTTCTCCTGCGTCCGGAGGATAACCCGGAGCTGTTGCTGCGCGAGATGCAGCCGGCGGCGCTGGCGTGGGATATGTGTAGCGCCTCTGCCAACGATTGGCCCCTCATTCGCCGTCTGCGCAGCCACACCGCTCTCTCGCAGTTGCCCTTTATGCTCTTTGGACAAGATGCCGGCGACGGCAGCGCGGATACGAGCATCACCAGCGTGCTGCTCAAGCCTCTTGCGGGCCGGTTGCTGGCAGATGTGCTCGATGGTCTGTGTTCTGAAGCTACGGGCACAGTCCTTGTCGTGGATGATGATCCGCATGCACGAGCGTTCTACCGGCGTGCCGTCAGAGATGCGTTGCCCGGCTTTGAGGTTCGTGAAGCGGAAGACGGCGTACAGGCGTTGTCCCTGTTAGCGTTACAGACGCCCCGTCTCATTATTCTCGATTTACTGATGCCCGAAGTGGACGGCTTTGCCGTGCTGGCGCATATCCGCGCGACGCCGGCCACGCGCAAAGTGCCTGTCATCGTCGTCAGCGGCAAGGTGTTGACCTTTGAGGATGTGCAACGACTCAATCACGCGCGGGTTATCGTGCAATCGAAGGACATTTTCACGGCGGAGGAGATCGCGGCGTCGCTGCACCACTCCCTTGAAGATGATACGGCGCTCTCCCCGCCGACCAGCGCCGTGGTGAAATACACGCTGGCATATCTGCATCAGAATTACGACCAAGACTTGACACGTAATGCGCTGGCCGATGTCGTTGGTGTGAGTGAGAGCTATCTGAGCCAGATCTTTCATCAGGAGATGGGAATCTCGCTCTGGGAATTCCTCAACCGTCTACGGATTCAGCACGCGCAAGCGTTGCTCCGTGCAAGCGATGAGACTATCACCGCGATCGCCTGCCGGGTTGGGTTCAACGATTCTGCCTATTTCAGCCGTGTCTTCCGCAAACTGACCGGCTGTAGCCCCAGCGCATACCGCAAGGCTCCGTTTTCATCCCCTAAGTCATAACTTTTTTACAAGCAGTCGACACTTTTGTCCAAGACAGCACCCTCTGTTTTCGGTTATAGTTAAGCCAAGGCTCAGTGGCATACTAAATGTTCCGAGGAGATCGCCGGATCTCCGTGCCGATCTGGCTCTGACGATTTAGACTGGGCAAAGCTGGATCTGCTGAGTCTGACAGGGGGGAGTGATGGCATCCAACAAACCAACCGTCCTCATCATTGATGACGACTTGCTCACGCTCGAGCTTTACCGCCGTGAGTTGGGACAGGATTACGCCGTTCTGACCTGTACCGATCAGAACGAGGCGTTAACGTTGTTCAACACCCAAACGCTTAACGCTCTGGTCTTGGAACCCGCCCTGGCCGAAGGCCGCGGGTGGGATTTATTGGCCTCCATACGTTTGCGCGCTCAGGAATTGCATCTCCCGATTATCCTCTGTAGCATTCTTGACGAACGTAAACGGGGCATGGAAGGCGGGGCCGCCGCCTTTCTGGTGAAGCCTGTCTTACCCGTGCATTTGCGCGATACTTTGCACCTCACGATTGGGAAGAACTTATGAATCAGATAAAACAACCCCACGCAGTGACAGAGGCGATCCTTGAAATCAAGGATTTGCACACCCGTTTCTTTCTCGAAAAAGGCGTTGTCCGTGCTGTGGATGGCGTTAATTTGGTTTTGAAGCGCAAGTCCACCCTCGGCGTTGTGGGGGAGAGCGGCTGCGGCAAAAGCATCACCGCGATGTCTGTGATGCGGTTGATTCAATCGCCCCCCGGCAAGATCGTTCAGGGTGAGATCAACTTGTACCGCAAAGATGGCGTCATCGTCGATCTAACCAAACTCGATCCCCGTGGCCCGCGCATGCGTGCGATTCGCGGCGCGGAGATCGCCATGGTGTTCCAGGAGCCGATGACGTCGCTCAATCCACTCTTTACCGTCGGCGAGCAGATCGCCGAGTCGGTGCGCCTGCACCAGCAGCTCGACCGCCGGGCCGCTCTGGAACGCGCTCTGGAGATGCTCTACAAGGTGCAGATCAGCGAGCCGAAGCAGCGCCTGCACGCCTATCCCCACCAATTGAGCGGCGGGATGCGACAGCGGGTGATGATCGCGTTGGCGCTGTCCTGCAATCCTTCTATCCTCATCGCCGACGAGCCTACCACCGCTTTGGATGTCACCGTACAGGCGCAGATCCTCGATTTGATGCGGCAGTTGCAGGACACTATTGATTCCTCGATTATGATGATCACGCACAACCTGGGCGTCATTTCCCAGATGGCGGATGAGGTCGCGGTGATGTATTTGGGGCGTGTGGTGGAATACGCGCCTGTGCGGGAGTTGTTCCACCATCCCCTGCATCCCTACACGGTGGGGTTGTTGAATTCTGTGCCGGTGTTGGGGCGCAAGGGACAAAAAGTGCTCATCCCTATTGCGGGGATGGTGCCGACGCCCACCAGCGAGATTCAAGGGTGCGCCTTTGCGCCACGTTGTCCGCGCGTTATGCCGGCCTGTCACGAACACAATCCCCGTCTGGAATCGGCGGCGCCGGCGCATTATGTCGCGTGTTGGTTGTATGCCGACCCGCCGGCTTGAGTGAGGACGGAAATGCTTGCGCTGAATGATTTTTCAGCGCTGCGGGGACGGCGGATTGTGCTCCGCCTTAAGTGTTGAAGAAAGGCTATTCAGAGAGGAGGTGAGAGCGAAGGAATTTTGCGGTAGAAGGTTGTTTCGTTTTCCCATTTATTCCATATCTATTGAAAGGAGTGTTAGCACTATGAGGAGAATCATTTTGAGTGTGCTGTCGCTATGTCTGATCGTGGCAACGCTGGCAGCCTGTACCCCTAAAACCGTTGAAGTTGAGGTCATCAAGACCGTCGAGGTTGAACGCGAAGTCATCAAGACCGTCGAGGTCGAAAAACAGGTGGAAGTGGAAAAGACCGTCGAGGTTGAGAAGATGCTTCTGCCCGGTGCGATTCCTTACCCTGAAGCCCCGCTGATGGCCGGCGGACGGGAGCCGAAGACTTTTGCGGTCAACGAGATCGTCGAGTTCCGCGCCTTTGATAAGTACTGCGAGCCGGCGTGGGTCACGGAGCTGGTCAACCAGGGTAAACTGCCCCCCGTGGAAGAACGCTTGCCTAAAGAACCCTACGTCTACAAGGGCAGCTTTATGTCCGATGGCATCGGCGAGTACGGCGGCGTGTGGCGTGGTGTGTGGGCCGCCCCCACCGAGGGGTGGAACTACATGGCCGGGGTGAGCCAGGGGTGGTTCGGCATCGAGGCCATCGTGCAGGAAGAGCCGCTTGCCACCGGCCCGATGTTCCTGACCGAGGACGTCAGCCCGTTGCCGCAACTTGCCAAGTCCTGGGAGTGGTCCGATGATGGCTATCAGTTGACTATGCACCTGATCGAGGGTGCTAAGTGGTCCGACGGCGTCGAGTTCACCAGTGACGACATCATGTTCCTGTGGGAAGATAATATCCTCGATCCGCAGGTCAACTCCTGGACGCAGGCGAGCTTCTGGACTATCGAAGGTGAACCCATCGAGCTGGAGGCGCTGGATAAATATACCATTCGCTGGACCTTCCCGGCGCCCTTCCCGCTCACCCAACTCTACAATATGACTAACCTTATCTTCTCGCCGGGGCCATCGCACATCTTAAAGCCGCTGCATCCCAAGTACAATTCAGATACCAACTATCAGGCGTACCGTGACGCCATGCCGCCCAACAAACTGCCCACCGTCACGATGGGGCCGTGGGTGCCGGTGGAATATAAGACCGACGAGTTCATGGTGATGCGCCGCAATCCTTACTACTGGAAGGTGGATGAGAACGGGTGCCAGTTGCCCTATCTGGATGAAGTACAGTGGACCTACGCCCAGACAGGTGTGGTGCGCACGCTCAACACCATCGCCGGGACGGCGGATCACGCCAATGTGGAAAATCCCGAAACTTTCGATGAGACGGTGCGCCAGGCGATGGATCCTACCGCACCCTTCCGCGTCGAGTGGGGGCCGGAGACCCTGGGCTTTAGCCTGGAGGCCAATCAGTCCAAGTACCTGGGTGTCGCCAACGACCGTGATGCAGCGGTGCGCGATCTGCTGCGTGACCTGCGCTTCCGTCGCGCCCTGACCCAGGCTATTGACCGTGACGGTCTGGCGCGTTCTATGAGCAATGGCCCGTTCTTCCGTCCGTGGCCCGGCGGCCTTTTCCCTGGCTCGCAGTTCTTTGACCGGGCATCGGTCGTTTACTATTCTTTCTCCCCCGATACCGCGCGCGCGTTGCTTGCGGATATCGGACTGAAAGACACTGATGGCGACGGCATCCTGAACTGGACTGAAGGGCCTATGGCGGGCAAGAACGTCGAGATTGCCATGACAACGTGGGAAGATATCTCGGCCGGCGCCACCCTGGGCCAGGCGCTTGTGTTGATGTTCCGTGACGTGGGTATCCAGGTCAACTTCCGCGTTCTTACCAACCTTGCTATGCAAGAAGCCGAGACCAACGGCGCATGGGAATTGCGCATCAGTCGTCCGGGTCAGGTGTGGGCGACGCCTAACGCGCGGCCCAAAGACTTTGCCCCGGTGACCAAAGAGTTCGCCTGGCATCGCGTTGGCGACAAGCCCGAGGAGTACCAGGATTTCGAGAAGGAGATGATCGCCATTGCCGACAAATTCCTGCTGGAGATCGACTTCGACAAGCAGTTTGAGTTGATGTCTGCATACAACCGGCTGCATACCGAGAACGTCTACTCCATCGGTTTGGTCGTCGGTCGCTATGGGCTGATGTTGAATAAGTATTTCAAGAACGTGCCTATCGGTACGCCACCCTTCTTGTATCAGTGGGACTTCAACAACTTCTTGCCGGAACAAATCTGGCTCGCCGAGGCCGACCGTTGGGTGCTGGGCCAAAAAGAACTCTATGCCGGGAAATTACCCGGTGTGGATTTCCCGTACCCGACGTACTAAGCGGATCTGTCACACTGGGGAGGAGGCATGGTCTCCTCCCCAGTCATCCCCAGGCGGCGGCATGCCAAAGGGGGATTTGTGGGAGGCATGATGATCAATTACATTTTGCGGCGCATTCTCATTTCGATTCCCTTGCTGATCGGCATTTCAATCGTCTCTTTCGCGATTATCCAATTGCCGCCCGGCGACTTCGCATCGTCATACCAGAGTTACCTGATGAATCAGGCCAACCTGCCCGCCGCAGAGGCACAAAAGGCAGCTAACGAATATCGCCGGGCTTACGGACTGGACCGCCCGGTCTACGAGCAGTATTTTCGTTGGATCAAGGGTATCGTAACCGAAGGGAAATTCGGCTACTCGTTTGCTTATAAACAAGACGTTGGTGAGCTGATCGCGGAGCGGTTACCGCGCACGCTGTTTCTGGCGGCATCGGCCCACTTGATTTCGACTTTATTCGGCATCGTCATCGGCATTTATTCGGCCACCCATAAATACAGCCTGGGAGATAATCTTGCCACTGTGTTCGCTTTCATCGGTACGGCCGCCCCGCGTTTCTTCCTGGCGATTATTCTGGTCTACTTCCTTGTGATTCGTTGGAAAGTGCCCTATGTCAACCGTTTTACGTCGCCCATTTACTCTTTTGCCCCGATGTCGTGGGACAAATTCGTGGACATTTTGCGCCACACCTGGCCGGTGATTGCCATCGCCGGTTTCGGCGGCATCGCGCGGAATATGCGGGTGATGCGCGGCAATCTACTGGACGTTCTCAACGCGCAGTACGTCACGACGGCCCGCTCTAAAGGACTGCGCGAAACCAAAGTCATCAATAAGCACGCCGTGCCCAATGCGCTGCACCCGATTATCATGTACCAGGGCACCGTTTTACCCTACATGTTGCAGGGTGAACTGGAAGCCGCCATTGTCTTGAATATGCCCTCCCTGGCGCCGATGTTCTACAACTCGCTGGTGAGCCAGGATATCTACGTTTCCGGGGGGTTTTTGCTCGTCTACAGCGTCCTGCTGATCGCTGGCAACCTGATCGCCGACATTGTGCTTGCCCTGGTCGATCCGCGCATCAAACTCAACTAGGGTTTTTTGGGCAGAAGTGAGGACAAAGATGAATCGAGAACAATCGAAAACGCTCGAACCGATCAAAATCGAAGTCGCCGAACTCAAGGCCGAGGAACACGAGAGTTACTTCAACCTGGTCTGGCGCAGGTTCCGCAAAAGCAAAATCGCCATCGTTGGAGGGTTGATGGTCTTGACGCTTATCGTTCTGGCGCTCTTCTCAGACTTTTTTGCGCCCTACGACCCCGTCAAGCTGGATATGCGTAATGGTTACATTCCCCCGCATCGCGTGCACTTCATGGATGCGGAAGGGAAATTCTATTTGCGTCCCTTTGTCTATCGCTGGACACAGGTCCTCGACGCGAACTTTTTCGCTACGTGGGTCGAGGACACAAGCGCACGTTATCCTATCCGCCTCTTTGTGCAGGGGTGGGAGTACAAGGTTCTGGGACGCTTCCCCAGCCGTTTGCACCTGTACGGCGTCGAAGGGGACGGGCAAATCTACTTGCTCGGCACCGACAAATTCGGGCGCGACATCTTTGCTCGTTGCGCCCGCGCGGGCCGCATCTCCCTTTCTATGTCTCTCTTTGGGACGTTCATCAGTGTGGCCGTAGGCTCCGTCCTCGGCGTGGTTTCCGGCTACTTTGGGGGACAATTCGACAACCTTATGCAGCGTTTCGTGGAATTTATGCAATCCTTTCCGCAGTTGCCCTTGTGGATGGCGCTGGCAGCCGTCATTCCGCCCACCTGGGACCAGATGGCCGTCTTTATCGCTATGTCTGCCATCTTCGCGCTGTTGAGTTGGACTCTGCTCACCCGCGAGGTGCGCGGCAAAGTCCTGGCGTTGCGCGAGACGGATTTTATCCTGGCGGCCAGGGAAATGGGCGCTTCCGACGCGCGCATTATCTTTCACCACCTTTATCCCAATACCCTCAGCCACACCATCGTCGTCCTCACCCTCACAATTCCCTCGATCATCCTGGCGGAGAGCTTTTTGAGCTTCCTGGGCATTGGCATCCAGGAACCACTAGTCAGTTGGGGGGTGATGATGCGGGAGGCGCAGACTATCCAGACGTTGGGCTTCAATCCCTGGATTGTGTCGCCGGTGTTCTTTATCTTCCTTGCGGTGTTGGGCTTCAATTTTCTGGGCGACGGCTTACGCGATGCAGCCGACCCGTACACGATTGTGTGATACACTTGTGTCGTCAGGCGCTACGGTAGAGGCAAACGCATGAATATGGATCAGAACATTATTCTCGAAGTCAAGAATCTCAAACAGCATTTCCCCATTTACAGGGGCCTGCTCCAGCGGCAGGCCGGCGCTATCAGAGCGGTGGATGGGGTGGATTTCAGCGTCCTCGAAAACGAAGTCTTGGGCCTGGTGGGCGAGAGCGGCTGCGGCAAGACCACCGTGGGGCGTTCTATCTTGCGGCTATACGATCCCACCGACGGGGAAGTCTGGTATCGAACCGCTGCCGGTGAGCGGATCGAGATCACCCGCTTGAGCCAGAAAGAAATGAAGCCGCTGCGCAAGGAAATGCGCATGGTTTTCCAGGATCCCTTCAGCTCGCTCAATCCGCGCCGCACGGTCAAGGAGATCATCGGCGAGCCGCTTATCATCCACAAGGTCGCGCGCGGGCGCGCGATGGAAGAGCGCGTGGCCGAACTGATGCTCTCCGTGGGCCTCGATCCCAACTACATGGATCGTTATCCGCACGAGTTCTCCGGCGGACAGCGCCAGCGCATTGGCATCGCCCGCACCCTTTCGCTCAGCCCGCGTCTCATCGTGGCCGACGAACCGGTCTCCGCGCTGGACGTGTCGGTGCAGGCGCAGGTGCTTAATCTGCTCCAACGCCTCAAAGATGATCTAGGGCTTACCCTGCTCTTTATCGCTCACGACATCTCCGTGGTGGAACACATCTCGGATCGCATCGCGGTGATGTATGTCGGCAAGATCGTCGAGTTGGCGAGCACCGAGATGCTGTTGTGGGAACCCCTGCATCCCTACGCGGAAGCTCTCATCTCCGCGATCCCGCCGGCCGATCCCGATATCAAACTGGAGCGCATCCCTCTGAGCGGCGAGGTGCCTAGCCCGGCAAACCCGCCTTCCGGCTGTATTTTTCATCCGCGTTGTCGCTTTGCCCAGGAGATCTGCGCGCGTGAGGAACCACACCTGGAAGAGATTAAACCTGCGCATTACGTAAGCTGCCACTTTGCCAGGGAGTTGCAATTGCGCGGCATTGGAGGCGTTGCATGAACGGATCGCGGTATCCTGCATTCGTGGCCTATTTGCTCGGCCCGTTTGGTTGGTTGTACGTGGGAATCTTTCAGCGCAAGAACCGCTTCGCCGTCTATCACACGTTACAAGCGATAGGGCTATTGCTCTTTATCGTAGCGGTGTTTATCGGCTGGTATGTGCTGGCCTGGTTGCTCAGTTGGATCCCTGTCGCCGGGCCGCTGCTAGGGATTATGCTTTTCGCGCTGGTGATTGCGGCGCTGCTTGTCGCCGTCGTTTTGTGGATCGTCGGGATGAGTTACGCATTGCGTGGGCGCATGGCGCCCCTTCCGATGGTTGGGCGCTTGATTGCGCGTCTTTTATCTGATTGAGGAGAACAACCTATGCCCAAAATTACATTTATTGGCGCGGGTAGTACCGTTTTCGCCAAAAACCTGCTCGGCGACATTCTCAGCTTTCCGGAGCTGGCGGACGCCGTCATCAGTCTTCACGATATCGACCCCGAACGGCTTCGCACCACCGAGATCGTGGCCCGGCGCATCGCCAACACGCTGGGCGCGCATCCCGTCATCGAAGCCACGCTCGACCGCCGGAAAGCGCTCGCCGGCGCGGATTACGCCATTGCCATGTTCCAGGTCGCCGGATACGAGCCGGGCACCGTTGTGGATTTCGAGATTCCCAAGCGCTACGGCCTGCGCCAGACCATCGCCGATACGCTTGGCGTCGGCGGCATCATGCGCGCGTTGCGCACCATCCCGGTTACGCTGGAGATGTGCCGCGATATGGAGGATGTCTGTCCCGATGTGACCTTCCTCAACTACGTCAATCCTATGGCGATGCTGACCTGGGCCATCAACCGGGCGAGCAGCATCAAGACGGTAGGGCTTTGTCACAGCGTTCAGGGCACTGCCGAACAACTGGCCGGCGACATCGGCGTTCCCATTGAGGACATCAACTACGTGTGCGCGGGCATCAATCACATGGCCTTCTACCTGCGTTTCGAGCGCCGGTTGCCCAACGGGGAAGTAGAGGACCTTTACCCGCGCCTGCGGCAGGTCATCGCAGAGGGGCGCGTCCCCGGCTGGAATCGCGTGCGCTACGAGATGCTGCAACGCCTGGGATACTTCGTTACGGAATCCAGTGAGCATTTCAGCGAATACGTCCCCTGGTTTATCAAGCGCGACCGGCCCGACTTGATCGAGCGTTTCAACATCCCGCTGGACGAATATATCCGTCGCTGCGAGGTGCAGATTGCCGGTTGGGAGGCCACCCGCGAAACGGTGCTCAATCCCGATGTGCCGGTGGATCACGCGCTGCTGCGGGAACGGTTGCTGTCGGCCGGCGCCTCGGAATGGGACGTCAAGTACGTGAGCGAAACCGCGATCAACTTCGATGCGATCACGGCTTCACACGAGTATGGCTCCTACATCATCCATAGCCTGGAGACAGGGATTCCGCGCGTGATCTATGGCAACGTGATGAACCACGGGCTGATCGACAACCTGCCGCAGGGGTGCTGCGTTGAGGTCCCATGCCTCGTGGACAAAAACGGCATCCAGCCTACCCGCGTCGGCGCGCTGCCCCCGCATCTGGCGGCGCTGATACAGACCAACGTCAACGTGCAGGCGCTCACCGTCGAAGCGGCTCTAACCGGCAAGCGCGAGCACATCTACCACGCGGCCATGCTCGATCCGCACACGGCCGCCGAGCTAGACCTGGA
>DYKY01000115.1 GCA_020722365.1 Thermoflexus sp.
TCGGCAGTTACATCGACCACGGCTCCGCGTGAATGTCCAGTTCGTCGGACCAGCGGCGCTGGAGCGCGGCGATCTCATCGACGATGTCCTGGGGGAGCGGCTGGATGCCCTCCTTCGCCGCGAGGAACGCTTGCAGGTGTTCAGGACGCGCGGTAGACCCCACGGTGGCGCGCACTTGCGGGAAGCTGTGCGCGAAGCGCACGCAGAATGTTGTCCAACTCTCGATGCCGGAGCGCTCGAAGATCGGCGCGACTTCGACGGCGCGCTTTTGCAGGTAGGCCTTCCACGCCGCGCCGGGCACGTCCCGTAGACGATGCACCGGACCGCCGGAAACGGTGCGCATGGCGACAACCGGCTCGTTCCGCTCGATGAGCAGGTCCCACAGTTCGTTGGAGGCGAAACGCTGCAAGGGATTCAGGTAGAAGATGTAGCCGTCGACAATGCCCTCTGGGTAGCCCGCGCGCAGCGCCTTGAGCGGCGTCTCCGACGTCCAGGGGAACACCTCAAGCACGAAACGCCGCACCAGTCCTTCGTCTTTGAGACGCGCAAATGCGTCGTAGCACGGCCCGCCGTTGGCGAATTCCTCCGCCAGTTGCCCACCCAGGCAAAGCTGCCCCAGGTCCAGGCTATCCAAGCCGAGTGGATCGAGGTTCTGGCGGATCACGTCCCGCAGTTCTGCGATGGTGCTCCAGCCGATTTTCACGATCAGCCTGGGAACCCGGGCGCGGTCCTGGTCGAACGCAACGCGCAGGACTTTAAGCGCGTCGCCGTAGGTGTGGCTGGTGTGAAACCAGACGCCGGCATCCATCGCCGCACGGGCGATGGACACACGGTCAGCGAAGGCGATCCGATCATCGCCCAGGCGCGTTGTCCCGTAGATATACGGGGAAAGGTCGGTCAGCAAGGCCGATTTGTGAACGTAAGCTATGGACATAACCTGCCCCTTTACCGTTAGATAATGGCGTTATCCGGAATGACCGCTCCCTTGGGAACGACAACAATGCCGTCGCGCACGACGTAGTTATCGGTCTCTTCGTCTGGCGCACCCATATGGCTGCGGATGACAACGTTGCGCCCGATGCGCACGTTCTTGTCCAGGATGGCGTTCTCGATGACGCTGCCGCGCCCCACTCCCATATCGGGCAGGCCAAGGCGCTGGTTCTCGTCGATCTGCGCCAGCGATTCGAAGTCATCGGCACCCATCATCACCACGCGATGCAGATGCGCGCCGCTGTTGACGATGCTACGCAGCCCAATGACGCTGTCGGCAATGGCGGCATGATCCAACCGGCAGCCGGGCGCAATCCACACGCGCATCAGGCTCGAATCGGTGATGCGGCTGCCCGGCAGAAAACGCGGGCGCGTATAGATAGGCCATTCCGCCGAGAAGAAGTCAAACGGCGGATTCTGGCTGGTCAATGCCAGATTGGCGTCGTAGAAAGCGCGTATTGTACCGATATCTGCCCAGTATCCCTCAAATGTGTAGGCGAATACGCGCAAGCCCTTTTCGATCGCCGCAGGAATGATGTCCTTCCCAAAATCCGAACCGGTTTCACTGCGCAACAGGTCCGCTAAAATTTTGGTGCGGAAGACGTAGATGCCCATCGAGGCCATATAAGGTTTATCGCCTTCAAGGCTTTCGAGGCCATCCAGTTGATCCAAAGGCGGCTTTTCGCGGAAAGCATGAATGCGCCCTTCTTTGTCCGCCTGCAAGATACCCAAGTCTGGCGCATCCTCGGCTTTGACGGGATTGACCGCAATCGTGATATCTGCTTCATGCACGCCGTGGAAGCGGACGAACTCGGCATAATCCATGCGATAGAGATGATCGCCGGCGAGGATCAAAAGGTCGCGCGGGGCGGGAACCTGGAGTTGAAAAAGTTGTTTGCGCAGCGCATCCGCCGTTCCCTGATACCAGGATTTGCTCACCGGCGTCTGCTCCGCTGCCAGAATCCGCACCCATCCGCCGGAGAAGTTGTCGAACTGGTAGGTGCGCACGACATGCCGGTGCAAAGAGACGGAGTTATATTGCGTGAGCACGTAGATGCGATTCACGCCGGAGTGAATACAATTACTGATAGGAATGTCGATTAAACGGTAATAACCTGCCAGTGGCACAGCGGGTTTCGCGCGTAGTTTGGTCAGCGGATAGAGTCGCGTTCCTGTGCCCCCACCCATGATTACAGCCAGGACGTCTTTCATGAAGCTTAACATAAGCCGGCCCCCCTTGATGTTAGAAATGTCCAACCAGTTATGCTCCTATTATAGTAACAGGCGCGAAATAACGCAACACACATTTGCACTTCTTCCTACAGAATATTGGCAGACGGGCGACCTCGTCCTGAGCCGGTTTACCATCCCCCTCCCGGCGAATCTCGAAGCGGGCAGCTACGGACTCCGCGCCGGGATGTACAGCTACCCGGACATCACCAATGTGGCGGTCGTCGATCCCCAAGGAGCGCCGGTGGATGAGGGGGTGAATCTGGGAACCCTCACCATCACCACTACGCCCTAAATCAACAAAAAACGGTAGACGAGTTTCTCCCCGTCTACCGTCTACCGTCTACTGTCGACTGTCTACGACTAATGCGTATGCAGATGTGGATCAGGCGCGGCAGCGATGAGGCCGTTGACGACATCAACGAGCGGATCGAATTCGCCGTTGGTGTAAGCCTCGATCTGCCCGGCGTCGCCGAGGCGCGCCATTTCGGGATCGATGCCGAGCTTGCCCAGGAAACGCGTGCCGAAGGCGTTCGCCATCTCCTCCGAGTTCCCTTTGCCGAACAATTCAAAGCGCTCGCCACACTTCGGGCAGATGACGTAGCTCATGTTCTCCACCACGCCGATGAGGGGGATGTTCAGGTGCCCGGCCATATTCGCGGCCTTGCGCACAACCATCTCCGCTAAATCCTGCGGCGACGTGACCAGAACGACGCCTGTGACCGGCAAGCTCTGCATCACGGTCAACGCAGCGTCGGAAGTGCCTGGCGGCATATCGACCACCAGCACATCCAGGTCGCCCCAGAAGACATCGCTCCAGAACTGGTTAATCGCGCTGGTAATGAGCGGTCCGCGCCAGATGACGGCGTCGGCTTCGTTTTGCAGCATCAGGTTGATCGACATGAGCTTGATGCCACCCGATGTTTGGGGGGGCATGATGCCCAACGGCGAGGTCAGCGGCGCCTCGCGGACACCGAACAATTTGGGGATGCTCGGGCCGGTGATGTCAGAATCCAACACACCCACGCGCAAACCTTTGCGGCGCAGTCCCACAGCGATCATCGCCGCCACCGTGGACTTCCCCACCCCGCCTTTGCCGCTCATCACGGCGATCACCGTTTTGACGCGGTTGAGATTGCCGGCAGGGAAATTGGGCTGCTGCTGGCGGGAGGGCTGCAACACTTCGCGCAGGCGCGCCTTTTCCTCTTCGTTCATCACCGTCAGGGCGATTTCCACGTCCAACCCTTCTGCGAGACCGTCCACGGCTTTTGCGGCGTCTGATGCGATGCTGTCCTGCAGTGGACAATTCGCCACCGTCAGCGCAATCGTCACTTTGACGTTTTTGTCGCGGATGCGCACCTGGTGCACCATGCCCAAATCCACGATAGTGCGGTGCAGTTCGGGATCCATCACCTGGCGCAGCGCGTCCATCACTTGTTCTTCCGTTACCACATTCACCACATTAACCTCCTACAAAAATGAACCGCAAACCCACACAAATTTACACAAAAAGGCAATATTCATGCAAACTCGTGGAGATTCGTGGTAAGATTGTCCACCATCAAACAGCCGACACTTTCGCCCGTTGGGCGTGTTCGGCTTCGACTTGCTCTTCCTCGCCAGCCTTCACTTCCCAGATACGATCCGGCGCCACCAGGCGATCCGTATACAGCACGCCGTTGCAATGATCGATTTCGTGCTGGAAGACGCGCGCCAGGAAACCGCGCGGACGGAAGTGGAACGGCTTGCCGTAGCGATCCATCCCGCGCACGACGACCTCCGTCGCGCGTTCTACTTCTCCCACATAACCGGGGACCGAAAGGCAGCCCTCGGCCCCCACTTCGGTCTCACGCCCCATCTTGACGATCTCCGGGTTGATCACGACAAAAAGTTTGCCGCTGGTAGGATCGTCTTCATCTTCCGGCGTTTCAACGATGATCAGCCGTACCATTTCGCCGACTTGCACCGCAGCCAGCCCGACACCGTTTGCCGCATCCATCGTCTCGACCATATCATTGATCAACGCACGTATCTCCGGTGTGACTTTTTGCACCGGACGCGAGCGCTTGCGCAAACGCGGATCTCCCACAGTAATGATTTCCCTTAACATGTAAATTCCCCCAAATCCTGATCACCTCTATTTTACCACACTTTGCTAGTACCCCTCTTTGCGCAGGTTGTCGTACGTCGCAAACCAACTCAACAGTTCGTCTTGCCGTCGCGTCGCTTCGATTTGACGCTGACGTTGGTTATACGCATACTGGCGGTCAGAAATCAAAGAGCGGATTCTGGCCGGATAGCGCACCCATTTCAACTCAAATCGTCCCTCGCGCCCCGCCGTTTCGAACTGTACGTGGCCGAACTTCAACACCTGCCCCCAGAAACCCGGTACCTGGAAACTGAGGTTTTGGATGCGATCCAAACGCGCTTCACGCCGCGCTTCACGCAACAACAACGGTTTTTGTTCAACCAGAATCACGTGACTGGGTGTGAGCTGCACGTAATCGTTGCGCCAGTCCTCCACAAACCACAACAAAACTGCCAACAGAATGGCTTGCAGAATAAGCCAGGCGACCAACCACGAGGCAAAGTGAATGCTGTCCGCATTCCAAAGATCGAGTAAGAACACGCTGCCGCCAATCGTCAGGGCCAGAAGTGGGATAAAGACCCCCATATAGCGCAGCAAGCCAAGAAGCCAGAATCGACGCAGGATGATCGTGCCGCCGTCACCGGTTTCCACCCACGAGGGAGGGAACAGGTACTCCCACAACCAGCTAAACGTCAACAACATCCACAAGCGGCGTGGGCGCGGCTTTGGGGGTAAAGATTTACTCGGCGGTGATGAAGGCGCTTTCTCGATTTGCAGACGGCGCGCCAGCAGGTCGCGGATTTGTCCGCGGGAGCGAAGCAGGTCGCGAGCCTTCGAACGTTCGATCTGTTGAAAGATCATCGCCCGCAAGTGCGCCGGGCTGGGGATATTGTCGATGTCGATGTCGACCGTCTCGCCAGCCGTCTGCAGCACCAGGTTGCCGTAATCGAGCACGTTGGCCGTCAATCCCGAACGCACTTCATAAATATCCTGGATGGTCTCCAGCGAGCACTCCTCGGAGTGGACAGCAAACGGCCAGTCGCGCTCGATGTGAACGACGCGCTGCGTGGTCAGCACAAAGAAGTCATCGCGCCAATTCAGATACTGCCATATCGCCACGAGAAACGAGGCAAGGGTCGGAATCGCCACCACCACCGCAAGAAGGGTCGCCACCGTCGTACCTCGCGAAGACAAGTAGGACAACGCCGGCAACAACAAGGCGAAAAAGAGCAGCGGCGCGGCGACCTGGCGAAACAGTCGCGCCCAATGGCGGTGCACGACAAAAACAGCCCACTCATCTTCACGCAGCCAGTCGAATTTTTGTACTTTGCGACGCACATCGACGATTTCCGATACGTTGAGTTGACGCCACCAACGCGGATGCTGTTCCAGGAGTGCAGTGAAATCGTCGCGCAGCAGGTAAAGTACTCGCGCTTGACCATCGGCGGTTGCCAACACGTCGTGGAAGTCTCCAACCAATAACCCGGTCTCTCCGGCGTCATTGCCAACTTCCAACCACCCTACCTCTTTGACGAGGCCATCTGGATCAATCTTGGTCAGTTGGACGCGCCCTTCTAGCACAAGAAGCAAACGGTCAGAAATCTCACCCTGGCGGAAAATCCATTCGCCATTCCCGTAGACCTGATCGTGGACAAATGGCACAATCCTGTATAACTCATCCTCCCAACGTTCTGCGCGGAAGTTTTGAAACAAGGGGATCGTTTCCAGATAGCGGACGATTTGCGAGGGTTGCAGCGGTCCCGGCAGGCGCTCCCGCAAATAGGGACTCTGATCGTAGATTTTGACCAGTTCGCGGAAAAGCAGGTACAGCAGGTGCGTTTTCTCCGCAGCGACAACATTCACACCCTGAAGTTGCTGGACAACCATTTCCATGCGCCCGAACATCTCGCCACCCTTGTACTCTGCGATCTGGGTCACATTGCCCAGCTCATCCACGCGCGTCAGGCGGACTTTTCCTTCCATGACGAGGCACAGGCGATCCGGCATCTGCTCCTGGCTCATGATCCGTTCCCCTGGCTCGTAGACGCGCTCGCGAACAAAAGGAACCATGCGCGTGAGAACATCCTCACCGGCGCTGCCGGTAAGATTTTGAAACAGAGGGATTTGCTTTAGTTGCGCCAAAACATCTTTCGGTTCCATGCCATCAACCTCTTATCAAATTATACTACAATTAGCACAGCTACGTTCGGCCTGAGTGCACACCCCTCACTTTTTCTGCTTCAGCAGCCAGGGGCCGACCTGCTTCCACAGCGATTCGGCCTCTGCACGCGCGTGGGTATGAACCATCACCAGCGACTTCACAGGCAAAAGTAAGGTGAGGATTTCAAGCAACCGTCCAACGGCCTTCTCAATCACATCATCGTTCATCGTCAGCAAGGGTTTAATGCGCAGTACCGTGCCCATCAGCGCTTGAAACCGGGAGAGCCGACCGCTGCGCCGCAGGTATTCCAGCGTATCCAACATCGCGGCGGTGTGGACACGCTTTGTGTATGCCTTAAGCATCTCGGTAATATATGAACGGAAATGATCGCACCGGCGCCCTCAGCGATTAATTGCTTGTACTTTTCGACAAAGGCCGCGATCCCCGGCGCAGCCGTTGTCGGTGGTGGATTATGCACAGGCAGTCGTACCTGTCAATCAGTTCAGGTGGCAAATCGCCCGTACTGTCGGTCACAATTTTGATCGTCACAGCGGCTTTACCGGTGTTACACCCTTTTTGAGGATGATATTGCCGTACTTGGCGGTTTCTCCCGTCATCACGACGGCGAACGCCTGCCGGGCGCGCTCGTAGAAGGCGAAACGTTCGATGCGGGCGATGGGCGGCGTCGCAGGCCAATGCCGGTCGATGGCAGCGCGGTAGCTGGCTTCGACAGCTGGATCGAGCGTATCCCCTGGGACGGGCGCCATCATCAACACCGGGCTTTCAACGTAGGTATCCAGCGCGAACAACGGGAGAATCGCGTCCAACAGATCGGCGACGCGCAACCCGTCGGCGCGCAGCACGCGGGCATTGCAGCTCTCACCGGGAAAGTGCGCATCCGCCAGGACAATCTCATCGCCGTGCCCCATCCGGCAGAGCAACGCGAGCAAATCGGGACTCAACAATGGAGAAATACCGACGAGCATGAATAACCTCCTTAAAGTAGGTCAGCAGATTTAGCAGATTTTGATTTTCTAATCTGCTAAATCTGCTGATAAAATTCAGTCGCCAAAATCTGTGGGGATGAGTTTGGTGCAGGCGATGATCTCTTTGGCCGCCTTGGGATAGCGCATGATCATTTTCATATCGCCCTGAAGTTTGAGACGCCGTGTCATCATCCCTTGAATGGGATCCAGTTTCCCTTCGATGACCTTGCGCCAAGAACTGAACGGCGCGCTAATGACATAACCCGCTTCCTTCTCATCCACGCTGCTCACCTGCATTGCGTCGGGGCTTTTGCCGTGATAGAGACCGAGGTAGAGATAGGTCGTCTCCATTTGGCCATCATCCGGTTCGACGATGAAAACGAAGTCGCCCTCCCAGTTTTTGGCCGATTGCTCATAGGAAGGGCTGCCGTTGAGGTGCTCACTGAGCTGCTTGATCCACGCATCCGACGGAAATTTGATAGACGTCATCGTTACACTCCTTTTTGAATTAGTCTGATAGTCGTTAGTCGTATGTCATCATCCGCTCAATTTGCTGATGAAGTTTTTGTCGATTGGAAGCGCGTCACCGTTTACTCATCATGCCGCCTGTGCGGCGATTGCGGACGGCGACGATTTCGGCGAGAATGGAAAGCGCAATCATCGCCGGTTCTTTGCCGCCGATGTCCAACCCGACCGGGCCGTGGACACGGCCCCAGTCCTGCTCGGTAAATCCTGCTGCAAGGAGGCTTTCCCGGCGATCGGCCTGGGTTTTGCGGCTCCCCAGAAATCCGACGTAGAAAGCGTCGCTGCGCAGCGCGAGCTTGAGCGCGGGGACGTCGAACTTAGCATCGTGAAAGAGGACCACCACGGCGTGGCTCACGCCAAAATCCTGCGATGTGAAGACGTCCTGCGGCCAACCGAAGCGCGTTTCCACACCAGGGAAGCGTTCCTCCCGCAAAAACGCGCGCCGGGCGTCGCTCACAATGACTGCGAAGTCCAGCACGCAGGCCAACGCCGCCAACGAGACCGCGATGTCCGTCGCGCCGAAAATAACAAGTGTGGGCGGCGGCGCTATGATCTCGATGAAAAACTCGCCCTGCGGATAGGTGTGTTTCTGTGCATACGGGCCAGGCCAGGCTGTCGCAATGTCCATCAACACCTCGCCATCCAGGTCGGCATCCCCCAGCGTGCCATGCGTCGCGCCGTCGACGGTGTGCAACAGGTGCACCGGCGGTTTGTCCGCATCGATGCGCGAAACGAAAGCGACCGGACGACGCGCCTCAATCTCCGCCATCAGGCGTTCGTGGAGCGGATTCCACCGTTCGACCAGCAGATCAATCGCGCCGCCACACGCCAGTCCCGCGCTCCAGGCCTGTTCGTCGGTGATGCCGAAATTGGGGCGGCGGATTGCCTCGCGCCCCTGCAAGACAAATTCCATCTCGGCGATAACGTCGCCATCGACGCAACCGCTGCTGACCGAACCGGCGACATCGCCCTCAGCCGTGATCGCCATACGCGCCCCCGCCGGGCGTAGCGACGATCCTCGGGTTTCTACAATCGTCGCCAGTACAATACCGGTCTTGCCGGCAGCTTGCCAGCGCTTCACATCCGCAATAATGTCACGCATAGTGTCACCTCGGTAAGGGGGATTGGTAATTGGTAATTGGTAATCGGTAACCAGGAAGTACTGCGTTACTCTTGTTCTTGATTCCCCAATCCTTACTCCCTGCTCCCTGCTCTCTAATCCCCGATTACTGATTACTACTCCCCTTCCCCCACGTATAGGAGCGAATCGTGCCGTCGGCGAAGACGCGCACGACTTCGAAGCGCACGCGCCCGGCCTCCACGGCTTTGGCGATCTGGCGCTGACCGTTGGTCAGCATCGATTTGCCCTGTTTGATGTCGAGGATGACGATTTCCATCTCATCCTCAGCACCCCCGTCCTTCATGGCGCTATAGCCGTTGAAAACGATGTAATCGACCGGGTCGCCGAGAAAGCGCGCGTCGGCGGGCCAGTAGTCGAATCCCGGCAGCAGCGGCGCCATCTGCTCCGCCATCTTTCCCTTCAGAACCGCGCGGCTCTGCTCGGTACTCTGCCGGCGCGCCGATACGACCGTCTCCGCGTGGTGATCTTCCAGTTCGTGGATGCGCGCCTCGTAGTGCTGGACCAGACGCGCGCGCTCGGCCTCGGCCCTGGCGTGATAGGTCGCAGCGATTTCGTCGCGCAGATCGCCCTGCTGCCCTTGATCCCGCGTGCGCAGCAGCCAATACGCCAGCGCCACACCGGTCACTAACCCGATAAGCAGATAGATGATGTCCATCTATTCCCAGAAAAGCGGTTCGCGTCGCAGGTACACGCCGGCGCTGTCTTCGCCGACGAACTGACCGTCGCGCACCAGGAACGTCCCCCGCCGCAGTGTGGACACGACCCGTCCCTGCACGCGCATCCCTTCGTAGGGCGTGTAGCCCGCCATCGAATGGAGCCGTTCGGCAGCGAGCGTCCCCGTGGGCGTGGGATCGTACAGCACGATGTCGGCGTCGGAACCGGGGAGCAGCACGCCCTTGCGTGGCCACAGGTTATAGATGTGCGCCGGGCCGGTCGCTAACAGCCGCGCGAGGTCGGTCCAGTCAATGTAGCCATCGCCCACGCCGTAGGTCGCTATCAACGGGAGGAGCGTCTCAAGGCCGGGCAGCCCGCCAGGTGTTTTTGTGAAGTCGTTGAGAGCCATCTTTTGCGCCAACGTGTAATCGCAGTGGTCGGTGACGATCATATCCAGCGCGCCCTCGGCGACGAGCGCCCAGAGCTTCTGGCGCTCTTGTGGATCGCGCAGCGGCGGCTGGAGGATGTAGCGCCATGGTTCACTGCCGTCGTAGAGCGTGTTGTCGAGCAGGAGGTACTGCGGGCACGTCTCACAGAAAGCGACCTGCCCGCGTTCTCGCGCCTCGGCCACCAACGCTGTCGTCGCCCCGACCGAGTTATGCACGATGACGACAGGCGCGTGCGCAGCTTCGGCCAGGAGCAACACGCGCGCGACAGCCTCCTGCTCGGCCAGCGCGGGACGCGATGCGCCGTGGTAGCGCCAGCCCGTGTCCCCCGCCTCGATCAACGCCTGCGTCTGCGCCGTGACCAGCGCATCGTTTTCGCAGTGAACAAGCGTCGTCAGCCCGTAACGGCTCGCCGCTTCGAGCAGACGCAAGACCGTCGCGTCGTCCGCGTAATAGTTGGGTCGATAGGTCGTGTACAGCTTGAGACTCTGAATGCCCAAATCGACCAGGTCGCCGAGCGCGTCCTCCTGGCCCGATAGCACGTCCGTCACCATCATATGGAAGGCGTAATCGATGCAAGAAGGCGCGGCTTCCGCGAGACGCGCGTCCAACGCCTCGGCGAAACTCTGTTCGGGGAACTGTGTGGCAAAGTCCACCACCGTCGTCACGCCGCCGAAAGCCGCCGCGCGGCTCTCGACCTGCCAGTTGCTCGGTGAAGCGTAGATGCCCGTATCCAACTGGATGTGCACGTGCGCGTCGATGACACCCGGCAGCACCAGCAAATTGGTCGCGTCCACCACCTCGGCCCCACGCGGCGCCGGCAGATCGTGGCCGATGGCCTGAATCTGCTCGCCGTGGACGAGCACGTCGGCGTCCAACAGCGTCTCCGGCATTGCCACCGTCCCACCACGAATCAGCATTGTCTGCGGTTTAGCCATAAGCACCTCACTGGTTGCTGGTTACTTGTTGCTGGTTGCTCGTTACTGGACATATTTACTACGTTTATGAAAACTGGCAACTGAAAACGGCCTCACTTGTATTGTAGTCAATTTCCTGACCTTGTCACTTACCCCTGACTCTCCCTTTCTTGTCTTCTCGCTGTATAATGGCGGTATGGAACGATCCGGGATAGAGCGCTACTATGCCATTGCCGTGGCGTGGCTCACCCTCGCGTTTGGGCTGCGCGTGTGGGGGCTAATCGCGACTTCGCTGTGGTACGACGAGACGTTCGTGCTGTACCACGCGCAACAGGGTGTCATCGACGGGACGGTGGGACTGCTACGCGAAGACAACGCCCTGCCGCTCCACGGGCTGCTGCTGGCGCTGTGGATCAAAGTCGCGGGCAGCGGAGAATTCGCGGCGCGCTATCTCTCCGTGCTACTTGGCACAATCGCGACGGCGCTAATGCTGCGGCTGGGCGGCGCAGTCCAGGGGAAGCGCTACGGCGGCTGGGGCGCGGCGCTGGCCTACGCCACATTGCCGATCTACGTCTATTACACGCAGGAAGTGCGGATGTACGCGCTCGTCGTCCCGCTTGCCGCCGCCTTCGCGTGGACAACGTGGCGCGTCGTCGAACGCGGCAAGGGCAGCGCGGCCTATGTTATCCTCGGCTCAGCAATGATGATGGCCCATCTCTACGCGGGGTTGTTGTGGGCGGCGATGCTCGTGTGGGGAAGTTACAAGTTGAAAGTTGAAAGTCAAAAGTCAGAAGTTCAAAGTCAAGGGTCACGCATCACGCATCACGTCTGGTGGGGCGCGAATCTGTGGCTGGGGTTGATAACGCTACCGATTGCCGCGTGGGGAGTGTGGCGCGCCCAAACGGACGCGACAGCCGTGTCGGCGATACCGGTGGAGGCATTGCGGTGGATTCCGGTGCTCTTCGGTGTAGGGCAGTATCTTCCCGAACCGTGGGTTTCGCTGTTTGCGGGGATCGCGGCGCTCGCACTCGTCGCGGCTCTCGCCGGTCTCTGGCGCGCTCGCCGCGTGGGCGGCATAACGTGGCTGCTCGTCACACTGATCGTTCCGGTCGCGCTGCTCCTGGCGGCGACGTTCGTCAAAGCCAAGTGGAGCGAGCGCTATCTGCTCCCCTCCTTCGGCCTCGCGTTCGTCGCAGGAGTAGGGATAGGATGGGAGTCGTTAGTCGTTAGTCGAAAGTCCAGAGTCCTAAGTCCAAAGTCCAGAGTCAGGTTTTTAGCATCCAGTTTCCAGTATCTAGTATCCAGTATCCTGATTGTAGCCTGGCTCGCGCTCGCGGTTCCGGCGTTGGCGCGACAGGCGCAGGGGACGTGGGCGGTGGGAGTACAGGACGAGTGGCATCCGCGCCCGGACTTTCGCGGCGTGGCCCGGTACATCGAAGCACACGATGCACCTGATGACGCAATCGTCGTCATCGGCGGGTACGCGGCGCACACGCTCGAGTATTACTACGACGGCCCGGCACACCTGTTCGGTTTGCCGTTTGATACACGCGTGCTAGACACGAGCCATCCGTTGGATTTGCACGCTTTGACCACGCTGGAACAGCAAACGGCGACGTCCAAACGGCTGTGGCTCGTGCTCTGGCAGG
>DYKY01000116.1:0-9738 GCA_020722365.1 Thermoflexus sp.
CCCCGCCGATCTGCAAGAGCACGAACCGCAGCGCGCCGCCTTCTACAAAGCCGCTGCTTCTCTCGTGCGCGCCTACGCCAACATCGCCGATGAACTCGACCTCGCCGGTTACACCCCCGCCGATATCGCCCGCATCCGCCGTCTGCTCGACCGGTATCTCAAGCTGCGGGACATTATCCGCAACGCCAGCGGCGAGAGCCTCGACCTCAAAGCCTACGAAGCCGACATGCGCCACCTCATCGACACCTACATCCAGGCCGACGAACCGCGCAAAGTCTCTGCCTTCGACGGCCTGCCGCTCCTTGACCTCATCGTCAAAACCGGCATTGCTGAGGCCATCGCCGCGCGCCTTGGCGGAATCAAAGACAATCCCGACGCCGTCGCCGAGACCATCGAAAACAACGTCCGCAGCAAAATCATCAAAGAGCACCTCAACGACCCCGCCTTCTACGAGAAAATGTCCGCCCTGCTGGACGAGATCATCGCCGCCCGCAAAGCTCGGGCGCTCGAATATGCCGCCTACCTCAAACGCATCGCCGCCCTGGCCACCCACGTCCAGGCCGGGCAAACGGACGAAACCCCCGTCCAACTCGATTCACCCGGCAAGCGCGCCCTCTACAACAACCTCCCCAGCGCCGCCAACCTGCTGAAGGAGCCGCCGGGAGAATACCAGGTGGCCGGCGATCCCGTGCTGAACCTGGCGCTGCGCATTGACGCCACCGTCAAACAAGTGCGTCCCGATGGCTGGCGCGGCGTCCAGGCCCGTGAAAGAGTCATCAAATCCGCGCTCTACGGCATCCTCAAGGACGTGGATGAAGTCGAACGCATCTTCCTGATCATCGAGGCGCAGAAGGAATACTGATGGAAACCCAAATCGAACTCGGCGACCTCACCGTTGACGTCGTCTTCAAAGACATCAAAAACATCCACCTCAGCGTCTACCCGCCCAACGGCAGAGTTCACATCTCCGCCCCCGCCTGGATGAACATCGACAGCATCCGCGTCTTTGCCATTTCCAAGCTGGGGTGGATCAAACAACAGCAGCAGAAACTCCAGGCCCAAGCGCGCGAAACCCCGCGCGAATACCTGGACCGGGAGAGCCATTACGTCTGGGGCGAGCGCTACCTGCTCAAAACCATCGAAGTCAACGCTGCCCCCTCCGTCGAACTACAAAAAAGCCATCTCCTCCTGCAGATACGTCCGGGGACAGATACAACCAAACGGCACGCCATCCTTGAGGCCTGGTACCGCGAACAACTCAAACAGGCTATACCGCCGTTGATTGCCAAATGGGAGCCACAACTCGGCGTCGAAGTCGCGCGCCTCTTCGTCCAGCGGATGAAAACCCGCTGGGGGAGCTGCAACCATCGCGCCGGCAACATCCGCCTCAACACCGAACTCACCAAAAAACCACCCGCCTGCCTCGAATACATCGTCGTCCACGAAATGCTGCACCTCCTGGAACCCACCCACAACGCCCACTTCGTCGCCCTCCTCGACCGCTTCATGCCCAACTGGCACTACCACCGCGACCAACTCAACCGCTTTCCGGTCAGCCATGAGGATTGGGAGTATTGAATCAATCAATGCCCACCCACACCGCCACCATCCGCGCCATCCACCGCGACCCCGTCACTGGCCTCATCTGAGCGACGTCGGTGGGCCGCATCGTCCATTTCCACCATCCGTGGTGTCCTCCCCCCGCCAGGCCACCCAACCCGGATTCTGGCTCAAACCCGGCCAAACCATCCAATGTCGTCAAAACATCTGTTTCCATGGTATAATCCTGCTACATATCGTGGAAGGATAATGGCATGATCGAGATCGAAGGGTTGACGAAAGCATTTGACACGCTGGTTGCGGTGGATGACATCACATTGACCGTGCACCCAGGTGAGGTGCTGGCCTTGTTAGGTCCTAACGGCGCCGGAAAGACAACGACCGTGCGCATGCTCGCCGCCATCCTCAAACCCACCGCCGGGCGCGCGCGCGTCGCCGGATACGATGTGGCGACGCAAGGGGATGCAGTACGGCGCAACGTTGGAATGCTCACCGAAGCTCCCGGCCTCTACAGTCGTATGTCCGGGCGCGAGTACCTGGATTTTTTCGGCCAACTCCGCGGAATCCCCACCCCGGAGCGGCAGAAGCGCATCAACGAGCTTGCCGAATGGTTCAGAATAACCCCTGTTGCCGACCAAAAGGCTGCGGGAGGATACAAGGATGTGCTGGATCGCCGCCTGGGCGAATATTCCAAAGGCATGGCGCAGAAGATCGCGTTGATACGAACGCTGCTCCACGATCCCCCCGTGCTGCTGCTCGACGAGCCGACCTCCGCGATGGACCCGGCCAGCGCGCGGTTGGTGCGCGACACCATCGCGCAACTGCGCAATGACGCCCACCGCGCCATCGTCCTGTGCACCCACAACTTGCCGGAAGCCGAGGCATTGGCCGATCGCATTGCCATCATCCGCCAGGGACGCATTGTGGAACAGGACACCACGCCGGCGCTCAAAGCGCGTCTCCTCGGCCCGCCGCTGATGGAAATCCGCCTTGCCCAACCCTCACAGAATGGCGTCGTTGCGCTGATTGAGCGCACCATCGCCAACAGCGGCGCTCGTGTGCAGGATGCGGGCGATGGCTGGGTCCGCTACAGCACGCCTGATCCAACGGTCACCAACCCCGCAGTGCTCCAGGCGCTCACCGCCTCTGGTGTGGCAGTGGTGACGCTCAGCGAGGTCGCACAAAGCCTGGAAGCGGTCTATCTGCGCGCGGTGGAGGAGAACGTATGAACCTCGAAGCACAAACCAAGACCGCACCTACGGGTTTCTTGCCCACCTGGCAACACCTGCGCGCCATGTGGTTCCCTGTGTGGGTCGTTCTGCGTCGGGAGATCAGCGACACGCTGCGCGACTGGCGTATCGTTGTGCCCATCATCGTCCTGGTGATTGGATTTCCGTTTCTGGCGAATTTTGCGGCCAACCGAGGGCTGGCATTCGTCAACCAGTATGGGGCCTCGTTGATCGTCGAGCGGCTTCTGCCCTTCTTGATGCTGGTGGTGGGCTTCTTCCCCAGCACCTTCTCACTGGTCATCGCGTTGGAAACCTTCGCGGGGGAAAAGGAACGCCGCAGCCTGGAATCCCTGCTGGCGACGCCGCTGACCGATCTACAACTCTACGTCGGCAAGCTGCTCTCGGCGACCATCCCCCCTGTCCTGGCCAGCTACCTGGGAATAGCAACCTACCTGCTCTTAATGGGCCTCACCCTGGGATGGTGGCCGCCGCTTTCCCTGCTGCTGGTGTCTATGACGCTGTCCACGGTGCAATCCCTGGTGATGGTCTCCGGCGCGGTGATTGTCTCCAGCCAATCCACAAGTGTGCGCGCGGCCAATCTCCTGGCGAGCTTCATCATCATCCCGATGGCCTTTCTTTTGCAGGTTGAGGCCGGCCTGCTGCTCTTCGCCGATTACACCGCACTCTGGCTGATCGCGCTGTGCCTGATCGTGGTGAACGTGCTGTTGATTCGGCTGGGCATCCGCGTCTTCAATCGCGAGCAATTATTGGGCCGCGACATCGACAAGCTGAACCTGCGCCACGCTCTGAGCGTATTTTGGAAAGCCGCCTGGCCACGCAATGGGTTGAAAGCGTTGTACACGCGCGAGATTCCCGCCATCATCCGTGGAATGTGGCCCGAACTGCTGATCACCGTGGTGGTCATCCTGGGGGGCGGCTTGAGCGTCGGTATATGGGGGGTGCGGCGCTTCCCATTGCCTGTGGAAGCCTTCAGCCTGGCGGAAGTTCAAAATCTCGAAACCATCGGTTCAATGGTCACGCAAAGCGGGCTTTTGACATCCTTTTCGCCGTGGAGCATCTTCCTCAACAACGTCCGCGCACTTCTGGTGGCGGGAGGAGCAGCCCTCATTTCAATGGGCATCCTGGCGCTGCTGCTGTTGATGGCCCCTGTCGCCATCATTGCCTACATCGTCGGGCAAATCGGCGGCGTCGGGTTCAATCCATGGCTCTTTCTGGCGGTCACAGTGCTGCCGCACGGGATTGTGGAACTGCCGGCGGCCATCCTGGCAACGGCGCAAGCCATGCGGATGGGGGATGTGATGCTATCGCCCCACGAGGAAGGCGGGGGGGTAGATGGCATCGTGCGTGAGGTCGGGCACTTCGTCAAGCTCTTCGTGGGTGTGGTGCTGCCGTTGCTCCTGCTCGCGGCCTGGATTGAGGCGCGCATCACGCCACACTTGCTACTGAATTTCCTGGGGAGATGATGAGAAGGAGTAGGAATTGGTAATCAGAAATTAGAAATTGGGGAGTAGGGATCAGAACGGCATCCAATCCCTAATCACCGATTACGAATTACTAATCCCCCTCTGCTTTTACCGGGCGGCACGTAGCGTGCAGGTAGGCAAAGTCACCCATTGGCGGGACCAACTCCTGCACTTCGATGATTTCGCAGACCTGCTCGCCCAATTCGACGCGATGGCCCACCTGAGGGGCTTCCTCCTGATTGATCACCATGCCGCGATGCTGTCCGCCGACGACCACGTAACTGACCTTGTAAATCATAGGTCCCCTCCCTCTCTGGGCAGCGCGTTCGTCAGATTCCGAATGCGAAGCTTGAAAGCCAAATCGCGGGCGATGTTAAACAGCATCTTATAGCCGACACAACTCTCTTGGTCCCAGAATGCTAACAGATCATCGCGACTGAAAGTCAACAGACTCGCCTCTGCCGACAGACAGCGGATCGTCGCTGAACGCGGGCCGGCATCCAACAACGCCATCTCGCCAAAGCTCTGCCCCGCTCCCAAAATGACGAGGCTGGTGGTGTTCTCGGTCAACTCGGAAACCACCTCCACCTGCCCCTTCAACACGACATAGATGGCGGTGCTCTGCTCACCCTCTTTCAGGATAATGTCCCCGCGATGAAACACGGAGACCTGGCCTACCGCCGCAAGCGCCGCCAACTGCGCGTCACTCAACCCGGTAAAGAGATCTGCGGTGTGTAAAATCGAAGGCGTTATTTCCATAAACTCCTCCCTTCTGCAAAACTACTCATATCAACGTTCGTCAAATAGCCGGTAACGAGCTTATCGGTCGTCTGAGTGTTTGTCGCACGCCAGCAGAACGACACTGCGCCGGATTGTACGACAATCCTATACTTCTATTATACGCGAATCGAAAACAAACAAAAGTCCGGCAATCAGAAAGGGAAATGTTTCTGGACAGGTGACGCACACGCACTGTCTTGCTCATCCAGACAGTGGGCAATTGACTTCCGCGAGGCGCAAGCCAAAAATGGGGTATTTTTACTATGCGAAGTCGATTAGCGCCCCAACACTGCCGCGATCTCGCCGAGCGCCCAGTCCAGCACATCCCGTGTGATGATGAGCGGCGGCGCAAAACGAATGACTGTCTCGTGCGTCTCGTGCACCAGGATGCCGCGCGCTTGCAATTGCTCGCAGAAGGGCCGCGCGCTGCCTACTTCATCCTTCAACACCACACCGATGAGCAAGCCTTTGCCACGGATCTCGGCGACGTAGGGGCTGTCGATGGCGCGCAGGCCTTCCATAAAGTACGCCCCCATCTCCCGCGCTCGCTCCGGCAACCGCTCATCGACAATCACCCGCAGCGCCGCCCGCGCGACGGCGCTCGCCAGCGGATTTCCACCGAAAGTCGAGCCGTGCATCCCCGGCTTGTACAACCCCATAATGTCGTGGTTACCCAGGGCGGCGGAGATCGGCATCATCCCCCCGGAGAGCGCCTTACCGATGATGATGATATCAGGCCGCACGTCCTCCCACTCGCAGGCGAACAGCTTACCGGTGCGCCCCAGGCCGGTCTGGACCTCATCGGCGAGGAACAAAACATTGTGGCGGTCACAAATCTCACGCACAGCTCGCAGATATCCGGCAGGCGGGACGATAACCCCACCCTCCCCCTGAATCGGTTCCACAAGGAAGCCCGCCGTATTGGGCGTAATGGCAGCCTCCAGCGCCTCGGCATCGCCGAAGGGAATCGGCTTGAAGCCTGGCGTCAGCGGCCCGAAGTCTTTGTTGTACAACGGCGTCGTCGACAGCGAGATTGCCGTGATGGTGCGTCCGTGAAAATTATGTCCGCAGACGATGATTTCGGCCTGGTTGTCGGGAATGCCCTTCACCTGGTAGCCCCACAGCCGCGCCGATTTGATCCCTGCTTCCACTGCCTCTGCGCCGGAGTTCATCATAATCAGCATGTCGTACCCCGTGAGATCGCACAGTTCCTTCGCGAGAAGAGGGAATTGATCGTTGTAGAACGCGCGCGAGGTCAGTGTCACACGATCCACCTGCTCAAGCATCGCGCTTACGATACGCGGGTGGCGGTGTCCCTGGTTCAACGCGGAATAGGCACTCAAGCAGTCGAGATACTTCTTGCCCTCCACATCCCACACCCACACACCCTCGCCGCGACTGAGCACCACGTCCAAAGGGGTGTACGTGTGCGTGGCGTAGGTTCTTTCCAGGTTGATATAGTCCGCTGTATGCATCATTGATAGCTCCTTTACGATTCGTCTGATGGTCGCTAGTCACGTAGTTGGGTTATGACTTCACATACCTTGCCCTTTCGATAGTAACATGGGCAAAAATCAGGTCAAGTGATGCTTATCCATTTGCGATATGGAAAATGACCATCCCACATTGACATAATCGTGTGCAGAATATAGAAACCTTGACATAAATATAAAACGACCTATACTGGTTAGAACTGCATATTTATCAAGACGTTTTATCGTAAAGTCTGTTGACCGACAGGAGTTGAGACAATGTCTCTTGCATTTTGCAGCGATCAACCGATTGCGACGGCGGCAGAGGATGTCTTTGGCTTCAGCACGTATGCCGAAGCGCTGAGCCATCTGGCGCTGTCCGGGGATGCACCGCTTACCGTCGGCGTCTTTGGCCCGGCCGGGTGTGGAAAAACCAGCCTGCTGCGGCTCATCGCCGCATCGCTGGAAGCACAAGGAACAGCCGCAAGCCATCCCGTCCTCACCCTGTGGTTCGACGCGGCGCAGCATGGTCACCCCATACCGCAGACCTTGCTGCTGCAAGCATTCACCGCGCTCAAATCCCTCGACCTGACTCCCGAAGACGCGCAGCACATCGCCGACTGGGAGACAAGTCTGACCTATGACGCCGATTTTGACGTATTCGCCGGCATCGGCGCGCTCGCCCGATGGATCAACGAGTACCTCATCGCCCACGAGGGACGGCTGGCCGTTTTCATTGACGGTCTCGACGCCTGTTCGCCGGATCGCGCCGTGAACGCGCTCGAAATCGCCCGGCACTTTCTTGCTGCGCCGGGCAGCCTGTGTTTCCTGGCCGCCGATGACGATCATCTCAATGCCAGCCTTAACGCGCAGTACGGCGAACAGTCCACCGGCGCAACGATGGTTCCAGGCGTCAACGCCCCACATCTGGAACGACTGGTGCAGGTGGCCTTCACCGCGCCGGCGCTCTCCGCCGCCCACATCGACAACTTTCTGGAACAACTCGCCTCGGACCTGCCCGGCGCCGTCCGCCACGTCCTCGCTGCGGGGCTGCCCCCCAACCCCAGACGCATCAAACAAGGGCTGAATGCCCTGCGCCTGCGCCGGGCGCTCACCCAAGTCATATCTGACGCACCGGAGGGATTCAACCCCGTCCTGTTGGCGAAGGCCGTCGTTCTCCAGGAACGCTGTCCAGAACTGTATGCGATATTGGTACAACATCCCGGCCTGCTCCAGGAGCTAGAAGCGCACGTGTGCGGCTCGCAGGCTGCACCAGACAGCGCGGCGCTCTCCGGCACAAAATCGCTCCCCCTCCCCATCGCCCGCTACGCCGCCGACCCGGTTCTCGCCCGCGTGCTGGACACAACCGCATCCGTTACGGCCTCGTTCGCCCACCTTGCGCCGCACGAACTCCGCGCCTGTCTCGGGATCATGCCGGATGCCGGTGATCCCGACCGGCACATATGGGACGATCTCCTGAGTGGTAACATCGCCCGCCTTCAAGCTGCGGTCGAAGCCGCCCGGCAACACCAACCGACCTACAGCCGCGCCCTCGTCAGATTGATGCACCGTGAGCATCCTGCCTCCATCGCGCAACGTCTCTCTGCGGGGCTGGCGCTTGGTCGCCTGGGCGATCCCCGCGATTTAGCCGCGACGGTGACGATCCCGGACGGGGAGTTCCTATATGGGGCGGAAAGACAGCCCTGTACCCTGCAGGCTTACCGTATCGGGCGTTATCTCGTGACGCAAGCCCAATACGCCGAATTTCTGCACGCACACCCGGAAATTCCCGCACCGTATGTGGACGAAGACTGGGCGCGCGTCTACAATTGGGACCCTGAACAGCGCACTTACCCCGCCGGACGTAGCAACCAGCCGGTCGTGCTCGTCACGTGGGATGAAGCGGCCGCCTACTGCGCCTGGGCAGGTGGGCGGCCCCCTACCCAGGAGGAATGGGAACGCGCCGCGCGCGGCGTTGACGGGCGCAACTATCCCTGGGGCGAAACCTTCACTCCATCTTCCGCGAACACGCGCGAGAGCGGGCTGGGCGGGCCGACCCCCGTGGGCGTCTTCGCGGAAGGTGAAAGTCCAAATGGGGCGCTGGATATGGCCGGCAACGTCTGGGAATGGACGGCCAGCGACTATGACCAGAACACCAAAGTTCTGCGCGGCGGCGCGTGGAATTTCCCCGCCGAATCCGCCCGCACCTTCGTCTCCGAGCGCAGCCGTCCCCACAATCGCTCGCACGCCATTGGCTTCCGTGTGGTGTTTCCTGTCACTTGACCGAATCCCAGTTCTTTTCTATAATAAAGGCATAGGATTGGCCAGGTTCAAGGAGTGAAACGTGGAAGGGCGAGTTCTGCTTATCGAAGACCACGACGGCAACCGCGAGTTGTTGTCCACACAATTCATCCAGGAAGGGCTGGAAGTAGCCGAAGCCACCAATGGCGCGGACGGCCTCAAAACCGCCGCCCGCTTTATGCCGCAGGTTATCCTGATCAGCACCAGCCTGCCCGACATGAGCAGTCTGGAGTTGATCCGCCGTCTGCGCGAAATCAACCGCACCAAACACACCTTTCTCATCCTGTTCGGCGATGAGGACAACCGCCAGGAGCGCATCGCCAGCCTGGAAGGCGGCGCTAACGACTTTGTCGATAGTCCACTCGACCCAGAACTTGTCGCTCTGCGCGTCCGCAATGCCATCAAACGCAAAAACCTGGAGAACATCACCGACCCCATCACCGGCCTGCCCGCCGGGCGGCAGGTTCACGACGAACTACTCAACCTCCTGCGCACACCGGAGGGCGATTGGGCGCTGATGCACTTCCGCATCCTCAAACTCGCCCCCTTCCGCGAAGCTTATGGCTTTATGGCTGGCGAAAAGCTTATCCACGACGCGGCTCGCCTCCTTGCCGAAGCCCTGGCCCATGACGAAATCGAGAATGACTTCATCGGTTACGGCGGTCGCGACGATTTCATCGTCATCACCCATCAGAAACGCTCGGCCGCGCTCGAAGCTGAAGTGCAGGCTGCGTTCGTCCAATCCCTCGTCGAGCACTATGGCGAAGCGGCCCACGCTCAGGGTTACATCGAAGTCGACGGACGCCAACACCCGCTCGCTGTGTTGCGCGTCCGCTGTGTCACCCCCGCCGACGGTCCCTTCTACGACATCCGCTCCCTCAGCGAGGCCATCGCCGGCTAACGCCGGTTCGC
>DYKY01000116.1:9838-12692 GCA_020722365.1 Thermoflexus sp.
ACACCGGATGGGGCAACTACCGGACTGCCCGACTCACTGCCTTTGCGCTGATTGGTCTGCTCGGCGGCGCAGGCCGTCTGCTGATCGCCCAGCCCCATATCGATGCCAACCACATCGCCTTCTACAACGAGGCCGGACGTGTCGCTCTCCAGGGCGTCGTCGATCGCGAACCGGACCGTCGCCCCACCCTCACCAACCTGCACCTCGACGTCACGGCGCTCATTCTTGCCGACGGCGCTGCCATTCCCCTGCATGGGCGCGTCCTCATCAAGGCCCCGGCATACACGCCGGTCGAATACGGCGATCTCATCCAGGCGACCGGGCAGTTGGAAACGCCGCCGGTCTTCGAAAGCTTCTCCTACCGTGACTATCTGGCCCGCCAGGGCATCCACTCACTGTTGCGGCAAGCCGACGTCGCCGTGATCGACTCACACCACGGATTCTTCCTCTGGGAATGGCTCTACCGTTTCAAAGCCCACGCGCTCAAGACACTACTGACGATTTGGCCCGAGCCGGAGGCCTCGCTGCTCGCGGGTATCCTCCTCGGCGTCGAAAGCGGTATTCCCAGCGACCTGGACGAAGCCTTCGTTGTCACTGGCACCAGTCACATCGTCGCCATCTCTGGCTTCAACCTCTCAATCATTGCTGGGGTCTTCATCCAGATGGGCAACCGGCTACTCAAAGGACGCGGTAAAACGCTCCTGCCACTGGCAGGGCTATGGCTGTACACTATCCTCGTGGGCGCGTCGGCGGCAGTGCTGCGCGCGGCAGTGATGGCGACGGTGACGATCTTCGCCCGGAGTAACGAGCGCATAACCCATGGACCGACGTCACTCGCAGCAGCGGTGCTGTTTATGGGGATGTTGAATCCTTACGTGTTATGGGATGTGGGATTCCAGCTCAGCCTGGCAGCGACCCTGGGATTGATTCTCTATACGGAACCGGTCACAAGAGGGTTCCAACGCTTCTTCGAGCGCCTTACGGACAAGGAACGCGCGCAGAAGATCGTCGGTTTGCTGAGTGATGCTCTCATCGTCACCATCGCCGCGCAGATCACCACCACCGGCGTCATCATCGGCGTGTTTCGGCGTCTCTCGTTAGTGACGCTGCTTACAAATCTGCTTATATTGCCCGCACAGCAGCACATTATGCTGTTTGGTGGCGTCGCATTGATCGCCGGATTGCTCCTGCGGCCGGTGGGGCAGGTCTTAAGCTGGCTCGCCTGGGTATTCCTCGCCTACACCATCGGCGTGGTACGTTGGACGGCAAACTTTCCATTGGCGTCGGTGGAGCTGGGCAACGTCACATTGCCGCTGGTATGGGGTTACTATGTCATCTTGGGAGCAATGACATGGTGGGTTAGCCAGCCAGTCGACGAGCGGCAGCGCTACCGGCTCGTCCTCAAAAAGGTGACCCGCAAGCAGTACGCTGCGGGCATCGCCGTGCTCGTGCTCCTGCTCGCCTACTTCTACGCCGCGCCCGATGGTCGCCTGCACGTCGTCGTTCTGGACGCAGGCCAGGGCGATGCCATCTTCATCCAGACGCCAAGCGGCAAGCAAGTGCTGATCGACGGCGGCGCAGACGCTCCGCAAACCCTCGCCCAGGTGGGACAACAGATGCCGTTCTGGGACCGGCGGCTGGATATGGTGATTCTCACATCGCCGACGTCAGAACGTTTGCCAGGACTGATTCCGGTGCTGGAGCGGTACACTGTCGATTTCGTGAACATCGGACCGGAAGCGGGACGCGGCGCTCTTTACGAACGATGGGAAACGCTCCTGGCAGAGCGCCCGGCGGGGAGTGTAGGGACGCTGTGGGCCGGTATGACGTGGGAACTCGATGCCGCGGGCGTCACCTTGCAGACGCTGTGGCCCGAGCCAAGCAGCTCAGGCGGTCCGCTGGTGTTGCGGCTCACTTACGGCAACACCAGTTTCCTGCTTTGCGGCGATGCCACTGCCGTGGTGGAAGAAACGTTGGTAGCGCGCGAAGGATACAATCTGCGCAGCAGCGTGCTACTCCTGGCACGTCACGGTGCAAAGACAGCCTCTACACCAGCCTTCTTGGAGGTCGTAGCGCCGGAAGCCGTCATCATCAGCGCCGGAGGTGACGCCCGTAGCCCAGACCCGGCGGTGCTGTCGCGGTTGATGGACAAGCCCGTCTACCGCACCGACGAGGACGGCGCCGTTGCGGTGACGTCAGACGGCCAGCACATTCACGTGCGCGCGGCTCGCCGTCCGTAGACGGTACCCCATGCGATGCGGGGCGATGACTACAGTACGCTCCGCTCGCAATAGCTCGGCCAGCCGTAGGGCAGATCCATATCGCAGATGTCGGCGTCTGCCGGATAGTGCGCCAGTTCGGTCGCCAGGTCCAGGGCGTCGGCGATATCTTCCAGCGTCCCGGCAAGCCCAGCGTCCTCGCCACGGACTGTGGCCAGCCGCTCGCGGATCCACTCCGCCGTTTTCGCCCGCCGCCCTTCTGTGGCCTTCACCAGAATCAATTCCCCGCTGCCGATTGCTTCCAGAATCGCATCGATGCTGCTGTAGCCCATCGTCCTGGCAATATCCCGTGCTCTGTCGATCATCGTCGCCTCCTAAAAATAGTCCGGTAGTCCTGAGTCTGATAGTCTTTAGTCAAATAATCGAGGAGCGATCTGAGGCCTGCTGCAAAGCCTTGCTCCCGCCTTCTATAGTGAATTTCGATCCTCAGTATCCTTCCAAATCTCGAAAACGTCAACCCACGCGCCGCGCCCAGGGAACTCTGCGCCCGTGGGACACGTCTCTAAATAGGAAATGATATGGGTGTGTTTCAAATGAGTTGAAAACCGTAGCCTAGCCCCTCGTGGGCGGTGGTA
>DYKY01000117.1 GCA_020722365.1 Thermoflexus sp.
TACCTGACCAAAGTACTCTTGACTTTTCGATGGCCGTACCTATAATGAAAGTGAGAATCATGTAAGAATTCCAGACAAAAAGGAAAATACGACCGCGCAGCGCACGAATCTTCTAAAATTCCAGAGGTTCATGTGGTTCGCGGATTAGTGTTTGATTTCTGAAGAGCATATCAGTGGAGGCGCCAGTATGAAGCTTAAACGCGCTCGCGCACAAAGCCTAGTGGAATTTGCTTTGCTGCTGCCGGTACTGTTGATAGTCATCTTCACTTTAATTGACGCCGCGCTTGTCTTTCAAGGGTACCTGACCGTAGCCCATGCGTCACGCGAAGGTATGCGCTTTGCCGTAGTTTACCGCCCCAGCCAAGGCGAATGTCTACATCGAGATGTCAACGGCGAAGCCATCCCTGAACCCTACCCCGACTGCCCCGTGGACTATGCCGAGGACCCAACCGAATCCGATAGCAACTACTTCGCGCGTCGATCATTGTTGATTAAGAGAGCAGCAATGGAAGCAGTCGTGGGCTTACGCACAAATACCATTTGTGACGGTGCGGACAGCGCCACATGCATTACGGCGCATAACGATGAATCCGGTATGTTGGGAGTGTGCATCTGGGGCTTCCAGGCCTTCGATGGATCTGAAGAGCTCAATATGCCTGGATTGCAAGGGTTACCGGTGCGCGTACAGGTTATCCACAATGTTCCGCTAGTCGTCTTCGGCACCTTGCTGCCCGATGCCCATTTACAGGTGCGCAGCGCAGCCAGCGGCATCAATGAGGGGGTGCAAGTAGGATTCGGCAACCTACCGCCGCCCACTTTTGGCGCCGTTCCGCCTCCCGTTCCTCCAGGAACAGCACTACCAACGCCTACCACGGCGCCTTCCCCCACGCCTGGTGGTCCTACGCCAACGCCAACGCCCCTACCCAATTATACAATTGCGCTCAACTTCGAAACCGCACTCAACGAGTTGCCGGATGACCGGTCGCACGTGGTTATCGCGCGTGTACAGGATGAGTCAGGAAGCAATATCGCCGGCGCGCGGGTGACATTCCGCACCGATTTTGGCAGCTTTAGCGTTTCGGGCGTTGGTACACCCTCCATCATCATCTCGACGGACGCCAATGGATTAGCCCGCACTACAATATATGCCAACCGCCCTGGCGCCGCGCAGATTACAGCCTGGCTGAACTACAACGAGGATGGTGAGGTGGATCCCGAAGAACCGGTGGATACGGCTATCAAGACCTGGCAAGCCTCCGGTCCCTATCTGGTCGTTTCCAACCACAACCCTGTCCCTAACGAGTCGCTGGCAGTCTCGGTGATGGACCATCCTCCGACAGGCAATCCACACTCGCTGTGGTGGTGTCCCACCTTGGTGACCTCGACACAGGTGGTCGCGAGCCTGGCTTACCCCGTCAACGTCGATGGCATCACCTGGGACTTCGAAGACGTAACGGTGCAAGTTCCCTTGGGGGTAGCCGGAAGCTACCGCATCGAATCGCACAGCGGCGATGGCGGCACCAACCCCTGTGGTCAAGCCGGTAGCCTGGTGGCGTATTCCGGGGATATCGAAATCGCGTCCGTGCCGCCAGACCTAATCATCGACAACGTCACCGTCGTCGATCAAAAATACATCCGTCCCGGTGAACCCATCACGATCGTCATCACTGTAACCAACCAATCGCCGATCGCAATCGATACCGGTCCCTTCGACGTGGATGTATACATACCGCAGGATAATCCACCAGAGGTTCAACAAATGGGCCTCAGCAAGCACTGGGCGCCTAACCTGGAAGCGCTGACCAGTTACGTACTCACGACGACCGTCACGGTCTATACATACGAACCGCAGATGCTCTGGGTGCAAGTGGATACCACCAATTACATCAACGAAGGCGAAACCGGCGGTGAGGAGAACAACACCTTCGGCCCCATTACCATCCAGCCTCAGCAGTGTGTACCCTTCCGGGGACGCGATGACGATTTCGATAGCGGCTTAGGTGGGCAATGGACCGGCCTGGACCTGCCCACAGCATCCCACGATGTGGTGGGCGGTCAGTTACGCATCATGCCGAATCGCGGGCGAATCGGCGGCACCGGAACCAATTTTGATGGCGGACATTTCGTGTATCAGGGGTCTGTAAGCGGCGACTTCGACATCGCGTTGCGTGTGATAAGCATTGGCTCGACCGACGCCGGCGCTGAAGCCGGGTTGATGGTGCGCGAGTCCCTGGATCTCAACAGCCGGTATCTTGCCACGCTGGTCAAGCGCAGCAACCTTTTGTACCAGGATTATCGCATCAATACAGGGGGCGCTGCGTCCGAAGTTGGAAGCACCAGTATCAGTCTGCCGCTCTGGGTGCGGATTACACGCACCGGCAATGTGTTCCGCTCCTACTCCTCTACGAACGGATCAACGTGGACGCAGCGTGGTTCGGAGCGCACGATAGCGATGGGGGCTGTACACGTAGGGATTTTCGCCAACAGCGACGACTACAACATTCCCGGCCCGGCGCTGTTCGACGATTTCACGGTCGCCTCCGGCGCCGCCAGCAGTGACAACTTCGATAGTGGCCTGGGTGGGCAATGGACGAGCGAGACGTTGCTGCGTGGTTCGGAAAGCGCCGGCGGCGGCACACTCGCGGTTACGCCGGGCTGGGGCGATATCGGCAACCCTGGGAACTATGACAGCTTCCACTATCTATACCAGTCACCGGTGAGCGGCAACTTCAGTATGACGGTGCAAGTGCTGAGTCTGGGATCCAGCGACGGCACCTCCAACGCCGGGTTGATGGTACGTGAGTCGTTAGCGCCGGATGCCGTGCACTATTCTTTCTTCCAGGTTCTCAACGGAAACATCTCACGTGAATACCGCGCCACAACCGGAGGGAATCCCAGCGTAAGCACGAATGCCGCCAGTCCGCCGCAATACTTGCAAATCGCGCGGGAAGGCAATGTATTCAGAGCCTATTCGTCTGTGGATGGCGTGAACTGGACGTTGCGCAGGACCAACACACTTAACAACATGCCCGGTTCGGTCTACATTGGGCTGGCAACCAGCGCCGATAATGCCGCCGTTGGCCCGGCAGTTTACGACGACTTCACAGCCTGCGCGCCATCCGCCGGATCAGTTCCACCAACACCCGAACCGCCCTCCACCTACCCTCCCGGCCTGACGCAATGCTCCGAGTTGCTCTCCGTGGCAGGGTTCGAGGGCAACCCGAATACGGTTTTCTCACTCTGGAAAGCCGGCGATCTTAACGGCCTATCAGGCGCTTACCAACGGACTTCGGCGCAATTCCGGCGGGGAAGTTTCTCGATGCGGCTGCACGCATCCAACGGGTCGATCCCCTGTGCCAGCTCCCAGTTCCAACCTTATCTGTACCAAGAGGTGACCATGCCCACTAGCGTTTTCACTTTCTCCACAGTCACCGTCTCCGGCTATTACTACATAGAAAGAAGCACCCTGGAATGTAGCCTGGGCACCACCTACGACTCCGATGACGTGTTGAGCGTCAATCTCTATCCAGCAGCCGGCGGCGCAGCGTTGTTGACTCCACAAACGGTCATCAACGGCGGCAGCCCCTCGGGAACATGGTATCCTGTTCAGATCGATCTAGAAGCAGCGATGGGTGATCCTAGCACCTATGCCGGCCAGACGCTACGCATGCAGTGGGATGGTCTCAATGACACGGACGTCAACGGCACCTTCTTCTACCTGGACGATCTGAGTGTGCAGGTATGTACGACCTGGCCGATCCCTCCTGACCAACCAGACACGGCTTCAATCGGCGGGCTAATCAGAACCCGAGGCCAGAACAACATCCCTGTGGTCCTGCCCGGCGCGGATGTGTGGGCTTATACACAAGGCGGGGAGGTGTTGCACACACGCTCAATTCATGATGGAACATATCACTTCTACAACATTACACCCGGCGCCTACATTATCTACGCCGAAGCCTGGATGAGCGGGCAATTGCGGACGGCAACCACACAGGTCACCGTGGTCGCCAATGAACGCAATTACAGTATTAACCTGTTGTTGCAGTAATTACCGTGAGGCAGGAGTGAGCATGCGTAAATGGCGATGGCAACTAGGGATTGCACTACTGCTCATAGCGCTATACGGCGTCACGCATGTCTTTGCGGTGTGGTGGCATGTACCGGTGTTGCTGTCTGCACCAACAGCCGTCTGCGACCTGGAGCCGCGTTCCGCCATCAGCACAGATGGTGGATGGCTAGCGAGCGTCTGGATCCAGGGGCGTAAGATCAACGACGGGTGCGTGAGCCGTGGCACAGCCATGCTTCGGTGGGTCACAACCGACGCAGCGCAGACCGGCTGGAGCAATCCCATCGCGCTTCCACTGCCAACGGAATATGCAACCGGGTGTTTCGTGCACACGGATGTAGCCCTTGACGACAGCACGGCGCACGTCGCCGCGACAGTATGGTCGCCCTGTGACGATATGAGCGCCAACAGCGCAATCCTGCATTACACATGCAACCTGTCAACAGGCGCTTGTTCTCCGGCAACCATAGCATCGGCGCAATTGGGGGCGGAAGGTATGCGCTTTTCTGACACGCGGATTGTGCTCGACAGCCAGAACCGCCCCCACATCGTGTACGGTCGCGGCGACCACACATTAGCACAAGGTGAGCTGTTCTATACCCGCAATCTAGGCAGCGGATGGACCGTTCCGGAACAGCTTTCCTCCGAAAACGCCTATCGCCCCTCACTGGCAACTTCCAATGGACGGATTCACGTGGTGTGGCAATATCACCGCGATTATGTGGATACCCTGGGGCGCTTGCGGCAAAGAGGCGATGTGCATTATCGATATTGCGCGGAAGAGGGCGCGTGCAACCCGGTGATCAGCTATCTTTATCCTACGACCCTGGTCGAACCCACCTATCCCATCCCCGACGTTGCTGCGCGCGGGGATCGCGTCATCTTGACCTGGAATGTGTGCGCCGATGTCGATAACAATCCGCCATGTGAGAGCTTTTACCTGATCTATGCGCGATCAGATACCAATGGCTCAGAGTTTTCCGCTCAACCGCTAGAGGTAGGCTCAGACATAGAACTACACTCTATCAACATTTCCACGCGCTATTATGCCGGAAGTGACGACCCGGAAAATCCAGGCGGTGAGTACGGCATGCATCTCAACCCCTCGGTCGCGGTTGACCCGGCCGGATTGCCCTATCTGGTCTGGCAAATGCAACAAGGTACCGGCTGCGTACTGACGACAACGCATGCCATTACGGCGGAGGAGGTCGGCCTAGGCTTCATATGGGCAGTAGGCTCCCTGCCGCAGTTCGGCGACGGCAGCGATATCCGTGTCTACCCTTCATTGTCGCTGGCGACGGCTGGTGATACGCAGGCGTTGCACCTCACCTACATGCATACGTGGCAAGAGGACCAATGGAACCGCTCGCAAGTGTTCTACGATGTCGCCGGTCCCGCGCGCCCGATTGTGCAATTGAACTATACAGAACGTACGAGCACCTTGCCCCTGGAGCGCGCACAGGTCATCACAGCGCATGTGGCACAGCAAGACGGTACCCCCTTCAGCAATGTGCCGGTGATGATCGAAACAACGCTGGGCAGCTTCGATCCTAATGGCTATGGTGTATCACAGCTTCAGACAACGACTGATGCCCAGGGCACAACAACAGTAACATTATACTCCAACTTGGTCGGCACGGCGCAGGTCTCTGCGTGGATAGATTCGGTGGTTAATACGACCTGGGATGTAGGGGAACCCGGTGCAGCTTTGACACAGACCTGGGTCTTTAGTGGGACGCCTTCACTGAGCGTTTTATCCGAACCGGTAGAAGCCGGACAATCAATTACAGTCACGGTGCGCGATCATCCCTACGCGGATCTGTCCGACCCATACTCGAACGGCGAACCGCTGAACTATTTCATGTGGTGGTGCGCCACCGACGCACCGGAGTACCCGCCCGCACAGCAACTCGGCGACGCTTTCCAGGTAAACATCAACACCTGGGAACGTATCAAGATGGTGCGCGTTCCTATGGGAATGACGGGTGTCTACCACATCGAAACCCATCTCGACACGGGTGGTAATGTGCCTTGTGGTAACACAGATTCCCTGGTCGCCGCTTCCGCAACACTCACCGCGACGGCTGCGCCACCCTCGTTGACCGTGTCGCCAGGTCCGGTAATGGGTGGGGACTGGATGACAACGACCGTGCTCAATCATCCTTACAGCGACATAGGCGGTGAACCGCTGGACTACTATCTGTGGTGGTGTCCAGTTGTTGCGCCGACAGCGCCACTCACGCAACAAATCGGCGAACCGTTTCAAGTGGATAGCGATACGTGGTCGCGCCCTAACTGGACGTTTCAAGCGCCATTCAGTATAAACGGAACGTATCGCCTGGAAACACACAATGCAAATGTAGAAACACCATGTAGTCACGCGGATTCACGGGTCGCTGTTTCGGCGTCGATCGAGGCAACATCGGATTATCCACCCGGTCCCCTAATCACCCTCAACGATGACCAACCTTATCCAGACATGGTGATCGTGGCGACATTGCGACAGCACGCCAATGGTGTATATGATGTATGGTGGTGTACCGATTATGGCAGCGTGGTTGAGCAACGTGTGGTTTCGGCAGTGACAGTAAACACAGATACCGTACCAACCTCGGTGCGCGTTCCACTTCAAGTATCCGGGCTATACCACGTGGAATCGCACACAACCGATCCAGGTGCTGGATGCGGCAACGTCACGACATACGTTGGATCATCAGCCTTGATACGGCCGTACCACCAAATCTACTTACCTCTGGTCATGCGCGCGCGCAGGTGAGAGGGTGAATTAAATTATGGAACAGCGGAAATGGCTATACGTAGTGTTCTTCGTACTAACAATCGCTGCGTTAGCTTTCTTTGTCATCATCTGGCAGTCCTGGATGCCGGCCGGCGGCGGCATCGGCGCTTCCCAATCGCTGCCACGCCCGGCTCAGTCGCCGGCCGAAGCAGCGGCGGTTTTGCAGACCTGGATGGCGAACAATTGGGCAGAAGATGCACACCTTGTAGCATGTACGATGACGTTGTCGCGCCGCAACCCGACGGAGCAGAATTGGAGTTGTCAGGCCTATTCGACGCAGAAAAACCGTTTGCTGGTCGCCCTGGTACAGGGCGAGGATGTCACGGTGTTGCGCGACATAGCCGCACTCTATCGTCCTACAGTGTTGTCGGCAACGGCCTGGAATCGGGACATCCAGGACATTTTGAAAGTGTGGTGGCGTGCAGGTGGGTCTACCGCATGGAACGCAACTTCTGCTTCTACCATGACCCTGCATTTGGGTATGCGTGAAGATGGCGCCCCATCGTGGCAGGTGACATTGGCAAAAGATAGACTGAACACGTTGGAATATTGGGAAATTCACGCTGATACAGGGGCGCTATTGGAGCATAGTACGACAGGAGGTCAATGATGAAAAAAATCAGAATATCATGGCGCAGGCTGCAACGCAGCGACCATGGACAGGGGTTAGTCGAGTTTGTGCTGGTATTGCCATTCTTGGTTCTGTTGCTGCTCGGAGTCATAGAGGTAGGATACGCATTTTACAATTACATCACCCTGGCAACAGCTAACCGTGAAGGCGTACGTTTCGCTTCGCGTGCCCGGTTTACCGACGACATGGTATCAGGTTTGGTGGTGAGCAGCAGCGGAGTGGTCGAACGCCCCGATGGTACATTTGAGCCGAATATGAAATTGTTGGGTGAAAATGCTAATCTAGGCGTGATCATCACACACATTTCTATCAGTCCAGAGGGAGAGCTACTCGGCGCTTCAACGTATGTCTCTGGTACAATAGTAAGCGCCGATAATGAACCGCGCGCCATTACCCCTGAAGATACTAAATTGACTGAGGATGCGCTAGCGGAACTCATCCAAAACAGCATAGGCACAACTACCGAGGTCAATACTTACCGTGAGGCAATGTCATACGAGACGATGAATAACGAGTTGGTTATCTTGGAAACATATCTGGCGCATCGCTTGATTACACCGATCATCGGCGAGGCAAATAGCACGATTACACTCTATTTTCAGACGGTAATGCGTGTCATGCGTGATTCGCGTACGCAGGGCACACCGTGAATTGAGCCTGATGAGGCAGCCAAAGTGACACATGTAATGTTGAAAAAAGTATAGGAGGTGCAGTTATGGGACAGAAACGATGTGACCGTATAGCACGCAGCGAACGCGGTCAGAGCCTGATTTTGGTAACTTTTGGCATCTTTGCACTGCTCGGTTTTGTCGGATTGGCAATTGATGCGGGGCTGTCCTACGTCAATCGCGTAAGAGTACGCCGCGCCGCCGACGCTGCGGCATTGGCAGCCGCCAGTGAGTTGCCCTTGGAAGGGGCTGCCCAAGTGCGCGCGTTGGAATATCTCGAAGCCAACGGGTATCCTTGCGGTTTGACCGTCCAGACGGTAAACGAAAATTTGGTCTACACGTGCTCAGCCCCAGAGACGCGCGTGGAAATCAACAGCGGGTACCCAGAAAGCTACATCACCGGGCCAGACGAAGAAGTAGCCGAACGCGTGATCCGCATCAACACCACTCCCTACCGCGACGATGTCTATGCCAGCAACTCTGCCAACCGAATCGAAGTGAACGTGCAACAGAATACGGCGGTCTTCTTCATGCGGATATTTGGGTTCAACACTATCAAGGTCAATGGGCGCGCGGTAGGCGAGAACATCAACAATCTGGACGTGGTACTGGTCTATGATGTATCCGGTTCGATGGAATTCGACACCCTCTGCTACGGATGCTGGACGCCGGTCACAGGTCAAACGTACCCAGAGGGCGCGCGATGGCCGCTTCCGTGGAATGGTCCCGCCGAAGGGCCGCCGGCACACTGCTCCGGCAGCGGAACGCATCTTACCTATGGCGGCCACCCATACATCATCATCGAAGCCGAGGAATATAGCCGCAACAATGTGTCTGTCAACCGTGACCAGTACGCACTGGGGATGACTTACTGGGTCCTTCAGCGCAATGGCGGTACCGGACTGTCCACCACGGTCTTGCCTTCATATCTGCGCAACGACACAGGCGCAGGTGCGCTGGGCCGCGACACGCGCGGCGCTTATATCGCGCACTTCCCCTATCGCAACCATGTCGGTTCTGATGGCTACGGTTCGAACTGTACCTGGGCCGATTTAACCAACGGTCAAAAGTGTTTGCGCGACGCCTGGGTCACCAGTGTTGGCGGCCCGTACGACACTCCCCGTGTTGACTATGACTTCCAGGTTCCTAGCAGCGGCACCTGGTATGTCTGGGGGCGCGGGCAAGGGCGCGATGGCGGTATCGGCAACCTGATGTGGGGTATTAACCGCAACCCTATCGCCAGCATTAGAAGTGATGCCAACACGAGCTTCGAAGTTCGCAACGGCCTCCTTTACAATGGAGCAACAAGGGGAGGGTGGCGTTGGGTGCAGTTGGGCAGCCAGACCTTCAGCGCCGGTACGACCTATGAGCTTAACCTATGGGCAGGCGGTGTCGGATTTGCGCTTGACCGTATCATCATCACGACGGATTCTCGCACACCGGCAACTGCGATAAATAACGACGGCAACTTCACGGCCCAGGTCCTGAACAACACCGCCAACATCGACAACCACCGCACCGACCGCGCCTGCGACCCATGCGACGAGCGATTTGGCGGTTGGCCGGAGGGGCCGGGCGGCAACCAGCCTCCGCGCTGCGTGATCCCAGGTTTTCCCGTCGATCATCCGAGCAACTACCGCTATTTGCACGACATCTACGATGACGAACAACCTATCCGCGGCGCAAAAGAGGCTGCTGCCCGTTTCATCGAACGTTTCGACCCGCAATACGACCAGATTGGCTACGTGACCTATAGCGGAAGCGCCACCATCGTCAGCGAACTGGAGTGCGTACGCCGGCGTGGCGTGGAAAGCTGTACCATGGATGTCATCAATACCTACGTCACCAGCAGAGTGCGCGCCAGCAATGCCAGCGGCTCCACCAACATTCCTCATGGAGTGCGGCTAGGCATCGATGTATTGAGCAACAGAACCGGCCATTATGGACGTCCTGGTGCGGCGCACATCATGGTCTTCATGACCGACGGTGAGACCAATCAACTCAGTGGGGTTGAAACACCAACCTGCTACGCGCAAGATTATTGGCCAAACAATATCGGCAACACCACTATCGACCGCTCCAAAGACTGCACGGTCTACTACGCGCGTCAGGCGCGCAACAATGGGATCGTCATCTACTCCATCACCCTGGGTGACGGCGCCGATATCGAATTAATGCAATACATTGCTGAGCTTACCGGCGGCATCCACCGACACGCGCCGCGGCCCGAACAACTCGACCCGATTTTCGACGAACTCTACAACCGCATCTTCCTGCGATTGGTTGAGTAACCGCGATTCTCCAATCGCACTATACCGGGGCAACTCACATATAAAAACCCCCCGTCTCTTTTGAGGCGGGGGGGTTGTCTGAATCTATACCCTAATCTATTCTCCTATTCTCCAGCCGCTGGAGAAGGCGTTGCAAACGGCGTCAACTCAAGCGGTATGCGCAGATCGGTTGGGGCAACTGGCAAATCAGAGGGAGTCTGCGGAATTTGATAACGATCCAAAATATAGCGACTCCCTACCGCGCCGGTAATCCAGTAGTTTGTATCGTTGGGAGCACGCAGCACCAAGTCCAAATCCGCCCCAATCTCATAGAAATACTTCAAAATGAGCGCATCCTGCGGTGTGACTAACAGCGTAACCAGTTCTACGTCACCGCGCGTCAACGGTACCGCCGAAGAAGCGACAGCCGGTTGTTGCGATTGCGGCTGTGGGATGATCCCCCCGCTGGGCGCGGGCGTCGCCGCCACTGTTGCTTCCGGAACCACGGCTGTTTCCCCAGTGTCCACAGTGTGTTGTGCTCCGACGCGCCACACAATCGCATCCTGCACCGTCATCTGCACAACGACCTGAGCGAAGGGATCGCCGTTGGGCAATATCATAGCAGCCGTGCCATTGGGCAAGGTTTCAAAACGACCATACACACCGCTGAGCGACATAACACTAGCCTCGCCCGCGCCGGCAGGTTCAGGAATGGTTTGAAACAAATTCGGCATCCGGCTCTGGAACTCAGGATCCGTATTAACCAATTTGATCGCCGCCAGCACATCGACATGATCGCCCTCTTGAATATGCCAACCGAGACCGCCTTGCACATCCATCGGCACGCCATACCCTACGCGACCTTCCGGGAAGGCGGCGATAGGTTTTTCAGACAGCATACTCTGCAAAATCGGTCTGCCTATGGGGATGTCTTCCACTGCATACATGTTGTCGAGTTGTTCAAGAGAACTGAAATAACCCGCAGAGGGCAACTCGTCTATTGGCCATTGCTTTACAGACGCTGCTCCATCGCCGGAAGTGAAACGCCAACCACGTGGGATCGGATCTTGGGCTGAGACAACAATGCCCACATAAGGGAGTGGAGTCGCTGTTTCCGGAACTATAGGTTCGGTTTCCTGGGCAGATTTCCTCATATTGTTCAGTAGCAAGTAGCCGACAAAAGCCAAGTTGATGAGCACAACCAGGATGATAATGAGCGTTTTTCTCCCACGCATGGACACCTCCTAAGTGCAGAGTTTATCAGATACAAGATTAGTCTAGCATAAGCTAAAAAGATGTCAATTGTCTATTCCCAGGTCCACCACGCATAGATCAATCGTTTACGAGAGACCTAACGCTTCAAAGTATACTTAGAATCACGGTATAGCGCAAACTATCGGTGGGCGTACAAAAACCCCAAATGGGTGTGCACTGGATTGGACATCGTTTTCACCTGAAAGCCGCTTTGCCGCAAATAGTCAACCAGGTCTCGATGCGAAAACCCGGTTACGCCATTGTGATACTCCAGACTGATGTTGTTTATCTTCGCCAACGTTGCAGCACTGGTATTAAAGAGGATGTCGAATTCACCACCCTCGCAATCCATTTTCAGAAAATCGCAGGTCGTGAGAGCGTTCGTCGCGAACACATCATCCAGACCAAGCCCCTGCACCGAGATCGCCTCCGCCGGACTAGCCTTTGCCGTTGTATGCTGCACGGCTGCACCCGTGGTAAAAAGCATCATCTGACCCGACTGCGCGCCAACGGCTAGGGGGATGGCAATAACGTTGCTGACGCCATTCAATGCGATGTTTTCTTCCAGTAACTTGTAAGATTCTGGAAAAGGCTCATACGCATAGACCCGACAGGTTGGATGTTCATAGGCGACTGAAATGGCGAAATCGCCAAGGCCGGCGCCTATATCGATGAGGGTCCAATGGTCTTGAATCGCAGTGGCGTTAGCTTCATAATCGCGGTCAAGGCAGGTTTCCTTGACGATCCACACGTCCATCAGACTGCGCACTTTGAACTGGCAGCCGTTTCTCAAGCGGATAACCGCGTATTTCCTGCTGAGCAAGAGACCGAAACAGACATACCAGTTGCGAATCTGTCTCAGGATTGTCAGTACGGAGGACAGGTAATATCCAATACGGCGTGTCATCGTCCACCTGCCCACGCCACGAGTGTCGAAGACCACGCTACTCTA
>DYKY01000118.1 GCA_020722365.1 Thermoflexus sp.
CCCCACGGCGGATTCCCGATCACCGCGTCGAACCCCGGGTTCTCCGCCCAATCGCGCTTCCGCAAATCCACGAAGACCTCCGGGAATTCCAAATCCCAGTGGAAGAAGCGTTTTTCTTCCCACAGCTCGCGCGCCCGTGTTAAGGCTGCCTGATAGATATCTTTGACTTGTTTTTCACCGCGTAAGGCAGGCAAAAGCTCATGCCCGTTTTCACGCACAAATTCTGCCGCTCGTTTGTTGCCGAAATACTGGCTCACCCACAGATCGAGCGCCTGTTTGTAGGGGATCAAGGCGCGTTGGAATCTCTCGTAATCCCCCGCGCTCCTTTGCACGTCGGAGAGCGTCGCGTCGGCGCGGTCCACCACCTCCACCATCAGCGCCGTCAAATCCAGCAGCCCGGCGAACGGCCCGGCGAACAGGCCGAACTGCCCGGCGTCCGTCATCTGAATCCCCGCCTCCACCGTCCGCACGTCCGTCCCGATGAGGCTGTTGCCCCAGCGCAGGTGGTGATCGAGGAAACTCAGCGGCGCGCCCACGGTGAAGGAGTGCAGCCACAGGCTCAACTTCGCCAGCTCCACCGCCATCTTGTTCAGGTCCACGCCGTAGATGCAGCGCTTCATCACCAGGCGGGTGAGCAGCGCTGTGTCATCGAGCCGCGCCGGGTCGACCGCGATGCCCTGGCGCGCCATCTCGTCCAGGATTTCCGCGCGTACCCGCTCCACCAACTGCTGGATGGGGTTCCATTCCCAGGGGATGGCGGGGTGGTCGTCGTGGAAAGTCTGCATCCGCTGGATGATGCCGTCGGTGAGGAAGTCCACGGCATTCACCAGGAAATGGCCCGATCCCATCGCCGGATCGAGCACCTTGATGCCCAGGAAGGCCTCGCGGGCGTCGCGCTCGGCAGCGTCCAGTTGCCCGCGCAGCAGGCGTACTTTTCCGGGATCGGCGGTGCGCCCCAGGGCGCGTCGCACGTCGGCCACACGCTCCATCGCTGCCGCAAAGGTCTCCGCGCGTGCTTCCAGAATCGGCCCCAACGTCTGCTGCACGATGTATTCCACGATGTAGTCCGGCGTGTAGTACGAGCCGGTCGCCTTCCGCTCCCCTTTATCGTTTACCAACGAAACCTGACAGGTCTTCTGAGACCTGTCAGGTTTCTCGACGACCAACTTGTTCTCCAACAGCCCCTCGTAAATCGCGCCCAGGTTGCGCACGCTGATGTAGGCGTAGTCCACCGGCTGCCCGGCGTCGCGCACGAGGATGTCCACGGCGCAGGCCACAGCCCGGTCGCTGAGGCGGTGGCGTTCCAGGAAGGCGTTGTCGGGGTTCTTCGGATTGAACAGGCCGCCGTTGTAGCGCGGGATGCCCAGGCTGGGGTCGCCCTGGTCGATGCGACGGAAGAGCGCCAGCAGCGCCTCGTACTTGGGCGTGGCGTGCGTCGCCGTGCTCAACGGCAGATTGCGATCCCGGCGGTCGGCGGCCCATTGCGCCAGCGCCGTGAGGCTCTGCTCGCGGTAACCGGGGTTGTCCACCGGCAGCAGGCCGCGCGCTTCGGCGTAGAGCAGAAAGAGCAGTTTGTAGAGCAGGCTGAGGCTGGCCTGGTAGATGGCGTGTAGGCTTTCCTCGGTCTCTACGTGGATGCCCATCCGCTCGCGGCGATAGGCGATAAAGCCCGCCGCGATTTCGGGCATCACTTCTGTATAGACCAGCTCCTTCAGCTTGTCGCTGATCTCGCGGGCGTAAGTCGCCGATCCCTCGTGGACGCGCTGCACGAAACTTTTGCCCTGCGCGTCGGCGACGAACGCATCCCGCCGGAAAAACAGCCAGAAGCGGCGGAACGAATCAAGAATCAGCGAATCAAGAATGGAAGAATCGGCTTTCTTGCTTCCTGCATCTTGCTTCATGATTCCTTCTAGGTCCACCTCATAGAACTCGCTGGCGGTGCTGCTCACCTCGCGGCTGTAGAGTCGCCAGACGCGCCCGTTGGTGAGGATGCCCCACGGCGCGCGCGTGCCGACCAGGTAGCTCACCATTTGATGGCTGGGATTCTCGCCCGTCTTCCACGATTCGCGTCCGCTCGTGTCCTTCTGGCTGAGGGGGCGCTCCCAATACTTGGCCTCGGCGATGGCCAGCACGCGACTGTAGAAGGCGTCGTCGTTGTTGCCCTGGAAGGGGTAGGCCTCTTGCTTCGTCGCTTCGTCGGCGAAGAGCGCGTAGTCGGGCCGGGTGACGCGCCCGGCGTGTTTCGACTTGGGCTGCACGGTGAACGTCCAACCGAGCGCCGCCAGCGCGGGCTTGATGAATTCGTCCTCGGTTTGCGCCTCGCTCCACGTCTCGCCGAACTGCTGCGCTTTTGCCCAGAGCGCGCGCAGCGCCTCGAAAGCGGGCTGCGGGTCTTCGTCCCACTCCGGGTGTTGGGGCAGGCGGGTTTCCAGATAGTGTTGGGAGAACAGCATTTTGGTTTGCATCGCTCCTCGCTTTTCACCTTGATCACTGAATACAGTTTAGCATGAACTGCGAAGACTACAAAAACTATGTTTCCTATGCATAATTTCATTTTGAGGTAAACTACTGGCAGGGAGTATGGAGTGGAAACTTCCCGTACTTCATACTCCATATTGTTGAAGGAGCGCGCCTTGCTAATCTACACCATCGGTCACAGCGACCATACCATACCTGAATTTGTGGACTTGTTGCGCAAGTTTGACATTGCCCTGCTCGTGGACGTGCGCAGCCAGCCGTACAGCCGGTGGACGCCACAGTTCAACCGCGAAGACCTGGCGCACGATCTGCAAGAGGCCGGTATCGCCTACACAAGCATGGGGGATAGCCTCGGCGGGCGGCCTGCCGATCCCACGCTCTACGATCCCGGCGCGGAACGTCCCGCTTACGAGCGCGTGGCGCAGACGGCGACGTATCAAAACGGCATCGCGCAGTTGCTCGACCTGGCGCGCGAGCAGCAAATCGTCATTATGTGCAGTGAGGGCGATTATCACCAGTGTCACCGCCACAAGCTTATCGCACAGACGTTGTTGGAGCGCGGCGTCGACGTCCAGCACATTCAGCCGGACGGGACGATTGTTGCCGGGGAAATCATCCCCCAGCAGCTTTCGCTGTTTTGAGATCGACCGGCGGTTTCCAAACCTGACAGGTCTTCCGAGACCTGTCAGGTTTGGGTGAAGCAATTTGAGGAGGAATCCATGCCCGTTTACACGATTGGCTACAAGGGGAAATCGTTGCAAGACTTTATCAACCAACTGCGCGCGGCGGGGGTGGATGCGGTGATCGACATCCGGCTACGCAACACGTCGCATCTGGCAGGCTACACCAAACGCGATGATCTGGCGTTTTTGCTGCAAGAAGGGTTCGGCATCGCCTACGAACACCATCCTGAACTCGCGCCCACGCCCGAAATCCGCGAGGCGTACCAGGCGGACGGCGATTGGGCGGCTTACGAAGCGCAGTTCCTCCCGTTGCTACGTGAGCGCCGCGCCGAAGTTGTGGGACAGGACATCCTGGCGCGTTTCCGGTCGCCGTGCCTGCTGTGCGCCGAGCCGACGGCGGAGCACTGCCACCGCCGCCTCGTCGCCGAGTACTGGGCCGCGCACCTGCCGGACGTGACCGTCGTTCACCTGTGAGGTGTTTCTGTCAGCAGATTTAGCGGATTAAGCAGATTCCTGTTTTCTAATCAAAAAAGTCTGCTCCATCTGCTAAATCTGCTGAGCCGAGTACTGGGCCGCGCACCTGCCGGACGTGACCGTCGTTCACCTGTGAGGTGTTTCTGTCAGCAGATTTAGCGGATTAAGCAGATTCCTGTTTTCTAATCAAAAAAGTCTGCTCCATCTGCTAAACCTGCTGATGAGAATAAAAAATCCGTTCAATCCGTTGACAAAATGCCCGTACAAGAAGTTCTTATCCTGGCCTTGACCCAGATGCGCAGCGGTATCTGCGTGGCCGGGTTCACCCGCGAACCCGATCCGGTGACGGGCTTGCGCTGGGTGCGCCCCGTCCGCGACTTCGACACGGTGCTGCCCGGCGACATGACGGACGCGGAGGGAAACGCCTTCCGCTGCTGCGACGTGATCGCGCTAAACCTCGTCGCGCCGCGTCCCGATCCCCCGCACGTCGAAGATTGGCGCACCGACTTCGTGCATCCGCGTCCGCGGCTGTTGCGCCGTCTCGAAGGCGAACGCCGCGCCGAATTCTTCGCGTCGCACCTCGACCGCGCGCCGGAAGACGTGCTCGTCCACCAGACGCGCTCGCTGTGCCTGGTGCAGCCGGAGCGCGTCTGGGCCGAGTTCGCGCTGGACCCCGACTCCGGCAAATACGAGGCGCGCATGGGCTTTACGTTGCCCGGCGTGCCCGATCATCCACGTGTTGCCTCTCCGCGTGGTGTGCCCGTGACAGACCTGCGCTGGCGCGACCTGGGCCGGACGTGGTTGGAGGAGGGGGAAAAGCGTTTATCGCTGGGACATACCGCTCTGCTCGATCACCTTTACTGCCACTCGATCTACCTCGTTGTGGGCCTCAGCCGTTCCTGGCAGGGCGAATATTGGCCGCTCGTCGTTGGCGTACATCCTGTGCCGGATTATGCACAAAGTTAGAACACACCGGGCGCTAAATGAACGCTTGCTCGCGTAGATACGACTCCACGGCGGCTACAAATTGCTGGGCGTAGAACATTGCATAATAAGCGCGATTCGTTGCGCCGCGATAAGCCGCTGCCTCTTGCAAAATGATCGCTTCGCGCAGTGTTTCGTGTGCTTGCTCTATACGATGCTGTAGCAATGCGCGTAAGGGTTCCGAATTCATATTCTGACTCCCTCGCGTTGAAGGTTGTTAATCAGCGGATCGGCTTGTAAGGGGCCATATTTTAATTGTTCAGGTCTGATTCCGGCGTGGCATCGCCGCGCGCCCGCGATCCGTAAACCCAGAGTGTCAACAAAGGGGCGACCTGCTGTAGACGTTGTTTGAAACGTTGGGCAATCTCTCGATCCGTTACTGATAACATAAGTTCCCGTCAACCTTTCCCATGGATGTTTCTATTATAGCACAAGGCGATATAATAAGAGCCTGTTTTTGTGAAAAGCGACGGAGTGATGAAGAACCCAAGTCACGTATTACGCTTCACGAATTATTCCAGGAGGGTCTATGACTGACTCACCTCCTTCCATTCTAGCCGAACTCGGCCTGACGCCCGCGCAGACGCCGGAGTTGCGCAGCAACGACCGCAGCCGTCTGCTCAACTTCTTGCTGCGCTGGGACTACATCGCGGAGTTGCACGCCTGCCTGGACGAAATCATCCCCCGCAACAAGCCGCTCGTCTCGTTGATGGATTTGCGGGTGCAGGCGCTTCTGGCCGAAGGGCGGCCCGCAGAGGCGTTGCCGTTGATGCAGGAGCGGTTCACCGTACAGCCCAAACCCTCTTTCACGGCGCAATCGCTTCTGGCGCGCGTCCACCTGGCTTTGGGGGACACCGGCGCAGCGCACGCCATCGCGCAACAGGCGGTCGAGGATGGGCCGGACAGCCTCACGGCGTGGAACCTGCTCGGCGAAGTGGAAATGGCGCGCGGCGACGTCGCGGCGGCGCTGGTCGCTTACCGGCGCATCGGCGAACGTTTTCCCGATAACCGCGCGTACTTGCTCGGCCTGGTTGACGTCTACCGCGCGCGCAGCGATTGGGTGACGGCGACAGCCTACGCGGTGCGCGCCCTGCGCGTCGCCGAGGAGACGGAGACCCCGCTCACCGTTTCGCAACTGCGCAGCCTGCTCGACTACTTCCGCGCCGGCGACGACGCCACCCGCGTCGCCGACGTCGAGGCCGAACTCGAACGCCTCTACGCCGCCGAACTGAGCGCGCTGCGAGAGGCGCTCGCGCAGCGACCTGGCGTTGCCCCTGCGCGTCGTCGCGCCGAAACTGCCGCGCCCGCGCCAACAGTTCCCGCCGCCGAATTCTTGCCTACCTTCGATGAAGTTCCCGTCTCCGACGAGGAGCGCGCCACAATCCTCAACGCCGTGGAGCGACTGTTCGGCTTCCGCGATGTGCTGCCTGGACAAATGGAGACCATCGCCTGTGTGCTGCGCGGCGAGGATGTGCTGACGATCCTGCCGACCGGCGGCGGCAAATCGCTCTGCTACCAACTCCCGGCGTTCCTGGCCGAATCCGGCCTCACGCTCGTCATTTCGCCGCTCATCGCGCTGATGAAGGATCAGGTGGATTCGCTGCCCGACGGTGTGCGCGAGCGTGCGACCACGATCAACAGTACCCTCGACGGCGACGAGTTGCGCCGCCGTCTGGAACAGGTTGCGGCGGGCGCTTACCGGCTGGTCTACGCGGCGCCGGAACGCTTGCGCCAGCCGCCCTTCCTGCACACGCTGCGCCGCGCGGGGATCAACCGCCTGGTGATCGACGAGGTGCACTGCGTCAGCGTGTGGGGCCACGACTTTCGCCCGGACTACCTCTACATCGCTGCGGCGCGTGAGGCGTTAGGTTCTCCGCCGTTGCTTGCGCTCACCGCCACTGCCCCGCCGCGCGTCCGCCGCGACATCATCCAACGTCTTGGGGAGATGCGCATCATCGCCGGCGACGTGACGCGCTCCAATTTGCGACTGTCGGTCTTTTACGCCGCCAACACGGACGATAAATTGCAGCACTTGCTCGCATTCTGCAAGTCACATAAAGGCAGCGGCATCGTTTACGCCGGGACGCGCGAGCGCTGCGAATCGCTGGCGGCGCTGCTGCGGCAGCAGGGGATGCGCGCCGCGTACTATCACGCCGGGATGGACAACCGCGCGCAGGTACAGGACGATTTCATGGCCGGGCGTGTGGACATCGTCGTGGCGACGGTGGCGTTCGGAATGGGGATCGACAAACCGGACATCCGCTTTATCGTCCATTTCGTCCCGCCGAACTCGCTCGAAGCCTACTACCAGGAGGCCGGCCGCGCCGGGCGCGACGGTCTGCCCGCCGAGTGTCTGCTGCTGTACACCGCGTCGGATCGCGCCACGCTCACCCGCCGCGCGAATCAGGATTTGCTGCCGGTGGAGTTCTTGCGGAGCGTCTACGCTGCCGTCAGACGGCGTTTGAACGGCCAAACCGCCGGTCCCGTGGCGGCGGCGGACCTCGAGCGCGATCTCGCTGCCGACGAGACGCGCGTGCGTGTCGCGTTGAGCCTGCTGGAAGAAGCCGGTATGCTGCGTCGCGGGGCCGATCTACCGCGCACCGCGTTGGTGGTGTTGCGCCATATTTCTCAGGCTGAGACATCGCCAGATTTCGTCGCGTTCTGCCAGGCGGCGCGCCTCAAGCCCGGGCAATCGCTCACACTCAACCTGTGCGACGTGGCGCGCCAACTCGCGCTGGCCCTGGATGACCTGGAGCCGCGCCTGCTCGCCTGGGCGGATGCCGGCTGGCTGATGTATCTGCCCTCCGGTCGCGATCTCTCCCTGACGTTGCTTCCCCCGCCCGCCGACGCTGCCGAGCGCGTGGCGACCTTGCTCGAACGCTACGCCACCATCCAGGCGCAGCGCGTGGACGAGATCGCCGCCTACGCGCAGACCGGGCGCTGCCGTCACGGCTATCTCAACGCTTACCTGGGTGGGCGGACGATAGAACGCTGTACCGCTTGTGACAACTGCGTTGGCGATGCGCCCGTCATCGACGCTGCGCTGCCCGACGAACGGGAGCAGGCGCTCACCGTCCTGCGCGCCCTCGCCGGAAGCCGGAGGTGGGGCCGGGCGACGCTCATCCGCTTGTTGCGTGCTGATGCCAAGACGCCGGACTATGCGCGGGGCAAGCCGGGCTATGGCGCGCTCGCCTTCCGTTCCGGGGCGGCGCTCGCGGCCTTGATTGACCGGCTGGAAGCGGGCGGCTTTCTGCAAGGCCGCACCCTCGACCACGGCGGTGTCGTGTTGGAGATCACGCCTGCCGGGCGAAAAGCGTTGCAAGACCCCGTGGTTTTGGATACGATTCTGTCTTCACCCGCGCCTAAAGTCACAGTATAGCCCACGCTCACCGGCGAGGTCATTGCCGCGTCGGAACCGGACGCCGCCCTGCTCAAAAAACTGACAGATCACAACTCATAACCCACAACCCACAACAGGAGGACATCATGAAAAAAGCAGCCTTGATTACCGGCGCGGGACGCGGCATCGGATTGGGGATTGCGATGGCCCTGGCGTCGGATCCCATTGCCCCATGTGACATTGCCGTGATGGACATTCACCCGGATGAGGCTGTCATTCCGGCGCTCAACGCGTTGCGCGAGCAGGGCGCGGAGGTCCTCTACTGCCGCGCCGACGTCACCGACCGCGAGGCCCGCCGGCGCGCGCTCGACGAGATCAAGGAACGCTTCGGGCGGCTCAACGTGCTGGTGAACAACGCCGGCGTCGCGCCGCGCGTGCGCGCCGACATTCTCGAAGCCACCGAGGAGAGCTACGATTGGGTGATGAACATCAACCTCAAGGGGCCGTACTTCCTCACGCAGGCCGTCGCCAACTGGATGATCGCGCAGCGCGACGCCGATCCCGCGTTTGAAGGCTGCATCATCAACATCTCGTCCGTCTCCGCGACGGTGGCCTCGCCGAGTCGCGGCGAGTACTGCATCTCGAAGGCCGGCGTCAGCATGGCGACGATGCTCTGGGCGGCGCGTCTGGGCGAGTTCGACATTCCCGTCTACGAAGTGCGACCCGGCGTCATCAAGACCGACATGACCGCGACGGTGCAGGCGAAGTACGACAAGCTCATCGCCGAAGGGCTGATGGTGCAGGCGCGTTGGGGCTATCCCGACGACATCGGCAAGGCCGTGGCGGCCCTCGCGCGCGGCGACTTCGCGTATTCAACCGGGCAGGTCATCATGGTCGATGGCGGGATGACGTTGCAGCGGTTGTAGTGGAGGAAGGGTAAAAAGATGAAAGCTGTACTTTACACCGCTTTTGCTGAACCCCCAACGATTCAAAACGTCCCCGATCCCACGCCCGCAGCCGACGGCGTCGTCGTGCGCGTGGAGGCCAACGGCATCTGCCGCAGCGACTGGCATGGCTGGATGGGCCACGATTCGGACATCCACCTGCCGCACGTGCCGGGGCACGAGTTGGCGGGCGTCGTGGAGGCCCTTGGCCCGGAGGTGCGCCGCTGGAAACTGGGCGACCGCGTCACCGTACCGTTCGCCGTGGGGTGCGGGCGCTGCCCGCAGTGCCTCTCCGGCAACCAGCACATCTGCGACGACTACTTCCAGCCGGGCTTCACGGCCTGGGGATCGTTCGCGCAGTATGTGGCGATCCCGCACGCGGATGTGAACCTGGTGCGCCTGCCCGACGCGCTCGATTTTGTCGCGGCGGCGAGTCTGGGCTGCCGTTTTATCACGGCGTTCCGCGCCGTCGTCGTGCAGGGGCGGATCGCGCCCGGCGAGTGGCTCGTCGTTCACGGCTGCGGCGGGGTGGGGCTGTCGGCGATTATGATCGCGCACGCGATGGGCGCGCGCGTCATCGGCGTGGACATCAAGGACGAGACGCTGGCCTTCGCGCAAAGCATCGGCGCGGAGCACGGCATCAACGCGCGCAAGGAACCGCACCTTGTCGAGCGCATCCGCGACCTGACCGGCGGTGGCGCGCACGTCTCGCTCGATGCGCTCGGCAGCGCGACGACGTGCCGCAACTCGGTGTTGAGCCTGCGCAAGCGCGGTCGTCACGTCCAGGTGGGATTGATGGTCGCCGATTACAAGGATGCACTCATCCCGATGAATCTGGTCATCGCCTGGGAGCTGGAAATCCTCGGCAGCCACGGGATGCAGGCGCATGCCTATCCGCCGATGCTGGATATGATCGTGACGGGTAAACTCGATCCGAAGCGGCTCATCCGCAAGACGGTGACGCTCGAAGAATCGATTGACGAGCTGATGGCGATGACCCACTTTGCGCAGATCGGCGTGTCGGTGATTGACCGGTTTTGAGTTGCATCTTTGTCAGCAGATTTAGCAGATGAAGCAGATTTGTTTGCTTTAAGAAGAATCTGCTCAATCTGCTTAATCTGCTGACAGAAAATGGTTTTGGAGAGGATAACACGATGCAAGAACAAACCATAACGATTGCTGGAAAAACGATTTCCCTCACCCGTGTTCACACCCTCGTCATCGGGAGTGGGGCGGCGGGGCTGAATGCGGCGGTTCAGTTGCGGGCCAACGGCGTGGAAGACGTCCTCATCATCAGCGAGGGGCTGGACAAGGGCACGTCGATCAACACCGGCAGCGACAAGCAGACGTACTACAAGCTCTCGCTGTGCGGCGCGGACACCGACGCGCCGGAGGTGATGGCGGAGACGTATTTCGGGGGCGGCAGTATGCACGGCGATCTGGCCCTCGTTGAGGCCAGCCTATCGGCGCGGGCGTTCATCCACCTGGTGAACCTGGGCGTGCCGTTCCCCCGCGATGCCTACGGGCAGTTCGTCGGCTACAAGACGGACCACGATCCGCGCCAGCGCGCCACGTCCATCGGGCCGTACACTTCGCGGGAGATGTGCCGTGCGTTGATCCGTCGCGTGCGTGAACTGGGCATCCCCGTGCGCGAGGGACGCAATGTGGTGCAGCTTTTGACCCTCGAAGAAGACCTGTCAGGTTTCGGAAAACCTGACAGGTCTAGACGTGTCATCGGCGCGCTCGCGCTCGATGTCTCTGAAAATCTGGAAGCCTATCTGGCGGAAAACGTCATCTTCGCGGTAGGCGGGCCGGGCGGCTTGTACAAAACCAGCGTGTATCCCGAAGTCCACACCGGCGCGATTGGCCTGGCATTGCTGGCGGGCGCGAAAGCGCAGAGCCTGCCGGAGTCGCAGTATGGCCTGGCGTCGACCAAGTTCCGTTGGAATGTCTCCGGCACGTATATGCAGGTGATCCCGCGCTTCATCAGCACCGAAGCAGACGGCGTGAGCGATCCACGCGAGTTTATGCCCGAATACTTCGGTTCCGTTGGCGAGATGAACGTGATGGTCTTCCTCAAGGGCTACCAGTGGCCCTTTGATGCGCGCAAAGTGTCCGGAGGCTCGTCGATTGTGGATATTCTCGTCTACATCGAAACCGTGCTCAAGGGACGCCGCGTGTTCCTTGACTTCCGCGAAAACCCGGACGGCTTCAGCTTCGACGCGCTCAGCGACGAGGCGCGCACCTACCTCACGCGATCCGAGGCGCTGCTGGAGACGCCGATTGCGCGCTTGCAGAAGATGAATCCCGGCGCGATCCAGCTCTATCTCGATCACGGCATCGACCTGACGCGGGAGCCATTGGAAATTGCCGTGTGCGCGCAGCACAACAACGGCGGGCTGGCGGGGAACCTGTGGTGGGAGTCGGTCAACGTCAAACATCTCTTCCCGCTCGGCGAGGTCAACGGCTCGCATGGCCTGTACCGGCCCGGCGGGACGGCGCTCAACTCCGGGCAAGTTGGCGGGTTCCGCGCGGCGGAGTACATTGCCAACCGGTATCAGGGATGGACGCTGGACGAAGCCGCCGTTATGCCCGTTATCGAGCGAGCGGTAGATGATTTGCTGGCGTTGCTGTCTGCCACGGGACCGGCGCTGGATTGGCAGGTGGAACGGCTGGAATTCCAGTCGCGGATGAGCCGGGTTGGGGCGCACATTCGTTCTCTCAAGGAACTGCGCAAGGCCGTCCCCGAAGCGTGGGCGCAGTACCGGCGCGTCGCCCAGAGCGTCGATCCCACCAATTTGACCGAATCGCTGCGCAACCGCCAACTGTGCTTCGCGCACGCCGTCTATCTGGAGGCGCTGCGCTTTGCGCTGGAGAGCGGGGTGGGCAGTCGGGGATCGGCGATTGTCGTCGACCCAGAAGGTGTGGTGATTCACGATAAGCTCGACGATACGTGGCGCATTATTCCTGAGGACACGATGTTTCGCGATATGGTCTTGGAGACTTCCGCGTCAGCCGATGGCGCCGCCACGAGTGAATGGGTCGTTCGCCGGCCGCTACCTAAGCCCGATTCGTGGTTCGAGACGGCGTGGGCAAAGTTTCGCGACGGGGAGATTTATATTCAGCGCACAGATTCTTGATTTGCTGTGCGATTTGGCGCAACCGCAAGTTGCCATTTGCTTGTTTTCACGGGAGGGACCAACATGGGAATTCTGGAGTCATTCAGACTTGATGGTAGAGTTGCGCTTGTCACCGGCGCCGGGCGCGGTTTGGGGCAGGCGATGGCAGTGGGCCTGGCTGAGGCTGGCGCAGATATTGCCGGACTCTACGTTACTTCTTTTGCGGAAACGCAAGCTCAAGTGCAGGCACTGGGGCGACGCTTCCTGCCGGTGCCGTGCAATCTCTGCGACGCTACGGTGACAGAATTGTATGAAAAGGTCGGATACGTGGTCCAAGAGCTGGGGCGATTGGATATTCTGGTCAACAACGCGGGTATGATTCGCCGGGCGCCGGCCCTGGAGTTCAGTGAAGCCTATTGGGATGACGTCATCCAGGTCAACCTCAAGGCGCTCTTTTTCCTCTCACAGGCCGCGGGCAACGTGATGGCCAAACAGGGGAGCGGGAAGATTATCAACATTGCCTCGATGCTCTCCTTTCAGGGGGGCATCCTGGTGCCATCGTACACCGCTGCCAAGAGTGCCGTAGCGGGCTTGACCCATGCCCTGGCCAACG
>DYKY01000119.1:0-7013 GCA_020722365.1 Thermoflexus sp.
CCGGCGGTCAGGTCAGTCTTGGCAGCCCAAAAGCGGACATTGGGGTTGGGCGTCGAGGTTGGCGATGGTGTAGGTGAGGGTGTAGGTGTGAACGTAGCAGTGGGCGTCGGTGATGCGGATGGTGTAGGTGAGGGTGTAGGTGTGAACGTAGCAGTGGCCGTCGGCGTGATTTCTTGTGTGGGTGTGACCGTCGGGGAAGCCTCCAGCGGGATCGTTGCGGAAATCGGGTCAGTTTTATCACCTGAAGAACCGTTATCCGGTACATCTTCTAACACGTAATAATAAGTGACACCAGGCGTCACAGCAAGGTCTTTGTACTCGTAAAGCGCGCCCTCTATGCCACCTCCACAATCGATGAAACCAGAAATGTCTTCGTAATCAGCCAGTTTATCCTGACTGCGCAAAAGATAGAACCCCATATAGCCGACCTCAGTGGCCGTTTCCCAGTATACTGTAATTGTATCCGCCCCGGCTTCAGCGTAAAAATCGACCAAAGTTACAGCGGCGTAAGCCAAAGAAGCAGCCATCAGCACAGCAAAAGGCCCTAGAAACAGCGCCTTGACGCGCCGCAGCACATCCCACACATCGCCGAGAGCTTGATGCCCGGCGGCCAACAGTCGCTCACGCCGCAGTTGACCCGGTGTGCGGTTGTAGAAGCAGCGACCTTCACGCTGCGCTTCGACGACGCGGCCCAAAACGGCGTCTGGCGGCCAGACCGGATCAAACGCCCGGTGGCCGTCACCCTTCGTGACAATGCACCCCTCGCGGCATCCCAGGTAACGGTGCAAAAAAGCGTCCTGCGCGTTGCGGACGACTACCCAATCCCCAGGCGCGAGCGCCTCCGCCACAACCGGCTGGACGACGACTTCATCCCCTGGACGTAGTGTGGGCAACATACTGCGCCCGTGCACTCGCAAGCGCAGCGGGCCGGGCAGCTTTTCAGTTATCGCATCCAACCATACCATCATCGCATCTCCCTGTAGCGATTATACTTGAAAGAGGTGCGTTTGCAATGAGAAAAGTAGACGGTAGACGGCAGACGGTAGACGGGGGGAGGAGAGTAGCGAAATTGGTTGCTTTGCATAGCTGCCATGCTATAATTGAAGCACGTTGATGTAGGGGTACATTCAAACGCAATCAAAGGAGCCGTCTATGAGCCTGGCTGTCGTGATTTTAGCTGCTGGAAAGAGCGAACGATTCGTATCACACCTTCCTAAAATCCTGCATCCTTTAGGCGAACGCCCGATGTTGGCCCACATTCTTGATCTGGCGACGCGCCTCGCCGACGCGCCGCCGGTATTCGTTGTATCGCCGGACACAGAAGAGGCCATCCGCACGTGGGCGGGCGAACGCGCCCGGTATATCGTCCAGCAGGAGCCGCTGGGAACCGGGCACGCTGTGCTGCAAGCGCGGTCGCTGCTCGAAGGAGAAGCCGAGCACGTCCTGGTGCTCTACGCCGACACGCCGCTCGTGCAGGAAGCCACCTTGCGCCGGCTGGTGAAACAGCACATCACGCGGCAGGCTGCGGCAACCATCCTCACCGTTGAAGGCGAAGTTTCGTGCGGTTTGGGCCGTATCGTGCGCGATGCTTACGGGCGCGTCCATGCCATCGTCGAAGAAGCCGAGGCAACGCCGGACATCGCAGCCCTGCGCGAGATGAACAGCGGCATCGGCATCTTTGCCAACAAGACGCTGTGGCGATTCCTCGAACAACTCGAACCAAGCCCGCACAAGGGCGAGTATTATCTCACCGACGTGATTGCGCTGGCGGTCGGAGCGGACCAGACGGTGGAAACGCTGATGGTCGACGATCCAACCGAAGCCATCGGCATCAACACGCGCGTCGATCTAGCGCTGGCCGAGGCGACGCTGCGAGAGCGCATCAACCGGCAGTGGATGCTGTCCGGCGTCACGCTCGTCGATCCGGCGAGCACCTACATCGGCCCAGACGTGACCATTGCGCCGGATACCGTCATCCACCCCAACACGCATCTGCGCGGTAAAACCACGATTGGCGAAGCGTGCGCTATCGGCCCGAACAGCCTGATCGAGGGATGCACCATCGGCAACCGCTGCACGGTACTGGCTTCGGTGTTGGAATACGCCACGATGGAGGACGACAGCGACATCGGCCCCTTCAGCCACCTGCGTAAAGGCGCGCGGGTGTGTACCGGCGCGCATGTCGGCAACTTTGGGGAGATGAAAAATAGCACGCTCGGCCCCAACGCGAAGATGGGACACTTCAGCTATCTAGGCGACGCGCAAGTGGGCAAGGAGGTCAACATCGGCGCGGGGACAATCACATGCAATTTCGACGGTGAACACAAGCATCCTACCGTCATCGAAGACGGCGTCTTCATCGGCTCGGACTCGTTGCTGGTCGCGCCGCTGCACATCGGCGCGGGGGCGAAGACGGGGGCCGGCTCAGTGGTCACACACGATATTCCGCCGCGCACCGTGGCCTACGGCGTGCCGGCGCGAATCCGCAAGCGCCTCGACGATAACCCGCAGGAATCTGGCGATTGAAAAGATGCCTACCACGAATCTTCACGAATTCACAGAAATTGACGCGGCACAGCTTGTGGCACAGGCGATCGCAGCAGTGCAACGCGCCTATGCCCCCTACTCCGGCTATCCGGTCGGCGCAGCCGTGCTCGCCGATGACGGGCATGTGTATACAGGCTGCAATGTCGAAAATGCCGTCTATCCGCTGACAATCTGTGCGGAGCGCGTCGCCATCACCAAAGCCATCTCCGAGGGCGCACAGCACATTCTTGCCGTCGCCGTCGCCACCGCAAACGGCGGAACGCCCTGCGGTTCATGTCGTCAGGTGATGCGGGAATTTGGCGCACCAGCGATGCCGGTCTTCATCGCGCGGACCGATGGCAGCTATCGGCAGCGCACGCTGGAAGAACTCCTGCCGGAAAGTTTCTCCGCCGCCGACCTGCCTGGGGCATAACGTCTATGCAAGACACACTGGCGCGTGAGACGTACACGCCTTACAGACTTCAGCATAGTCCCACTTGCCAGGAGTGCCACACAGAGGATGTTCGGGAAATAATTAACCACGGATTTACGCCAGAAGTAGATCCCTCTATCCCAGTTCTGGCGTAAATCCGCGTCCCACAATAAGTTTGCTTGACCGCCGGTCAGCCACAATCGTCGGCGCTACCAGTACCGCTGACCCCGAAGAATACGAAGGCTAGCAACCCTATAATATCGAGGTCATCCGGTTCCCACTTTATCAATGAATAGTATAAACTACATTGTCATGAGTTATGTTTGCGTTATGTGACCGTTATGTGGCAGTTTTGTTGATATGTTGGAGTTTCGCCAAATCTGTGGTAAAACTATCTCAGAAAGTCCTTGTCGTTCTGGTACAGGCGGTAGCCTCTTGATCTGAAACAAGAATTCAATCGGCCGAAAGGAGAACAGTATGCCAGTCACGGTGATTGTCGGAGCACAATGGGGAGATGAAGGAAAAGGCCGGGTCGTCGATTATTTTGCGGCGCAGGCCGACATCGTTGCCCGATTTAACGGCGGGGACAACGCAGGACACACCGTCATCGCGGAGGGACACAAACTCGCGCTGCACCTTGTACCTTCGGGTATTCTCTATCCTCACGTCACCTGTCTCATCGGCGCGGGCACAGTGGTTAATCCACTGACGCTATTGCGAGAAATGGAGACGCTGCGCGATCTGGGATTGGACGTCAGCCCGGCGCATCTGAAACTTAGCGCCGCTGCACATCTCGTGCTGCCAACGCACCAGGCGCTCGATGGTGCATCGGAGACCCGGCGCGGGTACGAGGCCATTGGCACGACGAAACGCGGCATCGGCCCAACCTATGCCGATAAAGCGCAGCGGGTAGGATTGCGCGCCGGACAGATGCGCGAACCCAACGTCTTTGCTGAAGCCGCCGGTGCGCTGGTTGATGCCCACAACGAACGCCTGGTCCACCTCTACGGTTTGAAGGCGCAGCCCGCGGGACAGATTGTGTCACAGTTACATCAAGCCGCCGAAGCGCTGGCCCCGTACCTGGTGGACGGAGCAGCATTGGTGGGCCGGGCACTGGCAGAAGGCAAACACGTCATCGCCGAGGGCGCGCAGGGGACGCTGCTCGACCTCAACCTGGGGACTTACCCCTTCGTCACCAGCTCTTCGCCGATCAGCGGCGGCGCGTTGATGGGCCTGGGTGTCGGCCCCAAAGATGTCGTGCGGGTTGTCGGCATCGCTAAAGCCTACACCACGCGTGTGGGCGCCGGCCCCTTCCCTACCGAATTGGAAGATGCGCTCGGTGAACACATCCGCGAGGTGGGACACGAATTCGGCACCACCACCGGCCGGCCCCGCCGCTGTGGATGGCTCGACGCCGTCATCTTGCGCTACGCCGCCCAGGTCAACGGATTGACCGATTTTGCAGTGAGCAAGCTGGACATCCTCAGTGACCTGCCTACGTTGCGCCTCGCCGTGGCCTACGAATTGGATGGCGAACGCATCGAGCGGTTCCCCGCCGAATGGGGCGCGGAGGTGTTGGCCCGCTGCCGTCCGATCTACGAAGAACTGCCCGGCTGGCAGGAGGATATCAGCCACGCCCGCCACCGCAAGGATCTACCCGCCGCCGCGCAAGCCTACATCACCCGCATCGAAGAGCTGACCGGCGTGCCCGCCTCCTTCATCAGCGTTGGACCTGAGCGCGAAGCGATGATCCTGCCATAGCTTTAGCCGTCAGCTATCAGCCGTCAGCCTATTGAAGCGCCAGCCAAAGCTGAAGGCTGATTGCTGACAGCTTGCGCCCGTCTGGAAAGCTCGTGAAAATCTGTTATGATGGAGAGATGCGTAACCGTTAGGGTACGCCATTCCATAGAGAGTCGAGGATATATTGATTATGATTCCAGACGGTGTCGTCACGTGGGCGGAGATCGATCTCGATGCTATCGCCCATAATGTCCAAGCGATCAAAGCCTTCGTTGGTCCGAACGTAGAGATCATCGCCAGCGTGAAGGCGAATGCCTATGGCCACGGCCTGCTGCCCGTCTCACGGACGGCGCTGGAGGCAGGCGCCAGTCGGCTGGCGGCCCACCGCATCCAGGTTGCCGTGACCCTGCGCGAAAGCGGCATCACCGCGCCGATTCTGCTGATGGGGCACACGCCGCCCTCGGGCGTGGATTTGGTGCTGCGCAACCACATCACCCCCACGCTCGTAGATTGGGAGACCGCACGGCTGATTTCGGCCCACGCAGAGGAACCCACCCCCGTTCACGTCAAAATCGACACGGGGATGAGCCGTTATGGGTTGGAACCGGAAAAAGCCGTGGACTTTGTCCGCTACATCGCGTCACTGCCGAACTTGAGGCTCGAGGGGCTTTTCTCACACTTCGCCACAGCCGACCAGGAAGACCTGAGCGATGCCCACCGCCAACTACAACGCTTCCGCGCCGTCCATGACGAACTGGAACGCCTCGGTTACCCTATCCCGATTCCGCACATGTGCAACAGCGCCGCTTTGGTCACGATGCCGGAGGCGCACATGGCCGCGGTCCGACCGGGGCTGCTCATTTACGGGATGGCGCCGTCGCCGGCAAGCGCGCCCGCTTTTCCGCTGCGTCGCGCTCTCTCGCTCAAAACTACCGTCATTCACGTGCGCGACCTCGAGGCGGGCAGCGCGATCAGCTACGGGCGCACCTTCATCGCTCCCGCTCCGATGCGCGTGGCGCTGGTCTCCCTGGGCTACGGTGACGGCTACCCGCGCCTGACCTCCAATCGCGGCGCGATGCTCATCCACGGGCAACGCGCGCCGATTCGCGGGCGCATCTGCATGGATCAGATGATCGTCGACGTGACCGAGATTCCGGATGTTCTCGTCGGCGATGAAGTCGTCGCCATTGGCCCGCAGGGCGACGACGAAATTACCGCTGAAGAGGTCGGCGCTTGGGCCGAAACCATCAACTACGAGGTCGTCACGGATTTGCTGCCGCAAGTGGTGCGCGTCTACAAGCTCAACGGCTACTATCCGGCCCCGCACGAAGGGCTGGAGCAGTGGGCATCGTATCTACGGGCGCTGCAAAAAACGTGGTAGGAGAAGACATGGACTATTTTGACGAAGAATCGCTATATCCAGCAGCGCGAGAACAAAAGTCGCCGGTACAGATCGGTCCGGTGTTCGGCGCGATAGTGGGCGCGACGGTTCTCATGGGATACCTCATCTATCGCGGCGGCCTTCCTGCGCCGCTGAACACACTGGGGTTTATACTTTTCGTCATCGGCGGGTGGATGATCAGCCTGTCGCTGCACGAATTCGGCCACGCGTTGACCGCGTACTGGGGCGGCGACAAGAGCATCGTCCACAAGGGCTACCTCACCCTCAACCCTTTCAAGTACACCCACGCCACTTATAGCATCATCCTGCCGCTGCTCTACCTGGCGATGGGCGGCATCGGGCTGCCGGGCGGCGCGGTGTACATCGACATCGGGGCAATCAAGAGCAAGGCGAAACGCAGCCTCACCTCCGCCGCCGGTCCCGCCGCTACCGCGATATGCGCCCTGATTCTCATGCTGCCCTTTATGATCGGGTTGCCCGCCAACGCACTATACCAGCACCGCGACTTTTGGGCAGGCATCGCACTGCTCGCCTTCCTGCAACTCACCGCGCTGTTTCTCAACCTGCTGCCGATCCCAGGCCTCGATGGGTGGGGTATTCTGGAACCGGCACTCCCCACGAGTACAGCGCACAGTGCGCGGCTTATGGGCCGCTTTAGCCTACTCATCATCCTCATCACCTTTATGGGCAACAACCCGGTCAGCCGGGGATTCTGGCAATGGGTGGCGTTCGCGGGCAGTCTGTTCAACCTCAACTTCGCGTTGGTCAGCGAAGGCCTGCGCCTCTTCCGCTTTTGGATAGGATGACTTTCGTCGTTGTTCACAGTTGTCCCGTAGTCTAGGGCCTTGTGCCCGTATGAACGCCCACAAGAACGCCCACAAGAACGCCCACAAGAACGCCCACAAGAACGCC
>DYKY01000119.1:7113-12612 GCA_020722365.1 Thermoflexus sp.
TCAAGGCCATCCTCGCCGGGCTGGACCTGGACGACGTGCCGCTCGACACGCCCGTGCGCCATCTCAGCGGCGGGCAGAAGACGCGGCTCGGCCTGGCGCGGCTGCTCATCCAGAACCCGCAAGTGCTCCTGCTCGACGAACCGACCAACCACCTGGACATCGGCGCGCTGGAATGGCTCGAAGGCTGGCTACGGGACTACCGGGGTGCGGCGCTCATCGTCTCCCACGACCGCGCGTTCCTCGACAACACCGTCACGCAGATCCTCGACCTCGATCCGCTGACACACGCCGTCACCGCGTATCCGGGCGCCTACTCGGACTACATCGAAGCGTGGACGCGCCGGCGCGAGAAGCAGTGGGCGCAGTGGCGCGACGAGCAGGCCGAGATCCGCCGCCTGCAGGCCGACATCCACCGCACGAAGATGCAGGCGATGAGCGTCGAGCTGACCACCACGCCCGGCGATCCTACGACGCGTCGCTACGCGAAGAAAGTCGCCAGGAAAGCGACGTCACGCGAGAAGCGGCTCGAACGCTACCAGGAAAGTGAGGAGCGCGTGGAAAAGCCCACCTCCACCTGGCGGATGAAGCTGGAGTTTGTGAACACACCGGAGAGCGGGCAAGATGTGCTGCGGCTGCAAGACGTTGCGGTGGGCTACAACGGCGCGCCGCTGGTCAGCGACGTCAATCAAGTGTTGCGCCAGGGCGAGCGTGTGGCGCTTATCGGGCCGAACGGCTGCGGCAAGACGACGCTGCTGCGCGCCATCGCCGGGCAGCTCGCGCCGCTCTCCGGCGCGATTCACCTGGGCGCGAACGTCAAGCTCGGTTACTACGCGCAAGAGCAGGAGAATCTCGATCCCAACAGCACGCCCTTCGACACGCTGCGCCAGATAGCGGCGATGTCCGACACGGACGTGCGCTCGTTCCTGCACTACTTCCTCTTCGCGGGGGACGACGTCTTCACGCCGGTGGGCAGCCTGAGCTACGGTGAACGCGCGCGCCTGGTCCTCGCCCGGCTGGTCGCGAGTGGGTGCAACTGTCTGCTGCTCGACGAGCCGATCAACCACCTGGACATCCCCAGCCGCACCAGCTTCGAGCAGGCGATGACGGCCTTCGAGGGGACGGTACTGGCGGTCGTCCACGACCGGTACTTCATCCGGCAGTTCGCCACGAGGGTGTGGGCGGTGGAAGCGGGGACGGTGAAAAGGTACGTAGATTTGGAGGATTACCAGAGGATACGCCGATTCGACACCTGACAGGTTTAGGAAAACCTGTCAGGTGTGTTGATTCGCCGGAACCCGGCAGCAGCGAAAGGTCGGTGGGATCGAGACGCACGTGGACGGTGAAGCGCGCATCGGAGGCCTCCGCCGCTTTCACCTGCGGGATGATGGCCTTCGAAGGCGCCTTCGAGCGGGGTTTCCGGGCAGGTTCGCAGCGTAATCGCGGCTTTCTGGCCCGAATGCAGGGCAGCGACGTGCTGCTCGCTGAGGTTTTCGGAAACGAAGCGCAGGCCATCTTCGATAGCGTCCCATCTATTGACAATTTGTTACTAGAGGTGTAAAATAGAGGTAACTCAATCAAGACTGAAGGCAGTGCAAAAGGAGGTAAGAACATGCCTGGATTCGATGGAACCGGACCGCGTGGCGCAGGTGCAATGACTGGCCGCGGTCAAGGCTATTGCGCGGTCGCCTATCCCAAAGGTGGTCGACCGTATGGGTACGTGGGACTCCAGGGCCGGCCCGTGGGCGGCTTTGGACTTACGCGCTGGCTGAACCCTTTCCGCGCTTTCGGACGTGGCATCCGGGGCGGCGGACGGGGACGGCGAGCGTGATGGTGAGGTGTCAAGATTTTCCAGGAGGTGAATTATGCCAGGTGGAGATAGAACCGGACCAGAAGGATTGGGGCCACGCACGGGACGCGGGCTAGGCGGCTGTGCCCCCACGGATCAGCCACGTCTGGGCTTCGGTTTTGGGTTTGGCCGTGGCTGGGGTTGGCGAAATTGGGCGCGCGCGACCGGGCAACCAGGGTGGTTGCGCTTCGGCTGGTGGGGAGCGCCCCCGCCGCCGGTGAACGAGTCCGCGATGCTCAAGGCACAAGCGGAGCAGTTACAGGCGCAGTTGGATGCTGTAAAACAACGGCTGACAGAACTGAGCAACGAGTAAAGCGCTTTCTTGCTGCCGCCGGCCCTGATGTGACCAGGGCCGGCGGCATTAACATTGGTGCAAGTCGGAGGAAATTTGCATGGTGACTGAAGAACAACTCTATCAACACCTACATACCGTGATACACCCCGAAATAAAGCAAGATCTCGTGGGGCTAAACCTGATCAGGGAGGTCACCATCCAGGACAATGCCGTCCGGGTGGTGGTGGCTGTCCCCTTTTTGGAAATTCCCATCAAAGACGATCTGACGCGCAGTATCCAGGAGGCGCTTGTGTCCCTGGACGCGCATCTTAAGGTACAGGTGGACTTTGTCGAAATGGGGCAGCAGGAGCGCGCGGCGTTCATGGCGCAGACCGGTGGAACGCCTCCCACTGCGCAGGCTGTCAATAAGATCACCCACGTCATCGCCGTGTTGAGCGGAAAGGGCGGCGTCGGCAAATCGTTGGTGACGGCCTTGCTGGCCGTGGCGCTGCAACGGCGCGGGCTGCGCGTCGGCGTCCTCGACGCCGACATCACCGGCCCCAGCCAGCCGATGATGTTTGGCCTGCACGAGAACCCGCTAATGAGTCCGTTGGGGATTCAACCGGTGAAGACACAGACAGGCATCAAGGTCATGTCCATCAACCTGCTGCTGCCTAACGAAGACCAGGCGGTGGTCTGGCGCGGGCCGCTGATCAGCAAGGCGATCAAGCAATTCTGGAATGACGTGGTGTGGGGCGATCTCGACTACCTGGTGGTGGATTTGCCGCCGGGCACATCGGACGCCTCGTTGACCGTGATGCAGTCCATCCCGTTGAGCGGTGTCGTGTTGGTCACGTCACCGCAGGACCTGGCGGGCATGGTTGTGCGAAAAGCGGCAGGGATGGCGCAACAGTTAGGCGCGCCCATCCTCGGCCTGATCGAGAACATGAGCTACATCCTCTGCCCCAAGTGCGGCGAGCGGATCGAAGTGTTCGGGCCAAGCCAGGGCGGGGCTATGGCCGAGAGGTTGGACGTGCCGCTGCTCGGCCGGATTCCCCTTGATCCTGAGTTGGCGCTGCATTGCGATGGCGGGCGCATTGAGGCGTATGACGCTGCGGATTTCGTTCCGATTGCCGACAGCATCATCGAGCGCAGCCCGGCCTTGCAAAAGACATACAAGCGGAGAGTATGAAATGTCTGCTTTTTCTCCGTTTAATCCGTTAAATCCGTTGAGCCTATTTTCAGAGGAAGCAAACCATGATTGCATTTGGCCCCGTACCGTCCAGACGCCTGGGGAAAAGCCTGGGCATCAACAACATTCCGCCCAAGATTTGCACTTATGCGTGCGTGTACTGCCAGTTGGGCGCGACGCTCAAGATGCAAATTGATCGTCAACCTTTCTACACCCCGGAAGAACTGGCGGCGGATGTGCAGCGCAAAGTGGCGGACGCTCAGGCGAGGGGCGAGCCGATTGACTACCTCACCTTCGTCCCCGATGGCGAACCGACCCTGGACATCAACCTGGGCCGCGAGATGGCGCTGCTGAAGCCCCTCGGCATCAAGATCGCCGTGATCTCCAACGCCTCGCTCATCTGGCGCGCGGACGTCAGAGAGGAACTGGCGCAGGCCGATTGGGTTTCTCTCAAAGCGGACGCCGCCACGGAGGAGACCTGGCGCAGGGTGGATCGCCCCCACGGGAAGCTCGACCTGGCCGCCATCCAGGAGGGGATGCTCGAATTCGCCCGGCATTACGACGGCGCGTTGGTGACGGAGACGATGCTCGTCGCCGGCGTCAACGATGGGGAGGAGACCATGCGCGAGGTGGCCGACTTCCTGGCGCGGTTGCAGCCGGCGCAGGCGTATGTGTCCATTCCCACGCGGCCGCCCGCCGAGCCATGGACCTCGGCGCCGGAGGAAGACGTCATCAATCGCGCCTATCAAATCCTGAGCGAGCGCGTCGCGCACGTGGAGTATCTGATCGGCTACGAGGGCAACGCCTTCGCTTTCACCGGCAACGTCGAGGAGGACCTGTTGAGCATCACCGCGGTACATCCCATGCGGGAAGACGCGGTGGCCGCGTTCCTGGGGCGCGTGGGCGCGGCGTGGGATGTAGTGCGCCGGTTGGTGGCGCAGGAGCAACTGGTTGAGACAGAATATGGCAGCCATAGCTTCTATTTGAGAAAACTCAGCCGGCGCAAGCCGGGGAGCGAATAGGCTGTCCCAAATGGGCGCGCTATTTACGAGACTGGGCAGCGTTGGGAGAAGCCTATGACCGCTAGAAGTATCGTTGTCTACCCTGAGGGCAAGGAAATCCTGCGCAGAAAGTGCATCCTGGTGAAGCGTATCCGGCCCAGTCCCTGAAATTGGCGCAAGACCTGGTGGATACCCTGAACGCGCACCCTGAGGGCGTGGGGCTGGCGGCCCCCCCAAATCGGCGCGCGGCAGCGGATCGTGGTCGTGCGTCTGGGCGGGAAGCCGAACAGCGAGGTCGAACCCGACCCACCGCTCCCGCTCATCAACCCCCAAATCGTCGAGGCGGGGGACGAAGCCCCCGATTTCGACGGGCACCTCAGCTTCCCCGGTCTCTACGGCGAAACCGTGCGCCCGCATCACTTGCGCGTGGTGGGCTTGTATAAGGACGGGCGGGCTTTTGATCGAGTCTTCGATGGCTTTGACGCCGTACTCGTACATCATGAACTCGATCACCTGGAGGGTATCCTGTTCATTGATCGCGCCAAAAGCCTGGAGAATCTGTACCACGTGCGCAAGGACGAGAACGGCCAATTAGTGCGCGTGCCGTTGTCGCCGCTAACACGTTTGTGAGGAGTTCAAGATGGCATCCAGTGAAACACCGGGGTATCTCGCCAACCTCCGCAAGTGCGTCGGGCACGCTCTCTTGTTGACGCCCGCCGCAGGCGCGTGCATCCGCGATGCGGAAGGGCGCATCTTGCTGCTGCGGCGCACCGATGGGGACAACCTGTGGAGCTTCCCCGGCGGGATGATCGAACCGGGCGAAGGAGCGGCGGAGGCGGTCAAGCGCGAGGTGCGCGAGGAGATCGGATTGGAGGTCGAGCCGGTGACGCTCATCGGCGTCTACACCAATCCGGCGTATGCCTTCGCCTATCCCAACGGCGATCAGGTGCAGCCGGTGACGCTTTTCTTCGAGTGCCGGGTGGTGAGCGGGGAACTCCGCCCGGATTTGGAAGAGACTGTGGAAGCGCGCTATTTTGGCCCGGAAGACGCCCTGCCGCCCATGCGCCCGTGCTGCATAGCCAAGGCGGGAGACGCTTTCACATTCCAGGGGCAGGCGTTCTTTCGCTAGCAGCCTGTCGGAGAGACGTAGTTTAGCCCCTCGTGGGCGGCTTGAGTTTAGCCCCTC
>DYKY01000120.1 GCA_020722365.1 Thermoflexus sp.
ACAAGCCTTCGACCTGATCGTGGGGCGCGCCTGACGACTTTGCAACAGCCCTGGAGCGGGCATCCAAAGGCAAGCAAGGTCAGCACCATTACCACGACCCAGATGGGATAATGCAAGCCATACAGGGGCGTACCTTTGGTTTCGGCGAACGTGCGCTTGCAGGCATGGCAAATCAAGCGACGTTCTGGGCGGGAGTGAATGCCGGTACGGTCGTCAGCGCCACAGTATGGGCAAGCCACCAGATCAGGGCGGAGGGGCAGTTGTTCCATAAACTTCAATGTCATCGGATGGTCTCCAAGCGAAAACTGTGCCAGCACAAGCCGTTGGCACGAACAACCTTCTTATCACAACCTTGCTTGGAAAGCAAATTCCGCTGACTCCACGCTATTCTGTGGTGCTACCAAGCCAGTTGGCATCGAGGATAATGCCAATGAGAATCGAAGCTGTTGGCAATGGACAATCTTGGCGTCAGAGTTATTGGCAAAGGCTTCAAGTGCCTCTACCAGTATATCAAAGATAATGGCAACAGCCAACGCACGTCATTGGTCCTTCCCGTCTGGTAACTGTCTGTGTTGGGTATTGCCAATAACTTTTTCCATACTGTGGTCGCGTGAAGCGAGGCGCACGCGGGTACTCGCTGTGCAGCGCTACGGGCTTGGCGGCCAAGGGCACGCATTTGAGGCTGTAACTACCATCGTGCACTCTCCTTCCGCGGCCGCTACCGCAAAGGCATCTCGCACTGCCGCCCACACGGAAGCATCGTCCCCCGCGAGGAGCGTACTCATCGGACCGGGTTGTATCTGCAATCCACGAGAGCGCCACAGCTCGAGTGCCCTATCAATCGACGGCCCTAGACGAGATTGTCGCAACGGATAAAGGCTGACCTGCACCGTCAAGTTGACAGATTTGCGCGGAAGGGGAATGCCGCATAAAAGACGCAGCACCTCGGCTCCGGTGTTGACGAATTGGTGCGACTCATTCGGCAATACGAGGGCAGTGTCGCCAGGACCAAGCGTATGTTCCTGCGTCTCACCGCGCAATTTGGCTTGACCGCTTAGAATATAGACTTGGTGTTCATAGGGATGGGCGTGGTAAGGTGTTGCTGCAGCCGCCTGCACCTCGAACAACCGTAACGCAAAGGTCGGCGCGCCGTCAGGCGCAGACCAAAGCCAGCGACGCGTCACGCCGGGAGCATTCTCCACGGGCTCGGCGGGAACTTGCAGCGAATGTTTGATTTGCATGGTCATTCATTCCTCCTGGCGGAATTTTACTCGCAATCCGATGAACGCGCCAAATGGTAGCCGCGAGCGGCGTGGCTCAAACCGCACCAGCAGTATCGTCGTACGCCAATTGATCTCCACCGCGAGCGGACCAACGGCGCGTTTCACCAATCGCGTCAGTTCGAAGGGAGCATAGAATCGCGCGGCATGCCATAAAGACGAACCCGCTCACTTTCACCGCCACGTCCACGGATGCCAGGCGTTCAGCACGCCCGGTGCGAGTCCGCGCCGTGCCACGCGCGCAGCCTCACGCACCGCGGTGATCGGATCGCCAAGGAATTCGAGCGTGGCAATCAAAACCCCAACGTCAACCGCGCTGCCGGCGAAGGGAAAGCATTGGCGTCGGCTCTCACAAGCTGTGCCCCGCCGAGCCTGTTCGCTTCCGTCAGCATCTCCACGGAACTGTCGAGGCCAGTTACCCGCAGGCTGGCTCGTACATCCAACGCGCAAAATGACCGGTGCCGGTGCCGATCTCCAGAACGGTTCGCTCGCCAGCAAAGTCGGCCGTGGTAATTCGCATTCCGCGTCATTGGCGGTCTGTCCCTCCGCCCCGTACCACCTCTCGTAATCCCGGATCACGGGCTTTCCAGACATCGTCAGCCTCAGATCCAGGACCGGGGTTCGATTGATCGCGTCGAGACCCTTTGCGCGGAACGCATTTCCGTCAACCCCCAGCAGGTCCACGACGGTGACACCGATCGGATCGGGCCGGTGGGGACTCTTCAAGGTGAAAACGCCGCGTAGCGGTTGGCTCTTGTCGCCGTACGGATGCTGCCGCCACGCCTGGTCCTTGGAACGACGTAAGTAGAAAATGACCATAATCTGATGCGCGGGTTGTAGACCCTCCAATTCCCTCGGCAAGGGAAGCGTCGACGTGGACATGGGGCTCGGTATCCCGAAACCGTTCAGGCGATATCGGCTCATCAAATTCGTTCTCGACGTAACCGATGACTTGGGTGACACGCTCATTTCGTGACGACATTATTCTTCGGCTCTCCGCAACCGGTTCGCCGTGTGGCTCGCTACCTGAATCAGCAGTGCCGTCTAGACGGAGACGGACGAGGTTTTGAGCCAACACAAGTTCAGTTGGAGTCAAATTCCGCACGGATGGGGGTTTCAGCCAGCCCAGGAATCATGTCGCCATGCTTCGCGCAAGGCATCGAGATTTTCAAACACAAAGTCAGGGCGAATCGCCGCTTGTGCCAGTGCCTCGCGCGAGGTTACGCCGGTGAGAACCAGAATCGACCTTAAACCAGCGCGCTGTCCACCTTCGATGTCTGTGTCCAGGCGATCTCCCAGCGATGCTGTTGTTTCGCGCGGCACACCCATCCTCTCGACCGCGATATCGAACATCGCACGCTCCGGCTTGCCAACGACAATGGGCGCTATATCTGTAGCGGCTTGGAGCGCGGCAAGAATTGTGCCTGCCCCGGGAATAAGACCTTCATCGGTAGGGTAAGTTTTGTCGCCATTCGGGCCGACGAATGTGGCGCCACGGCGAATCTACAGCGCCGCGCGCTTGAGCTTCTCGTAGGTGAGCGCCAAGACCGGCGACGACGATATCTGCATTCTGCTCAACGAGCTGATAGCCGGCGCTCGCCAACTCTTTCGCCAATTCTACGCTGCCAACCACCAACACACGCGCGCCGCGCGCCGTGACGCGCGGCAAGAACAATGCCGTCGCTTTGGCGGAGGTGAGGATGTGGCTCTCATCAATCGAGACACCAATCATCGCCAGTTGGTCAACGATTTCGGACGCCGGACGTGTGGCATTGTTCATGGCGATGACAAAAGAAATCTGATGGTGGCGCAGGAAATCGAAAAAGGCAGGGACACCCGGGGGATCTGACGACCCAGCCACAGCACACCATCTACATCGATCACCAGCGCGCGGATCGCGCTCAGTTTGTCACTCATCCGGTTACCGTTCGGAGATGTCACGCCCTGGGATTGGTCGCCGCTGCTCGGACGAGGGAACGCACTTGTTCAGCCGTGGCGACATTCAGTACTTGTTCTGCTAATTCCCGCATCGCCCCAAGGTCGAGTTGGCGAATCAGGCTCTTCGTCGCCGGAATGGTGGCGGCGCTCATGCTGAATTCGTCGAGACCGAGACCGACGAGAACCGGGATTGCGTCGAGGTCGCCCGCCATCTCGCCGCACACACCGACCCACTTGCCAAACCTGTGGCCATTTTCAATCACGGTTCGAATCAAGCGCAGGATGCATGGATGCAGATGATCGTAGAGGCCGGCGACGCGCGTGTTCGTTCGGTCACACGCCAGCGTGTACTGCGTCAGATCGTTCGTGCCGATGCTGAAAAAATCAACCTCCGGCGCCAGGAGGTCGGACGTGATCGCGGCGGAGGGAATTTCGACCATGATTCCCAGTTCAATTGACTCGGCAAATTCAATCCGGCGTTCTGACAATTCCTGCCGCGCTTCGTCGAGCAACCGCCTTGCTTGCTTTATCTCAGAGAGCGTTGCGATCATCGGGAGCATGATCTTGAGATTGTAGCCAGCGCCGGCGCGGAGAATTGCGCGCAGTTGCGTCTTGAAAAGTTCCGGCTGTGCCAGCGAGATGCGGATCGCGCGCCAGCCGAGGAAAGGATTTGCTTCCTGACCCAGATTCAAGTACGGAACTGGTTTATCGCCGCCGATATCGAGCGTGCGAACGATTACGGGACGCTTGCCCATCACCTTCGCCACCTCGAGGTACGCGCGATATTGTTCCTCTTCGCTTGGCATCGCGGCGCGGTCCAGGAAGAGAAACTCCGTGCGAAGTAAGCCGACTCCCTCCGCGCCGAATTCCAACGCGCTCTTTGCCGATTCGGCATCGCCGATGTTGGCGACGATTTCAAAGCGATGTCCGTCGCGTGTGACGGCAGGCAACTGCGCTGCACCTTTCGCCGCTTCGCGTGCGGCAACCCAAGCCACACGATGTTCGCGATATATGGACAACGTCGCGTCATCAGGCGCCAAGATCGCTTCCCCGCTTGTGCCATCCAAGATGATCGTTTCGCCTTGCTGAATCTGTAGGACTTGATCGCCCGCGCCAACAATCGCCGGCAGACCGATCATGCGAGCCAATATAGCAGTGTGTGAGGTCGTGCCGCCAGACGCCGTGCAGAATCCGAGAACCAATTCCTTGTTCATCTGCGCGGTATCCGAAGGCGTGAGGTCTTGGGCGACGACTATCGCCGGTGTGTGGATCGAAGACAGCGCTTTTTCCTCCACGCCGGCCAGCACGCGGAGGACACGCTGACCGACATCGTGCACATCCGCAGCGCGCTCGCGCAGATAGCTGTCGTCTAGCGCGGCGAGCATCGCGGCAAAGAGATTGATGCCGTCCGCCAATGCCACCTCGGCGTTCTGTCCTCCCCGGATGCGCTCCTCGATCGCGTCCAAGAGAGTTGGGTCCTCAAGAAACATTCGATGCGCCTCGAAGATCGCCGCGGTGTTGGAGCCGACTGTGGCTTGCGCCTCACGCTGGACTTGCACCAACTGTTCCTTCGAGCGTTCGACCGCCGCGTGAAAGCGCGCAAGTTCAGCCTCGGTATCCGCAACAACGTGCCGCTCAACAGAAATCGCCACGGGGTGATAAACGAATGCCGGGCCGATGGCGATTCCTTCAGAAGCCGGGATGCCCTTGAGACTTTGCATCGTAGAAGCTCGCTGTCTATTCTGGTTCCCCAAAATTACTCTCAATCAAATCTTTCAGTGCCCCAATCGCGTCTGCTTCGTCTTCGCCTTCCGCGCGCAAAGTCACGTTGGCGCCTTGTCCCGCGCCCAAAGTGAGGACGTTCAATATACTCTTGGCATCCGCCACGCGATTATCTTTACTAACGAGAATCTTGGACTTGAACCCTTTGGCGGCTTTGACAAAGAGCGCGGCGGGTCGCGCGTGCAAACCAACTTTGTTGCGAATCGTAATGTTGAGTTCTTGCATTGCGAAAGTAGTACACGTGGGCAGAAATCCTTCGGTAGTTTCCAGAGGCGTTCTTGTGCGTAAATCGACCCAGATAACTACCGAAGGATTTACGCCGAGCTGTAGTAGTTACTGCTCCAACGCGATCTTGAGGTCTTGCAAAAAGCGCGCGGCGGCTGCGCCATCTAACACGCGATGATCCGCCGAGAGTGTCATTTTCATCACGGGTCGCAGGCCGATCAGATCGCCCACCGCAACCGGACGCCTCACAATGGCACCCACCGCCAGGATCGCGCTCTCCGGCGGGTTGATGATCGCGTGAAATTCTTCGATGCCAAACATTCCGAGATTCGAGATAGTGAATGTTCCCCTCTCGATGTCCGGGAGCGTCAGTTGGCCAGCGCGGGCGCGCTGTGCCAGGTCGTTGATCTCCGAGTCGAGCGCCGTCAGCGATTTCTGATCCGCATTTTTTACTACCGGCACGATCAATCCGTCGGGCGTATCCGTCGCGATCCCGATATTGATGCTGGAGTTCAGCACGATCTCCTGATCCTGCAGCGTCGCGTTGAGAAGCGGATGTTGTTCGAGGGCTTGGGCAACACACTGCGCGATGAGCGCCGTGTAAGACGCCGCGCCCCGCTTTTTTTCAGCGGCGCTCATGTCAACCTCAATCGTTAGTATGATATGCGGAGCTTCTCGCGCGCTCTTGCTCATTCGCTCCGCCATGATCTTTTGGCGTCCGACCAGCGGGATGGCCTTGGCGGGACTCGGTGCAGCCGGCATTGGCGCCCGAGCACGCGCTTTTTCCGCAGCGGCACGCACATCCGTCTCGGTGATTCGCCCGCGCGGACCGCTGCCTTGAATTGTCGCGAGGTCTATGCCCAGTTCTTTCGCCATCCGCCGCGCGACTGGAGTGGCTGCCACTTCGCCGGCTTGCGGCGAAGCCGAGATTTGTTCCTTCTCGCTTTCGCGAGCGATTGGGGGAACCGGTGCTTCGAATTGAATCGCCTCGCCAGCAAGAGTGGTGGGTGCAGGTTCTTCGACCGTCTCGTCTGGCGCAGCAATGTACGCGATGACTTGCGTTACTGGCACCACCTGGTCGGGCTCGGCGTTGACCGCGCGCAGGATGCCAGATGCTGGCGATTCGACTTCCATGTTGACCTTGTCCGTCGTCACTTCAACCAAGGGCTCACCCTTTTCGACGCGCTCACCCTCTTGCTTGAACCAACGGACGATGGTGCCCTCCTCCATCGTAGATCCCAGTTTAGGCATAATTACCGGAGTTGCCATAATCTACCTCTATCCCGCCGCCATCAGGTCGCGCACCGCTTCAACAATGTTTTCTTCTTGCGGCACCGCGTGGCGCTCGAGAGTGCGATTGTACGGAATAGGTATGTCGAGTCCCGCCAGACGTTTGATCGGCGCCTTCAGATAGAACAGTGCGTCTGATTCGGCAATCTGCGCGGCGAGTTCGCCGCCAATTCCACCCGTCTTGCAAGCTTCGTGGACAATCAGCACGCGCCCGGTCTTGCTGACCGACGCGCTGATCGTATCTGTGTCGAGCGGCTTGAGCGTGCGCGGGTCTACGACTTCGACTTCGATGCCTTCCGCCGCCAACTTCGTCGCGGCGGACAAGGCGCGCGGTATCATAATCGAAGTGGCGACGATAGTTACGTCGCGCCCCGGTCGCTTGACCTCCGCGACTCCCAACGGTACCTCGTAATCATCTTCCGGCACCGATCCTTTCGTCTTGTATAACAACTTGTGCTCGACAAAAATCACCGGGTTGTTATCGCGCATGGAGGCCAGCAGCAAACCCTTCGCATCATGCGGCGTGGATGGCATGACGACCTTTAGACCTGGGATGTGCACGAACCAGGCTTCCAGACTTTCCGAATGCTGCGCCGCCGCGCCCGTGCCCGAGCCAGCCGGCGTGCGCAAAACCATCGGCACGGATACTTTCCCGCCCAGCATAAATCGCATTTTGGCGGCTTGCAGAACGAGTTGCTCCATCGCGAGCGCGATGAAATCCATGAACTGAATTTCCATGACCGGCCGCATCCCGGTGATCGCCGCGCCGATGCAAGTACCGGTAATCGCTGCTTCCGAAATGGGCGTGTCGCGCACACGCTCCGTGCCGAATTCTTCCAACAAACCTATAGTCACGCCAAACGCGCCGCCGTACACGCCAATGTCTTCGCCGATCAAAAACACCCGCGAATCCCGGCGCATCTCTAGTCGTAAGGCTTCCCGAATCGCTTCCGCAAAAGTGATCTCACGCATAGTGCGCCTCTAGGCGTAAACTCCTTCCAGGATGGTATTCACGTCCGGCTCCGGACTCGCCTCCGCAAATCGCAATGCCTCTTCGATGGTGTCACTGGCGCGCTTACGAATTTGCTCAACCCCTTCGGCAGTCAATTGCCGAGTCTCGATCAAATACGAGGCGAATCGTTGAATCGGATCCTTCGCTTTCCACTGTTCCAGTTCTTCGCGGGTTCGATATTTCTGTTGATCGCTCTTGGAGTGTCCTTTCCAACGATACGTCACACATTCAATGAAAGTCGGTCCTTGCCCGCTTCGAGCGCGTTCCGCCGCACGCTGGACTGTTTCATGGACCGCGAACACGTCGTTGCCATCAACCGTTTCTCCCGGCATATCGTAAGCGCAGGCGCGTTTGGAAAGCGGGTGGATCGGAAATGCTCTAGCGACCGGCATGGACATCGCGTATTGATTGTTTTCGCAGAGGAAGACCACTGGCAATTTCCAAATGGCCGCCAGATTCATAGATTCGTGAAACACGCCCTCATTGACGGCGCCATCCCCAAAGAGCGACAAAACCACTCGGCTTTGTCGCTGCATCTGGACGGAGAGTCCAACGCCGACGGCAATCGGAATTCCGCCGGCGACGATACCATTCGCCCCTAAATTGCCGCGCTCGACATCGGCGATATGCATCGAACCGCCGCGTCCTTTGCACAGTCCCGTGGCTTTGCCCATAAACTCGGCCATCATGAAGTTGATGTCCGCGCCTTTGGCAATGCAGTGACCGTGCCCGCGGTGATGATTCAGCACATAGTCATCGGGCTTGAGCGCCGCGCCGGCACCGACGGCGACCGCTTCTTGACCAATCGAAAGGTGCATCGTGCCGTGCACTCGCCCTAGCGCAAAAAGCTCATCTGCCTTTTCCTCAAACGCCCGAATGCGGTACATCTGCTCCAGCATCTCAATCTGTTGTGATTGGGTGAGGCTAGTTGCCTGCAAAATTGGAATTGTCATTCCTAATCCTCAATTGTGTTCTCCGCCCGTATCATATCATTCAGTCACGTTGAACTCGGATGGGATTCATCATCCAAGCGCAAAACCTCGCGGGCAGTCCGGTCGTCGGTGATGAGCACATTGACGAGATGACCGCGTAAGGCACCCAGAATCGCCGGCGCCTTTGCGATTCCGCCCGCCACGCCGACGATACAAGGGATACGCTTCAATGACTTGATATCGATCCCCACTACGCGCTCATTCAGTTCAACGTCCACTATACGCCCACTAAGATCATAGTGCCGGCAGCAGACGTCGCCGACCACACCGTGCTCTTCGAGATCGCGCAGAGCGACCTCGGTTACAAATCCTGCCCGCAAAAGGCTCGAATAGGTCTTGTTGATCGTTCCAATGCCAATGACCGCGAGACGCGCCTTGCGCGCAAGCGCAAGCACCTCTTTAATCGAAGGCCCCCGCATCAGCGCCGCGCACACCGTTGCGCTCTCTACAACGAGCGGGGCTTGAAGGTAACGATAGGGGCCGCCCAGTTTCTCTGCCAAACGCCGCGCCAGATCGGTGCCGTCAATTTCAGGATTGGTCGCACCCAAACCGCCAATCATTTGTATGACTTGCGCGGTGAGGAACCGATGCGGGTTGAATGCTTGGACGGTCGCATGGATGGCGGTGCCCCATCCGATGCCCAGCCGATCATGCTGACGCAACGCCGATTCAAGAAACCGCGCGGCTAACGCTCCAAGTCGCTTCAATGTTTCCGGGTAGTCCCAATCCTGAAGCGCGAGAACTCGCGCTTCCTGCAAGCCAAAGCGTTTCGCCAATGTGTCCTGCAAATCTTCAGCGACGGGCAGCGGATGGCGCACGCGAATCTCGACGAGGCCATTCTGGCGCGCCTCGGTGAGCAAACGCGAAACATACGAACGCGAAACTTGGATCTGCTTTGCAACCTGCGCTTGATCCAAGCCACCTTCATAATAGAGACGCGCTGCCTCTAAGATCAAGTCATCGTTTGGGGGTTTGCGTGGCATAGCGTCTTGATTGCCTTACCGGTTGCGGCGAAATGGGCGCTAAGCCCGGAGCGCGTTGATAATATCCTGCTTCAGTTTATCAATCCCAACGCCCGACAAAAAGGCGACGCCATTAAGAACAGGGACTCCCAAGTCCTTAGGCACCGGTGTCGTGGCCACCACCAAATCGGGCTGAAAGGTTCCCACTTTGGCTCGCGCTTCAGCAGCTTTGCATTGCAAAGTGTTCACCGTGACGCCGATTTCCTGCCCGATCTCGCGCACCTTGGTGGCGACGACCGTCGCGGTCGCAATCGAAGTGCCGCAGGCGACGAGCACTTTTTTCGTCTTGTTCATGAAACCTCCTTCACTGTCTTGAGGTGGGAGTTAAGAATCGCCGCGATCCGTACGGGGTCCTGGACCGCAACAATCTGCTGGAGGACTTCCGGATTCTGAAACATCTCCGCAAGATTCTGCAACAGAATCACGACCTGATCGGCACGGGTGGCGGCCAGCAGACAGATAATCTGAGCCTCGACCGTGCCCTCCGGGTTACCCATCTCACCAAAGGTCACCGGTGAATCCAGCACCCCCACGGCGATCCCATCCCGCAAGACGTGTTCTACGTCCGTGTGGGGAATGGCGACTTGGATGCCGACCGTGGGCAAGCCAGTGGCAAATTTCTTCTCGCGTTCGATGACAGCTGGGACAAAACTCTCCCTGACGTAGCCAGCCGCGTAAAGCCGCGAGCCCAGGAGCGTGATCGCCTCAAATGCATTCTGCGCGTGCAGAGGCGCCATGACGAGGTCGGTTTTGACCCAGGAGTTATCTTCAGGCGGGCGATCCATGATCATCACCTGCCCCGCGTTTCAAGATGCCCTGTTGCTGCAAGAGTTGTTCCAGCCAAGCGGGCGAGAACTGGAATTTCTGCTCGATCGCGGCGAGCCGCGCGGGCACCGGCCATAATTCCCAGCGGTGCGGAATAAACCACGCCCAGCGACTCACTTCCACAGACCATCGCGGAAAGAGTAGATCGAACAACTGTGCCGCGGTCAGGTTCGGGTTCCTGGCGAGGGCGAGCGTGCCCTCCCGAACGACAAAGCGGACAGTCTCGCGTTTGATGCGACGCAACTGCAGTTTTGCCGCGAGGATGAGTCCCATCCAGAGACCAAGGAAAACGGCAATTGCCACCGGATGCTCTACCATGAAATTAACGATGGCATCTCCGTAGTCGCCCAACATGCCGTGCAGCATTGCGCGAATCATCGAACCTGTAACCCTTTCCGATCCAACTGCACAAAGGGGGGCAGACTCAATGCCTGCCCCCTCATTTCGGACGTGTCCGAGGACGCTATTTGGCCGGTGTCGCCGCGGTGGCGGCTACCGGCGCTTCTGCCTTGGGCGCGCCGGCGACGAGTTCCCAAGCGCGCGGATTGCGCAGGTAGAAGAAGATCAGCACGGCTAGCACGACCAGGATCGCGAGCAAGCCCACCCACTGGAGTGCGAAGGCTGCCACCATCACGAGCAAGGGCCACCAGCTGAACCCATCGGCGATGCTGATGATCTGCGTGGCATTGGCAGGCATCTTGAAGTTCGCCGCCACCGCCGCTTGCGTGAACTGGGGCGCCATGAACGTGCCCACGTAGAATCCGATCGCGATGACGACCGCACCGATAATGATCATGCGGACGATATTGCCGCGCGTGATCGGCGCGAAGCCGGCCACGACGAAGGGGATCACCGCCAGGTCAGCAAAGGGCAGAACGCGATTGCCGGGCAGGATGACCGCGAGCAAGACCGTAATCGGGACAAGGACGAGTGCCGTCGAGATCGCCGCGGGATGGCCGATCAGGATCGCCGAGTCCAGACCGATGTAGACCTCGCGTCCCGCGAAACGTTTCTGCATGAACTCGCGCGCGGATTCCGAGATGGGAATCAATCCTTCCATCAAGATCTGCACCATGCGCGGCAGCAAGAGCATGACGGCAGCGAGATTGATGCCGGTAGTGAGGATCTTGATGATGGACGCCGTAATATCGCTGAAATCCAAAAAGCCGAGAATGCCGAGCACGAGACCGATCACCAGACCGAGGATCACCGGTTCTCCGAAAACGCCAAATCGCTTTTGTACCGATTCGGGATCGGCTTCGAGTTTGTCGAGACCCGGGATGCGTTCGAGGACCCAGTTGATTGGGATCGCGATCAACGCGAAGGGTGCGGTGGTACCGTGAGGGATCGACAGACCGGGGATTTCATAGTAATCCTGGATACCCGGCGCCATCCAGTCTGCCAGGAAGAGCATGAAGGCGGCTGAAATCGCTGCCGCGAAGATGCCCATCCAGAGGTCGCCGGTCGCGGCAACCACGAGCGACCCGACGAAGGCAAAATGCCAATAGTTCCAGACGTCGATGTTCAACGTCTTCGTCAGCCGCGCAAACAGCATGATCAAATTGACGATGATCGCGATGGCGATGACGAACGTGCCGACGCTGGAGCCGAAGGCGATTGCCGCCGCCGAGGGCCAACCCACGTCTACCACGGTGAGGTGGACACCCGTCCGTGTTACCATCGCTTGCGCGACATCGCTGAGGGCGGTCCACATCAACCCGATCACCAGATTGATACCGACGAAGGCGATACCAATCGTCACACCGGATCGGAAGGCCTTCCCCGGTTTAGCGCCCAAGATCAATCCCAAAATAAAGATGATGATGGGAAGCATCACCGAGGCGCCCATTTTGGTGAGGACGTCTTGAAGAGCCGTAAAGAAAGCTACCATTTCTTGCTCCTTTCAGCAATGGATGAGGAACTCACTCGACCGCGAGTTCCAAGAAGCAATCGTCCCAAACTAGGTCAGGTTCAATGTCGCAGCTGTCGCTTGACCGGCACTCACCGCCTTTCATTGGATCGCAAGTCCATCACACGCGCCTGGGCCTTGCATCAACGAGAACGGGGCACCGCACCGAGAATGCACATTCGTGACTAATCACGAACTTTTGTTACATTATAGCACCGAAGAAATATTTTGTCAATGGGGCGAGT
>DYKY01000121.1 GCA_020722365.1 Thermoflexus sp.
GTCGCGGATCAACGTGGCGTTTTTCAACATCAACAGCACCATCAGCGTGACGTTGCTGGCGGGCGTGCTAGGGGCGCTGTTTTTGGTCAACGGATTGAACGGATTTTAACGGATTTGGAATTCTGGCTGAGGAGTACAATCATAGGACACACATCTGCACACACACAAATCACTTTCGTTCGACACGGGCAAGTTTACAATCCAGAGCGCGTTGTTTATGGGCGATTGCCGGGTTTTCCGCTGAGCGAATTGGGCGAGCGGCAGGCGCAGGCGGCGGCAGAGGCGCTGCGTGACACGCCGGTAGCGGCAGTCTTCAGCAGCCCGCTGTTGCGCGCGCAACAGACGGCGCGCATCCTGCTGGCGGAACGACCTGAGGGGCCGCTGTACACGTCCGAGGCGCTCAACGAGGTGCGCTTCTTCTTCGAGGGACAACCGTTGGTGACGATGTTGTCGCGCAACTGGGACTTGTACAGCGACGTCGATCCGGCCTACGAGCAACCAGCGGACATCATCGCCCGTGCGCGTGAATTCCTGGCGCAAGTACGGCGCGAGTATGCCGGGCAGCACGTCGTCGCGGTGAGCCACGGGGACGTCATCGCGTTCACTGCGCTGTGGGCCTTCGGCGTCGAATTGATCCCGGCGAACAAGCACACCCTGAATGTCCACGGGTTGGCCGACGACTATCCCGCGCCGGCATCGTTGCTGACGTTCACCTATGTACCGGATGCGGATGAGCGTCCTACAACGGTCACGTACCGGCGGCCTTATGGAGAAGACCTGGCAGATCACGGCGTTTCGCCCAAGTAGAGGTAATCAGGGATTGGGGATTGGGAACAAGTTACCGATTACCAACAAGGAGTTGTTGTGCGAAAGCTCAAAGTTGTGCTATTGGCGCTCTACCTCGGAGCGGTTGTGTTGACCGGATGCCGCAAGCAGGAAGCGGGCGCGCTGCGCATTGCGGTATTGCCGATCCTCGACACGCTGCCGCTATACGTCGCTGAAGCCGAGGGGTATTTTGCCGCGCAAGGAGTCGAGGTCGAACTGATTCCTGCCGCGTCAGCCGCCGAACGCGACCAGTTGTTACAGGCCGGGCAAATTGACGGCTTCATCACCGACCTGGTGGCACTGGCGCTCTACAACCGCGATGCGACGCAGGTGGTCGCCGTGCGCTACGCGATGGTTCCCACGGCGGACTTCGCACAGTTCCGCATCCTGGCAGCGGCGCAATCCGGCATCACGACAGTGGAGGGCCTGCGCGGCGTCCCGATTGGCGTGTCCGAAGGGACGGTCATCGAGTATGTGACGCACCGGTTATTGGAGGCCGAGGGGCTGCCCACAGACGCCATTACCGCGTTGGCCGTTCCCAAAATCCCGGAGCGGATGGCGCTGCTCGACGCGGGAGAACTACGCGCGGCGACGCTGCCGGAGCCGCTGGCGTCGCTGGCGATGCAGCAGGGCGCGGTCGTGGTCGCCGATGACACCCGCCACCCGGAGGTCAGTTGCAGCGTGTACGCCTTCCGCAAGGACATCATCGATCAACAGCCGCAAACCGTGCGCGCCTTTCTCGCCGCCATCGACGAGGCCAGCGCTGCGATCAACGCGGATAAAAGCCGTTGGAGCGATCTCCTCGCCGAGAAAGGGCTGGTCCCCGCCCCGTTAGCCGGCGCTTATAGCCTGCCCGACTATCCCGCCAACGCCGTCCCCACCGAAGCGCAATTCGACGACGCCGTCGCGTGGCTGCAAGCCACCGGGCGGCTGATGACTTCGCCAACGTACGAGGATTCAGTAGACGGTAGACGGGAAGGGAAAAGGGGATCGGGGAACTGCTGATTCGCTGATTCTTTCATTCGCTGATTCTTTCATTCGCTGATTCTTTCATTCGCTGATTCTTTCATTCGCTGATTCTTTCATTCGCTGATTCACTCATTCGTGATTCGAAAGGAGACCCTATGTTCGGAAAGACGAAAGATCCATTGCCTTTTGTCGCGCCTAAAGTGCTGGTGATCAACTTCGCGCCGGTGTTCCCTGAGCAAGGCGGGAAACGGCTGTACGAAGTCCTGGGATGGAACGATCCCCGCGATCTGATGCCGCAGTACATCGCCGACATCGAAGCATGTAGCTATGGCTACGTGCGCTATCACATTGTGGAGACGATTGATGTAGACGCCTACCCGCTCAAACTGGACGGCTTCCGCTACACCAACGCCACGTACATAGCGTGTTACGAGGGCAAGGGGGATTGGCACCAGCCAGATGCGGTGGACTACCCCGCCATCTTCAAAGCGTACAAAATTCCCTGGCGTGTGATGACGGGCGACATTGACGAAGCGTGGCTGTGGGGCTTCCCTTATGGCGGGTTCTGGGAATCGACGATGGCCGGCGGGCAACCTTATTTCTGCAATTCCCAGCCTGTGCCGGGCTTCTGGGGATTCCGCACGTTCATCACGATGGGCTTTAACTATGAGCGCGGCGTCGGCGAGATGCTGGAAGCGTTCGGACACCGCGTTGAGTCGATTATGCGTCACATCTACGGCTCGTGGGAGCTTGTGCCGGTCGCACAACAATCGGTGCCGCATGCCTGGAACCGCTTCACGCTGTACGACAAGGTCGCACCGGGCGAAGCGGCCTGTGGCAACGTCCACTACGCGCCGAATAGCGAGCGGGACTACGACTGGGGCAATCGCCGCACCGTGATGAGCACCGCTGACGATTGGCTGAACTATCCCGACCTCACCGGCGCGCAAAAACCGATGAACTGCGCCCAATGGGGCAACGGCGACATCCGCGAGCACCATCGCTGGTGGCTCAAGCGTCTCCCCCACGCCGAAGGCCGTAACGCCGACGGCAAGCTGAACAACTGGTGGCCCTACATCGTGGATTTCAACCGGTTCCCGGAGAGCAGGAAGTGAAGCAAGATGCAAGATGCAAGATGCAGGATGCAGGATGCAAGAATTAACGAGTGAACCAATCATCCTCCCCCCGTCTACCGTCTACTGTCTACCGTCTACTGTCACCGATGTTTGAACTGCGCGACGTGACCTTTGCCTATCCGGGCCAGGCGCCGGTGTTCGAGCGGTTCTCCTGGCGCGGGGAGCGCGGGGAGGTGTGGGCGGTGTTGGGGCCGTCAGGATGTGGGAAGAGCACGCTGTTGATGCTGCTGGCGGGATTGCTACACCCGCAAGCCGGGGCAATCGTCATTGACGACGAGCGCATCGACCGCCCGCGCCCGCGCACCGGGTTGATTTTGCAGGAGTACGGCCTGCTGCCGTGGGCGACGGTGCAGGAGAACGTGAGATTGGGGCTACGCATCCGCCGCTTCTACGGCCCCGATGGACGGCACGTCCCCCGCGACGAGCGCCTGGATTCCGCCGAAGCCCAAGCTCGCATCGATCATTGGCTGGCGCGGTTGGGCATCGCCGACATCGCGGCGAAATACCCCGGTCAAATTTCCGGCGGGCAGCGCCAGCGCGCGGCGATTGCGCGCACGCTCGTCCTCGATCCCGACCTGGTGTTGATGGACGAACCGTTCTCCGCGCTCGACGCTCCCACCCGCGAGGGGTTGCAGGCGCTCACGTTGGCGCTGTGTGAGGAAGCAGGCGTCACGGTGGTACTGGTCACGCACAACATCGAAGAGGCGGCGTTTGTGGGACAGAAGGTATTGCTGCTGGAAAAGCCGCCGAACCAGAAAACCAACACTTTGGAAAATACACATACTGCACATGTCGAGTACCGCCTTTCCACGGCGTATCAAAAGGCCTGTTCAACGCTGCGTATCCAAATTGATGAACGATGAGGAAAACATGATTTTCTGGAGTATAATGAGGTAAGCATAAGCTCTGTAGAGGCCAATCTGCTTGATAAATAGCATGAGAAAGGGCGATTTTTATGACGCTTGCATTTGAACAAATCGTTGATACCGTAATGCAGCTTCCCCCCGAACAACAAGATATACTTGCCGATCTCCTGAGAGGATGACGTATCGAAGCGCGCCGCCGGGAAATCGCGCGGGATGCCAATGACTCCCTGAACGCATATCGAGCCGGGAAATTCAGATCGAAACCTGCATCGGCTATCATTAACCAACTCCATGAATCCGTTGAGGATAAATGAGACGAGAGTTGGTTTTATGGGACTATAGCAGACTATAGAGGCAGCCTATGTTTGGATTTGAGCGTATTACGTTTGACCCCACTGTGATGGGTGGGAAAGCCTGTATACGCGGTATGCGTGTCACGGTTTCGTTGATCGTCAACCTGGTCGCTAACGGGATGACAGCAAATGAGATCATCGAAGCCTATCCATATTTGGAACCGGACGATATACAACAGGCTCTCGGCTACGCTGCATGGCTGGCTGAAGAATCTATTTACGCGATGGAGCCTGTCACGGCATGAAATTCCTGGCTGATATGGGGATTTCTCCTACGCCAATATGCTGAGGATTTGGAAGCCGGAGCCATTATCAGCGTCACTGACGGCCTCATCCGCGCACGCCATCTCCCGATCGGCGCGAGTCACTAGAAATTGAGATGAAGCGCCGTGACGTGCTTCTTGCAACACTGGTGCTTTTTGTCCTGTGGTACGGGCTTGCCGCAATCATCCAACGGCCCATTCTCCCCACGCCAGTCCGCGTGTTGGCCACTTTCCTCCGCGACCTGCCCCGCGACCTGGGACGACACGCGCTTGTCAGCCTGTATCGCGTGGCGGCGAGCATCATCCTGGCGATTGCGTTGGCGACGCCGGCCGGGCTGGTGCTGGGCCAAAGCGCCAGGCTCAACCGCATCTTCGCGCCGTTCATCTACCTGCTGTTCCCGGTTCCCAAAGTGGTGCTTGTCCCGATCGTGCTGCTATTTCTAGGTGTGGGCGACTTCCCCAAGATCGTCATCATCACGATGATCCTGTTTTTCCAAATCCTGGTGCTCGTGCGCGACGCCGCTACCGCCATCCGCCCGGAACTGCTGCTCAGTGTGCGCAGTCTGGGCGCGGGACGGCGCGCGCTGTTCCGCTTCGTCTACCTCCCGGCGAGCGTCCCGGCGATCCTCACCGCCGTGCGGCAATCCATCGGCACCGCCGTCGCCGTGCTGTACATCGCCGAACTGTTTGCCACCCGCTACGGATTGGGGTACTATATCTACTATCAGGGCAGCACGCTCTTTGATTATCCGAAGATGTACGCCGGGATTGTGGCGATGAGTTTGCTCGGCCTGGGGTTGTATTTTGGGGTGGATACGGTAGAACGGCGGGTGTGTAGATGGGCGAGGGTAGACGGTAGACAATAGGCAGTAGACGGTAGACAGTAAACGGTAGATGGTAGACGGGGGAAGAGAGAATTCGCCCATTCGCTGATTCTCTCATTCGCTGATTCTCTCATTCGCTGATTCTCTCATTCGCTGATTCTTTCATTCGCTGATTCTTTCATTCGCTGATTCTCTCATTCGCTGATTCTTTATTAGGGGAGATCGATGAAAACCAACACCCTGCGTGATTTTGTGCAGTGGCTTGAGGCGCGCGACCAACTGGTGCGCGTGACGGCGCCGGTGTCGGCGGAGCTGGAGATCACCGAGATTGTGGAACGGGTGAGCAAGGGACCGGCGCAACGCAACAAGGCGCTGCTGTTCGAGAACGTGACCGGCTATGCGATGCCGGTGCTGATCAACATGTTCGGCAGCGCGCAGCGGATGGCGTGGGCGCTCCACGTGGATGATCTGGATGACCTCACCCGCAATCTGGGGAAGCTCATCGATTTGCGCTTGCCGCAGAACGTGGGGGCGGCGGTAGGACGCGGCGTGGGCCTGCTCAACGCGCTGCGCGCCGCCGGGATCAAGCCGCACAAGGTCAAACGCGCGCCCGTGCAGGAGATCGTCGAGACCGAGAACCCGTCGCTGGACGACCTGCCCATTCTCACGTGCTGGCCCAACGACGGCGGGCCGTTCGTCACGCTGCCGCAAGTCGTTACTCGCGATCCGATCAAGGGTGTCCGTAACGTGGGGATGTATCGCCTGCAAAAGGTCGACAGTCGCACGCTGCTCGTTCACTGGCAGCGTCACAAGGGCGGCGCGGAACACGAGCGCGTCGCCAAAGCGTTGGGGAAGCGCATCCCCGTCGCCGTGGCGCTCGGCGGCGATCCAGCCTGCATCTGGGCCGCGTCCGCGCCGCTGCCGCCCGACATCGACGAGTACCTGCTCGCCGGCTGGCTGCGCGGGCGGCCCGTCGAGCTGGTGGACTGCGTCACGCAGCCACTCTCCGTCCCCGCCGAAGCCGACGTCATCATCGAGGGCTACGTCGATCCCGACGACCGCCGCCCCGAAGGGCCGTTCGGCGATCACACCGGCTACTACACGCCCGTGGAACCGTTCCCGGCGCTGCACGTCACCGCGATCACCCGGCGGCGCGATCCGATCTACCCCGCCACCGTCGTCGGCATCCCGCCGGTAGAGGACTACTGGATGGGCAAGGCCACCGAGCGCCTGTTCCTGCCGCTGCTGCGCCTGTTCCTGCCGGAAATCGTGGACTTCGCAATGCCCGCGCCGGGCGTCTTCCACAACCTGGTGCTGGTGAGCATCAAAAAACGCTTCCCAGGCCATGCGCGCAAGGTGATTCACGGCCTGTGGGGGCTGGCGCTGCTCAGTTTGGCGAAAGCCATCGTCGTCGTGGATGCGTGGGTGGACGTGCAGGACGCGAACATCGCCGCGTGGCAGGCCCTGGGCAACGTCGATTGGTCGCGGGACGTCATCATCAGCGACGGGCCGACCGATCACCTGGACCACGCCTCGTACCACCCCTCGTTCGGCGGCAAAATCGGCATCGACGCCACCGCCAAATGGCCCGAAGAGGGCTACACCCGCGAGTGGCCGGAGGTTGTGCAGATGTCGCCGGAGGTCAAAACGCGCGTGGATACATTGTGGAAAGACTTAGAACTGTAGCGCGGGCGTCTCGCCCGCGTCAAAATAAAACATTCCAAACTACCGAAAGAACTATGAACGATCGAATTTTCTATCGCCGCAACTTGCCACATCTGCAACCGGCCGGCGGCACATTCTTTGTCACCTTCAGATTGCATGGCTCGCTGCCACAATCAGTGATCCAAACACTGATCACGGAGCGAGAGCGCATCGAAATGCGTTTACAAACAATGATAGATTCCAAAGAGCGCGAAACTCTCGCCGAGGTAGAAGATAAACGTATGTTCAGTAAATGGGATCACGCTTTGGATGTAGAATCACTCAGTCCACGCTGGTTAGCAGACCCACAGATCGCCAAATGCGTTGCGGACAGCTTGCATTTTTATGATGACAAAGCCTATATCCTTGGCGCCTACTGCATCATGCCCAATCACGTTCATCTTGTTTGCACAACGATAGAGCAATCCAATGGTACTTTTCGTTCGCTAACATCGGTTTTACAGTCGATCAAGAGTTATACAGCGCATAGAGCCAACAAGTTACTGGGGCGCAGCGGAGCATTTTGGCAAGCGGAAAGTTACGATCACCTTGTGCGTGATCATCAAGAATACAATCGGATTGTAGCGTATGTGCTGAATAATCCCTATAAAGCGGGCCTTGTTATCGCCCCAGAGGTTTGGCCATGGAACTACATACGAGAGTAGCGCGGGCGTCCCGCCCGCGTGTGCGCCAGAACGCGGGCGGGACGCCCGCGCTACTGACCGCCTTCACCGGCGGCCTCGTCTCGCTGGCGCTGGAACTGGCGGCGTCGCGGCTGCTGGCCCCGGCGTTCGGCACCACGGAACTGGTCTGGTCGGCGATTATCGGGCTGATTCTGCTCTACCTCTCGGTGGGCTATGCGCTCGGCGGGCGTTGGGCGGATCGCTCGCCCCACCCCGCGACGCTCTACACGATCCTGACGGCAACAGGGCTGACCATTGCCGTGATTCCGCTGCTGGCACGCCCAATGCTGCGCCTGGCCGCGCAGGGAATGATGGCGTGGAGTCTGCCGCAGATTGCCGGGCCGTTCATCTTCGTGCTCGTGCTCTTCGTCGCGCCGGTGACGCTGTTGGCGTGCGTCTCACCGTTCGTCATTCGCCTTTCGGTGACGGACGTGACTGCCTCCGGCGGCACGGCGGGGCGAGTTTACGCCGTGTCCACACTCGGCAGCTTCATCGGCACGTTCCTGCCCAACCTGGTCTTGATCCCCAACCTGGGCACGTACCGCACGTTCATCCTGCTGGCGATGATCGCCACCGTGACGGGGCTGTGGGGCTTGTGGAACGCCAACCGCCGCCGCTTTTGGCTGTTGGCGTGGACGGTGCTATTGCTCATCGCGCTCTTCATCCTCAAACCGGGCACCATCAAGCCGGAAGCAGGCCTTATCCACGAGGAAGAATCCGTCTACAACTTCATCCAGGTGATCGAGAACACGGACGGTTCGCGCTATCTTCTGTTGAACGAGGGGCAGGGTATTCACTCGGTTTACCTGCCCGGCGAGGACATTCTCACCGGCGGGCCGTGGGATTATTACCTCATCGCGCCGTATTTCAACGCCGCGCCCCACCCGCCGAGCGCCGTCAGCAGCCTGCTCGTCATCGGGCTGGCGGCGGGGACAACGTCAATGCAATACACCGAGGTCTACGGCGCGGTCCCGATTGACGGCGTGGAGATCGACCCCGCCATCATCCAGGTGGGACGGGATTACTTCGCAATGACGCAGCCGAATCTCACCGCGTACGCCGCCGATGGGCGCGCTTTCCTCACGCAGACCGAGCGCAGTTACGACGTCGTCGCCGTGGATGCGTACCGGCTGCCCTACATCCCCTGGCACCTGACGACGGTCGAATTCTTCGCGGAGGTGCGGGCGCATCTCACAGAGGCAGGTGTGGTCGCTATCAATGTAGGGCACACGCCTGGCAGGGGTAGCGATGGCGATTGGCGGCTGGTCGAGGCGATGGTCGCCACGATGCGGCAGGTGTACCCATCGGTTTATGTGATCGAAGTGCCCGGCAGCTTCAACGCGATTGTCGTTGCCACAGCGCAACCGACCACGGCGCGCAATCTGGCGGACAATCTTCCGCTGCTGGCGGACGCCCGCTTGCGTGTCGTCGCGGAACGGGCGCTCGCCAACCTGCGCGACGTCGCGCCGACCGGCATAGTGTTCACCGACGATCACGCACCCGTCGAACAACTGACACACGATCTCGCCTTGCGCTATATCCTTGGGGGACAATAGTTCACAGACGAAGCTTATCGTGGCCAGGGTAGCGGACGCCGTCTGATGGAACAAGCCGATTTACAATTTACAATTTCCGATTCTCCCCGCCGCCTCCCGCACCTGCTCCGTCGACGCCGTCACCGAAATCCGCACATATCCCTCGCCCGCCGGACCGAAGAACGAGCCGGGCGCAAAGACCACCCCCGTCTGCTCCATCACCGCCAGCGCAAACGCCTCGGATGAAGGCCAGCCCGCCGGAATCGCCGCCCAAAGATAAAGCGTTGCCTGCGGCGGCTGCGCCGTCATCCCCAGCGCCTCCAGCCCTTCGATGAGGATGTCGAACCGCTCGCGGTAGCGCGCGTTGCGCGCCGCCAACCACGCGGGCTGCGTCTCATTGAGCGCGACAATGGCAGCCTCTTGCAGCGGATGGAACAATCCCGAATCCATGTTCGACTTCACCTGCGCCAGCGCCGCCAGCGCGACCTCGTTCCCCACCGCCATCCCCATCCGCCAGCCTGCCATGTTGAACGTTTTGGACAGCGAGTTGAACTCCACCGCCACGTCCATTGCGCCCTCCACCTGCAAAATGCTCGGCGCGACGTAATCGCCGTAGGTCAGATCACAGTACGGCGCATCGTAGCACAACAGAATGTCGTGCTGCCGGGCGAAGTCCACCGCCCGCGCCAGAAAATCCAGATCGGCGACGGCGCCCGTGGGATTGTTGGGATAGTTGAGCCACATCAATTTCGCGCGGTCCGCCGCCTCAGCCGGGATCGCGTCGAAGTCGGGCAGAAACCCGTTTTCCGCCAACAAGGGGAACGTCTCGAACTCCGCCCCCGCCAACCGCGCGCCGGCCGCGTAGGGCGCGTAGCCGGGATCGGGTAACAACGCCAGATCGCCTGCATCCAGCCACGCCAGCGCCATATTGACGATCCCCTCCTTCGAGCCGATCAGCGGCACCACCTGCCTGTCAGGATCGAGCGTCACCCCGAAGCGTCGCGCGTAGTACCCCGCCAGCGCCCGGCGAAATTCCGGCAAGCCACGATAGCCGGAGTACCCGTGCACATTGGGGCGTTTGGCCGCCGCGTACAACGCCTCGATCACCGCGTCGTCCGGCGGCATGTCCGGGTTGCCGATGTCCAACCGGATCACCTCCATGCCGCGCTGCTTCACCTCATTCACCACCCCCGCCCACCGCGCAAACGGATACGGCGGCAGATTGCGTAAACGCGACGCAGGACGCAGGATGCAAGATGCAAGATTTTCACTTCCTGCCTCTTGCCTCTTGCCTCTTGCCTCCTGCCTCCCAACTTTCAACCCTGAACTTTCAACCTTCAACTCAAGATACCCCAGCAACGCCTCCAACCCCAACACATAACTCCGCCAGCCGAAGCCGCAAATCTGCCCCACACAGACCGGCGCGATAAGCGATGTGTGGCGGAATTCTTCGCGCGCGTGGATGTTGGACAGGTGAACCTCGACCGCCGGCAACCCCGTTCCCGCTATCGCATCCCGCAGGGCGACACTGGTGTGCGTGTAGCCGCCGGGATTGATGAGCACGCCGTCAGCCCAGTCCAGCGCCGCGTGCAGCGCATCGATCAATGCCCCCTCGCTGTTGGACTGCACAATCCGCAGTTCCGCGCGTCCCTCCGCCGCCGTTGCCAGCGCCGCATCGATCTCCGCCAACGTCACCCGCCCGTAGGTTTCCGGCTCCCGCCGCCCCAACAAATTCAAGTTCGGCCCGTGCAACACGAGAATCTTGGTAATCGGTAACTGGTAATTGGTAACCGGTGATTCATGATTCGTGATTCGTGATTCGTGATGCGCCGATTCACCCATTCGCTGATTCGCTGATTCTTGCCCCTTGCCTCTTGCCTCTTGCTTCATTCCTTCGCCCCCATCTCCGCCAGAATTTGCCTGACCAGACCCTCCGGCACATCGTCGGCAATCTCTACATCGCCGATTGCGCGCGGCAGAATCCAGCGCAAGCCTTTGCCCTGCTTCTTCTTATCGTGCGTCATCGCCGCCCAGACCGCTCCCACGGGATACGGCGGGCACGTCACCGGCAGCCCCCACGCCGCCAAAACGTCCGCGATGCGCGCCGCCAGCCCCGCTTCCGCGCGCCCCAGCGCCTCCGCGATCCGCGCCGCCACGACCATCCCGATGCTCACCGCATCCCCGTGACGCAACGTGAACGCGCTCACCTGCTCCAACCCGTGCGCCGCCGTGTGTCCCAAATTCAACACCGCCCGCCGCCCTCGCTCAAACGGGTCTTCCTCCACGATGTCAATCTTCACCTGCAACGACCGCGCCAAAGACGCAGGATGCAAGACGCAGGATGCAAGATTCGTGACGCGCGATGCGTGATTTGCTGATTCGCTGTTTTTTTGATTCGCCCATTCTTGACTTTCAACTTTCAACTTAAAACTTTCAACTAACTCCGGCGCCCCAATCACCCCATGCTTCAACAACTCCGCCATCCCGGAACGGAACTCGGCTTCGGGAAGCGTGTCGAGCACGTCCAGATCGATCAACACCAACTCCGGCTGCTTGAACGCGCCGACGAGATTCTTGCCCTGCGGGAGATCGACGCCCGTCTTGCCGCCCACGCTGGCGTCGGTCATCGCCAGCAGCGAGGTGGGAACCTGCACGAAGCGCGTCCCGCGCATAAACGTCGCCGCCGCGAACCCCGCGATGTCGCCCGTCACGCCGCCGCCGAGCGCGATCACCACCCCGCTGCGGTCGAGCTGCCCCGCAAGGAACTGATCGTAGAGCGTGCGCACCGTGTCCAGCGTCTTGTGCTGCTCGCCATCGGGAATCGTGCACACGAAAGGCCGGTAGCCCGCCTTGCGCAACGTCGCCTCCACCTGCCCCGCATAGCTTCGCTCGGGCCGGTCTCCGACCGCGCCCGCCGCCGCCACAACAGGATTGGTGACAATCGCCGCCGTCCCCTCCCGCGCGCCCGCCGCCCGCAGCGCCCCGCCCAGATGCACCAGCAATCCCCGCCCGATGTGGATGGGATACTCGCCGCCGGGATACCGCACCGGCAGCGTGATCGTCTCCGCCAGCGCCAACACCTGCGTCACTACGGCATCTACCTCGCGCCCGTCCGTCTCGATGTGCCAGGGGATTGCAGCATAAGCATCGCGGCGGGCCGCCAGCAAGCGCGCCACTTCCACACGCGGATCGGCAACATTCAGCAATGGGCGCTCGTCACTATCACCGACACGCCGCAAAATCTCCTGCGGATCCGCGTCCAGACAGATCACCACACCCCCACGCATCATCACCCGGCGATTCTCCGCATCCACCAGCGCCCCGCCGCCCG
>DYKY01000122.1 GCA_020722365.1 Thermoflexus sp.
TTCTCATTTCTCATTTCTCATTTCTCATTTCTCATTTCTCATTTCTCATTTCTCATTTCTCATTTCTCATTTCTCATTTCTCATTTCTCATTTTTGGTTTCACTGAGGCCTTTATGACCGAACCCATACGCATCTTGCATTTTGCCGATTTGCACATCGGCATGGAAAACTACGGACGGATGGACCCGGAATCGGGTCTGAACCGTCGCGTGGTGGATTTCTTGGAGCGGCTGGACACGGTTGTGGAATACGCCATCGACCATGAAGCCGATGTGGTGCTCTTCGCCGGAGATGCCTTCCGCACCCGCAGCCCTAATCCCACCCACCAACGCGAATTCGCCCAGCGCGTCCGCCGCCTTTCCCAGGCGGAGATTCCCACCGTGCTGCTTGTGGGCAATCACGACGTCCCGGTGATGGAGCAACGCGCGTCGAGCATCGAAATTTTCGCCACCCTCGATGTGCCCTACGTGGCCGTCGCCGCACGCCCCGACTTGCTGCGCCTCGAAACACGTCACGGTCCGCTGCAACTGGCCACGATCCCGTATCCGGTGCGCCAGCGCCTTCTCACCCGCGAGCAGTTCCGCCAGATGCGCCAGGAGACGCTGGATCGCGCCGTGAGCGAGGCCGTGGTCAGCCTTATCGAGGGCTTTGCGGCGCGGCTTGATCCACAGATACCGGCAGTCCTGGCCGGGCATTTCTCGGTCGATAGCGCGCATTGGGGCTCGGAGCGCACTATCATGATCGGCCGCGATGTCGCCATCCCTGTGTCCGCGCTGACCGACGCGGTGTGGGACTACGTCGCTTTGGGACACATCCACCAGCACCAGGACCTCAACGCCGGGCATAGGCCGCCGGTGGTCTACGCGGGCAGCCTGGAGCGGGTGGACTTCGGTGAGGAGAAACAGCCCAAGGGGTTCTGCTGGGTCGAAGTGCAGCGTGGGACGACGACGTGGCGTTACGTCGAAGTCCAGGCGCGACCTTTCATCACTATCCGCGTGGACGTGCGCCACGAGACTCACCCGCTGCGTGCTGTTGAACGGGCTATTGCGGATCAGGCTCTCACCGGATCCGTCGCCCGGTTGATCGTACAGATGACGCCGGAACAGGAGCCGCGCTTGCGGGATGCCGATCTATCCCCCCTGTTGGCCGATGCCTTTTTCGCGCAGATCAACCGCGATGTGGAACGTACCGCCCGGGACAGGCTCGACGGCCTTGAGCCGGACGCGATGACACCGCTGCACCTCCTCGAACGCTACTTGCAGTCCAAGGGGAAGCCGGACGAGGAGATTGCGCCTTATCTGGCCGAGGCGCAGGCGATTTTTACTGAAGACGCGGAGGCTTGACAAATCACCGAAATCTCCTATAGTCGAAGTAGATTTTCGAGGAGAGGTATCATTCGGCAGGAGATGGTGTGGTGATAAAACCCTTACAGCGCCAGGTGCTGACGGCGCTTGCGGTGGGTAGCGTATTAGCTGGCCTGCTTGTTGGACAGGTAGGGGCTTTTCATTTCCCAAAACGTGCAGTTCAGGAGATTGCGTCCTACTCCGAGCCGTCTTCCGAAGCCCCCGTCCTGTCATCCTATTGGAGCGCCAAAATACTGCGTTGGGAAACCCTGATCGTGCAGGAAGCCAACCGGCGTAGCCTGGATCCCGACTTTGTGGCTTCCCTCGTGTGGCGCGAGTCCCGTGGCGACCCAAATGCGATAGGGCCGGGCGGCTCTGTCGGATTGATGCAGATTATGCCCAAGGAGTCCGGATTCTCTTGGCGACCCTCCAAGGAAGTTCTCCTAGACCCTGGAATGAATCTTTTCTGGGGCACGCGTACACTGTCGATCATTATCCAACAAGGCCACGGCGATGTTTTCAATGCTTTGGCGGCCTACAACGGCGGATGGGAGCAGACAGACTATCGCCGACCGCGTACCTTCGCCACGACTATTCTGCGTGATTACGCTCACGCGGTTGCCTCTCGTTGTGGGACGAGCGGGCGCTGGGTGGCTTTTTTCGCGTTGGAAAGCAGTTACATTCATGGCCCCATCTGGGTGGCGGATTCTGCCCGCTCGGATGTTTATTACTATGGCCAAACGAACACTATCCCGGACGGAACGCCTCTCATCCCGGATGATGCATCGCCGACTTCTGTTGTGGCGCGTTTCGCGTCTGAAAAAACCGATACGCCCTATAGCGTAGGTATCTGGCTGTACAATGTCGCCCAGGATACGTGGGATGGGTGTGCCGCGCCTAGGCAGGCCACGGCTGCGTTGCCGCCGACCGCCGTACCCACGGTGACGCCTACCCCTAAATTCACGGCTACGCCTGTACCGACGGTCACGCCATTGCCGCCGATGGCCACGTCAACCGCTGCGCCGGTTTCCACACCGGCGCCTTGGGTGTCACTCACGCCGACTGTTATACCGTTGACCACTCCGACGCCGCATGGTGAACTCGTGGTTGCCCTGGATGCCGTGGTGCTTGATAACGGCGCGGAGTTGCGCCCGGGGGCCACGTTGTGGTGGAATCCCACGGACACACTGCCGGCGGGTGCGACGGTGCGCGTGCTTGGGTACAACCCCGACACGCCGGATTGGGTTTACATCGGTTCGTCGGACGGTCAGATACTCGGGTGGACGCAGACCGCGAATCTGCGTCTCCCCAATTCGCTGCATAGACTGGCGTTGGTTACACCAATTCCCACGCTCACGCCTTCTCCCACGGCAACGTCGACTCCCACGCCTACGCCGACCGTCGCGTGCGATGGCGGCCCGTTGCGCGCCGAAGCCTGGGCATTGAAAGCCTATCGCAGTCCGTTGGGCGGCTGGATAGCGGTGATCTACACGAAAGGCTATGGCGGGACCTGTGAGTATACCTACGTATGGAATGTGGATGAAGAGCAAGGTCCGACGTTTGGTTCTGTGCTGTTTGAGATAAAGCAGGACCGCTTTGAGGCGCTCGTTGGCACGGTCACGGTGTATTCTGGCGATGAAGAAGTGACGGTGGGGGTCTATGTACCGTCACCGTAGACTTGTCTGTCCTCTGATAGCGACAAGGCCAGGATACCAATCTTGGCCTTTTCTGTGTATAATTGAACGATGCTACACCGGTCATTGTTATTCCTGCGTATAGAGAAGTAGAGACGCGATGAAAACTGTAGACTTGTTGGTTCACTCGGCGGCGCAACTGTGTGTAATCCCATCGCAAGATAGCGGCCCGCAGCGTGGGCCACAGTTGGGCGAGTTGGGTCTCATCCAAGACGGCGCAGTGGCGATTGCCGAAGGGCGTGTGGCGGCGGTCGGCCTGACCCGCGAATTGGCGGGCCAGTTCCGCGCCACTCGTGAGATTGACGCGCGTGGCAAGGTGGTTGTCCCCGGTTTCGTCGATCCACACACGCATCTGGTCTGGATGGGCGACCGCGCAGCGGAATTCGAGCAGCGCATTGCCGGCGCGACGTATATGGAGATCATGGCGGCGGGCGGCGGGATTATGTCCACCGTGCGCGCCACGCGCGATGCCTCGGTGGACGAGTTGGTCGCGGCGATGCGGCCCCGTCTGGACCGGATGCTGGCCCACGGCGCGACAACCGTGGAGGTGAAGACGGGGTACGGCCTGGAAACCGGCGCAGAATTGCGGCAGTTGGAGGCGATTGTGGCGCTTGATCGCGCTCATCCCGTGACGTTGGTCCCGACGTTCCTGGGGGCGCACGCCGTCCCGGCTGAATACAAGAGCCGTTCTGACGCTTACGTTGATTTGGTGATTCACGAGATGCTGCCCGCCGTTGCGGAAAAATCGCGCACGCTGGGATTGGCGCGCCTGCCCTTCTGCGACGTGTTCTGCGAAGACGGCGCGTTCGACCTGGCGCAGAGCCGGCGTATCCTTGAGGCGGCGCAGGCGTTGGGATTCCCGCTCAAAATCCACGTCGATGAGTTTGCGTCGCTGGGCGGGACAAAGCTGGCAGTAGAATTGGGCGCGACGTCGGCGGATCATCTGGTCACGACGCCGCCGGAGGACATCGCGGCGCTTGGCGCGTCGGATACAGTGGCGGTGTCGCTGCCGTGTACGCCGTTCGGCCTGGAACACTGCGAGTACACGCCTGCCCGCGCGCTCCTGGAGGCGGGCGCGGCGCTGGCGCTGGCGAGCGACTGCAATCCGGGCACGGCCTGGAACGAGTCGATGCCCTTCGTTATCGCGCTGGCGTGTCGCTATCTGCGACTCACGCCTGCGCAGGCGCTCGTCGCGGCGACGTTGAACGCGGCGTGCGCGCTTGGCTTGGGCGACAGGGCGGGGAGCCTCGCGCCGGGTTACGCAGGCGATCTGCTCATCCTGGATGTTCCCGATTACCGGCATTTGGGTTATCGTTTCGGGGCAAATCCCGTGGCGATGGTCGTCAAAGAGGGCGATGTTGTGGCGGTGAACGGACAGGCGGTTTACCCATGACCGTTGCGGCGGACGGCAGCACGACGTTTACGTTGCTTGTCGAAGCCGACGGCGGGCGCATCGACAGCTTTATCGCTGAGGCGCTGCCGGAACTGTCGCGCACGGCGGTGCAGCGGTTGATCGATGCGGAGGAGGTGACGGTGAATGGCGCTGTGCCCCGTTCGTCGTACAAGGTGCGAAATGGCGATACGGTGGTGGTGCGCGTTCCCCCTCCACAGCCCGTGACGCTGTCCCCTGAAGCCTTGCCGCTGGATATTTTGTACGAGGACGCAGACATCCTGGTAATCAACAAAGCGGCAGGAATGGTGGTGCATCCGGGTGCGGGAAATCTTTCCGGCACGCTCGTCAACGCGTTGCTGGCGCACTGCAATGACTTGCAGGGCGTCGGCGGCGAGCTGCGACCCGGCATCGTGCACCGGCTGGACAAAGACACGTCCGGCGTGTTGATCGTCGCCAAGCATGATCGGGCGATTCGGGCGCTGCAGCGGCAGTTCAAGGAGCGCGAGGTGCGCAAAACCTACGTCGCTCTGGTGATCGGCAACATTGAACAGGACGAGGGTGTGATCGAAGCGCCGATTGGACGACACCGCGTTCACCGCCAGCGTATGGCGGTCAACGCCGGCGGCAAACCGGCGCGCACACGCTGGAAGGTGCGCGGGCGCTACCGTGACGCGCACAATCGCATCTACACGCTGCTGGATGTACGGCTGCTGACCGGGCGCACGCATCAGATTCGCGTGCATTTTGCCTGGCTCGGCTATCCGCTGGTGGGGGACACCGTCTATGGTCCGGCGCACAGCCCGTTGCCCGCGCCGCGTCAATTCCTCCACGCCCGCGCGCTGACGCTGCTGCATCCGACGACGGAGGAGAAGATGACCTTCTCCGCGCCGTTGCCCGACGATTTAGCGACCTTTCTTGCATCTTTGTCAGCAGATTAAGCGGATTTAGCAGATTTTCTCCATACGAAGACCAAAAAAATCTGCTCCATCTGCTCAATCTGCTGATTGAAAAAGACCTGCGCATAGCTTGATTTCATTTGACGATTAAGGCAAATTCAAGTATCCTTCACCCATGAAAAAGCAGCGGTGCGAACGGAAGGTTCGCCTGGACCTTTTACTTGTGGAGCGAGGCCTGGTGGAAAGTCGTTCGCTGGCGCAGCGTCTCATCCGCGCGGGCGAGGTGCTGGTTGCCGGGCAGCTGGCCGACAAACCGGGCGCCGATGTGGCAGCCGATGCTGACATCAGCCTCAAGGCCAGGCCGCGCTTCGTGAGCCGGGGGGGCGAGAAGCTCGCGGCGGCGCTGGACGGTTTCTCGCTGAATGTTGGCGGGCTGGTTGCGGCGGACATCGGCGCTTCGACGGGCGGGTTCACGGATTGCCTGTTGCAGCACGGCGCGGTGAAGGTCTACGCGATCGACGTGGGTTACGGGCAATTGGCCTGGGAACTGCGCCAGGATGCGCGGGTGGTGGTGATGGAACGGGTCAACGCGCGTTATCTGGAGGCGCTGCCGGAGCCGGTGGACGTGATCGTATCGGATGTCTCGTTTATCTCGCTGCGCATCGTCTATGCCACGGCAGTGCATTGGCTTAAACCCGGCGGTATGGTGATCTCGCTCATCAAGCCGCAGTTCGAGGCCGGGCGCGAACACGTCGGCAAGGGCGGCGTGGTGCGTGATCCGGCAATCCACCGGCAGGTCTTGGAGAAGGTGACGGCGGAAATGGCAGCCTTGGGATTGGGCTTGCGCGGCCTGATGCTCTCGCCGCTACTTGGTCCGGCAGGCAACGTCGAATTTCTGGGTTGGTGGGGCTTGGGCGCAGCTTCCGGCGATATTCGATCGTGGATCGCCCAAGCATTACAGGATGTTTTGACACTCTCGACCACCTGACTGTCTGGCAATTTACCTACCTGACTATTGACGAATTAGGAGAAGGATGGATTCGCAGCATATTCGGAATTTTAGCATTATCGCGCACATCGATCACGGCAAATCGACGCTGGCCGACCGGTTGCTGGAAGTGACCGGCACGGTCGAGTCGCGCAAGTTTGCCGGTGGGCAATCGCAGGTGCTCGATAGTATGGACCTCGAGCAGGAGAAAGGGGTGACGATCAAGGCGTCGGCAGTGCAGATGCACTGGACGGCGGCGGATGGCGAGGAGTACGAGCTGAACCTGATCGATACACCCGGTCACGTGGATTTCGCCTACGAAGTGAGCCGGGCATTGGCCGCTTGTGAAGGCGCGTTGCTGGTCGTCGATGCGACACAGGGTATCGAGGCGCAGACGCTGGCGAATCTCTACCTGGCGTTGGAGAACGATCTCGAGATCGTGCCGGTGATCAACAAAATCGACCTGGCGACGGCGGATGTGGAGCGCGTGGCGAAGGAAGTGGCAGAGTTGATCGGTGTGCCGGTGAAGGATGTGATCCCTGTGTCAGCCAAAGAGGGGACGAACGTCGCGGCGGTGTTGCAGGCTGTCGTGGATCGCGTCCCGCCGCCCAAAGGCTCCAATGTGGATGCGCCACTGCGGGCGCTGGTGTTCGATTCGCACTACGACTCATACAAAGGTGTAATCGCCTACGTGCGCCTCTACGAAGGCCAGGTGACGGGCACGACGCCGTTGCTGATGATGGCGACCGGCGCGAAGACGGATCCGGTGGAGGTGGGCGTTTTCACACCAGGGATGACGCCGGTGGAGCGTCTTTCTGCGGGTGAAGTGGGTTACATTGCCACCGGCTTCAAATCGGTGCGCGAGGCGCATGTCGGCGATACGGTTACGGAACATCGTCGTCCGGCAGCAGAGCCGCTGGCGGGTTACCGGTCTGCCAAGCCGATGGTCTTTGCCAGCCTGTACCCTTCGGAGGCTGATGATTACGAAAACTTGCGGGACGCGCTGGAAAAGTTGCAACTCAACGATGCCTCGCTCACCTATGAGCCGGAGACATCGCAGGCGCTACAGTTCGGTTTCCGCTGCGGTTTCCTGGGACTGTTCCATATGATTATTGTGCAGGAGCGGTTAGAGCGTGAGTATGCGCAAGACCTGGTTGTGACCGCGCCGAGCGTGGCCTACCAGGTGCTCTTAACGAACGGCGAGGAGATCGAAATCCACCGTCCCGCCGACTTGCCCGACCCATCGGTGATCGATGAAGTCCGCGAGCCGTGGATGAAGGTGCAGGTGATCACGCCTAATGAGTATCTCGGCGTGCTGATGGATATTTTCCGCCGCAAGCGCGGTAATTTCTTGCTCACCGAGACGCTGGATCAGAAACGGGTGTTGCTGACGTTCGAAGTGCCGCTGGCGGAGATGGTGATCGATTTGCACGACCGCATCAAATCGGCGACCCGCGGATATGCCTCGATGGACTACAGTTTCGACAGTTATCGCGTCGATGATCTGGTGAAGGTAGACGTGTTGGTGAACAAGGAGCCGGTGGATGCGCTGGCGATCATCGTCCACCGCGATATGGCCTACGATAAAGGTTCGCTGCTCATCCGCAAGATGAAGGAAGCGATTCCGCGCCAGTTGTTCGAGGTGCCGATCCAGGCGGTCGTCGGCGGCAAGGTGGTGGCGCGGGTCAACGTGCAAGCCCTGCGCAAGGACGTGCTGGCGAAGTGTTACGGCGGCGACGTCACGCGCAAGCGGAAATTGTTGGAAAAACAGAAGGCCGGGAAGAAGCGGATGAAGGCGTTGGGCAACGTCATCATTCCGCAGGAGGCGTTCCTGGCGATGTTGCGGCTGGATGAAGATTGACGGAGGGCGTGCATGAGTGCGTTAGCCGATGCCTGGCGGAGAATCCCTTTATCGCGACGTAAGCAATTGGTTCTAGTATTGGTCTCACTGCTGTTCCTGGCAGCGGTGGTATGGTCCGCGCGGACGGTTTTGATCCCCTATGCTTTCGGCCTGATCCTGGCTTACGTGCTTGCGCCGTTGATCAGATTTTTCGAGCGCGGGTTTTTGTGGTTGAGCCGACGGCGCTATCTGGGCTTTCTAAAACGCCCCGCGCGAGGACTGTCCATCGGGTTGGTGTACCTGCTCGTGTTGGCTGTCCTGGTTGGTTTCTTCTCGATCCTTGTTCCTGTCTTGATTGATCAGGGCAAAGCGCTCTGGAACACCCGAGATACCATCTGGGAGTATATCTACCAACTTGGTGAAGATGTTGTCGAACAATATCGTCTGTTGCCGGAGCAGGTGCGCGTACAGGTCGATGAAAACCTGAACGCGTTTGGCGAGCAAGTCGGCAGGATTATCCAGCAGGCTGTAGGTGGGACGGCGGTCGTGATTTCATACACCTTCAGCCTCGTACTGGCGATCCTGATCATCCCTTTCTGGACGTTCTACATGCTGCTGGATTCGCATAAACTGGGCCAGACGTTTGTGCGTTCGATTCCCATTTCGATTCGCGAGGACGTGCTGAAAGTCGTGACACTGGTTGACGCAGTGTTTGCTTCCTATTTGCGCGGACAGCTTTTTCTGGCTCTCATCATCGGCTCTGTCTCGACGATTTTCTTTGGGATTGCCGGCGTGCAGTTCGCTTTGATTTTGGGTGTCATCTCCGGGCTCTTTGAGCTGATTCCCAACATCGGCCCAATCCTGGGCGCCATACCGGCGATTCTCGTCGCGCTGGCCCAGAATCCTACGTTGGCGTTGGTCGTAGCAATTTATGCCGTGGTCATTCAACAAATCGAGAACATTTTCATCACCCCCCGCGTTCTGGGGCGGAGCGTGCAGTTGCATCCGGTGTTGGTGATGGTGGTCCTGGTCATCGGCAGCGAGTTGGGGGGGCTGATTGGCTTGTTCCTTGCGCCGGTCACGACCGCCGTGCTGCGCGATTTGTTCCGGTACGTTTACTTTCGCCTTGAAGAAATTCCCCTTTCTCCTACCGAAGCTTTGGAAAGAGTGTGGCGTGCTGAGGCGTTCGACATACGGGTCTAGGGATCGAGGATTGGGGATTGGGAGATCGGAAGCTCTAATTGATTTTTCCAGATAGATTTGACAAAGGAGTGCATTCATATGGCTGACAAGGTTCGTTTAGGCATCGTTGGTGTTGGGCAGATCGGTAAGAGTCATTTGCGGAATTACCAGAAGATTGAGGGCGCCGAAATCGTAGCGGCGGCAGACCTCAATGAGGCTGAGTTGAGCCGCGTAGCGCAGGAATTCGGTATCCCCAACACATACACGAATTTCCGCGAATTGTTACAACGCGATGACATCGTCGCGGTGGACGTGTGCCTGCACAACAACCTGCACATGCCCGTGACCGTGGCGGCGCTGGAAGCCGGCAAACACGTCTACTGCGAAAAGCCCATCGCGGGCGCTTACGCCGACGGCGTGACGATGGTGGAGACCGCGAAAGCGACCGGCAAGATGTTGCACATCCAGTTGAGCACGCTTTACAGCAAAGAGACGAAGGCCGCCAAATACCTCATTGACGGCGGGCATCTGGGCAAGCTCTACCATGCGCGTTCGACTGGGTTCCGCCGTCGGGGTCGTCCCTACGTGGACGGCTATGGCGCGCCCCCCTTCGTGCAGAAGCGCAATTCCGGCGGCGGCGCGTTCTACGATATGGGCGTTTATCACATTGCCAATATCCTGTATCTACTGAACAATCCCAAAGTGCTGCGCATCACCGGCAAAACGTACCAGGAGACGCCTATTGACCCCCGCCGGCAGGAAATCAGCGGGTACGATGTGGAGGAACTGGGCATGGGTTTCGTGCGCCTGGAGAACAACATCGCGCTGGACATCATCGAGGCGTGGGCCATCCATCTGGACGGCTTTGAGGGATCGTACATCGTCGGTTCGCAGGGTGGCGTGAAGCTGGAGCCGTTCGGCTATTACTTCAACATCGGCGATCTGGCGATCAACGGGACGGGCGACCTGGGACAGTTCGACTATTGCCTGCACAACGTTCACGAAATCGGCGACGTCTACGACAGCTCACAGCATCACTGGATTGCGGCGCTGCAAGGGCGCGTGGAATTGCTGCCCACGGCTGCCATCGCACTCAACACAATGCTGATTTCCGAGGGTATCTTCCTTTCCGAGAAACTGGATCGGGAAGTAGCCGCCGACGAGGTGTTGGCGATGTCAAAGTCGACGGCGGTGAAGCTGTAGGTCGAGGACAAGCGACGGTCATTACTTCCTGGAGCGAGCGCAGCGAGCGAAGCGGTCGGCTGGAAGCGCCGGTTAGCCTGCATCAGGCTCAGCACATTGCCCGTGCTACCGGACAGCACATAACGGCTGCCGCAGTGATATAACCACGGCTGAAAGGCAGAAAAGGCTGGGGCTTTCTATTCCTCTTGACTCCTCCATTTTTTACGCCGAAAGCGGCGAGAGCGGCACTATGGACCCCGCGTTGGAGGGCGGACAGCCCATCGTGCAGCCGCTGCAGGATAACGGGATGGCGGTTGACCCCCTGGCGCGGATGCTCTACGTCCCCGGCTACCGCTACGGCAGCGGCGAAGGCATCCTGCGCATCCCTTATCCGCCCGCCTGGAGCGGCGTCCACACCTACACCGAAGCGACGCTCGTGGTGCCTTCCGACCTCTTTGTCGCCCTCTCCGGCCTGGCGGTGGACGCCCGGCGGGGGCAAACTGTACTTTGGCACGCTGGAGGGCAGCAGCAGCCCATACACGGCCACGCTGCGCCGCGCCAACCTGGACGGCTCCGACCTGGAGACCGTCTACACGGCCACCGGTCACCGGTTCTGGAGCCTCAGCCTGGACCTGGACATCAACCACCCACCCACGACGACGGCGCAGGTGGTGCAGGTGGCGCACAACATGCCGGTCACCTTCCCCTTGGACGCGCGCGACCCCAACGCCAACTCGCTGCGCTTTACCCTCCTCACCGCGCCGGAAAACGGCGTGCTGGCCGGTCTGCCGGTCACGCCCACCTGGAGCAGCGCGGTCACGGCGACCTATGTCGTGACCTACACGCCTGCGACCGGCTTTGTCGGGCAGGATCGCTTCACCTACCGCGTGGAGGATAGCCGCGGCGCGGGCGCCCTCGGCGAGGTCAACCTGAACGTCTGGCCGGTCAATCCGGTCTATGCCGCCATCAACGCGCCGGCGGATAACGCCGTGCTCGCGCCGGGCGCCGTCCCCATCACCGTGAGCGGCTATGCCCTGTACAACCTGCAAGCGCTCACCCTCACCGTGGACGGCGCGCCGGTGCAGACCTGGACCTACGGCCCCGGCCTGACCGAGGCGACCGGAACCTATTCCTGGGCGCCGACGGCCGGGCGATACACCCTGGCCGCGCAGGCGCGCGACCAGAACGGCAACCTGGGCGAGAGCGTGCCGACGCGCGTGATCGTGGACGCGGCCCCGCCGACGGTCACGCTCAACACGTTGATTTACACGTCCACGCACGCTGCCCGGCCTGAACGCCTTCGCCCTGAGCGGCAGCGCCGGCGACGACAGCGGCAGCGCCCGCGTGACCGTAGGGGCGACCCTCGCGGTCGCCGAGTTGGACGCGAATCCCTGCCCGGCCTGTGGCTGGCAGGCAGGGATGACCGCGCCGGGCGGCGTGGAGCCGTTTACTCACCGTGCGCGCCGTAGACCTGACCGGGCGCGAGACGGTCATCACGCCCACGCTCATCGCGGACCTGCTCCCGCCCGAAGCGGTCACCGTCACCCTGGCCTACACCGTGAGCGGCTGGGTCTATGACGAAGACGTGGCCCGCCTGCAACTGGAGGC
>DYKY01000123.1:0-4059 GCA_020722365.1 Thermoflexus sp.
ATCGAGCAGTTCCAGCATGACCTGGTACACATAGCGGTGCGGCGCAACGCCGCCCGCCACCTGGATGTACTCCCACCAGTGGTTGTGGATGCCGAAGGCCATCCCGTTTTCCCGCGCCACCTGGTTGGCCTGGTTGAAGAGGTCGCAGGTAGCCTTGATCTTGTCCGGCGTCTCAAAATCTGCCGGTCCCTTCCCGGTGATGATGCACGGGCAGTCGATGGCGCGCATCGCGTCCAGGACCTCGTTCTTCGTATCGCCCAGGGGCAGACCGGTGTGCGCGCTCGGCGCGACCAGCCCCAGTTCCTTAAAGAGCTTGCCCGCCGCTTCCGCCGTCGTGCCGGGGAAGCCGGCGGGTTCCACACCCACGTACCCCATCGCCGCGACCTTGCGGACGGCGTCTTCGAAGCCGTGCGCCTGCGCATACTCGCGCACGGAATATAGCTGTAAGCCGATTGGTGATGTCATGTTTTCTCCTTGTGATTGGTAATCAGTAATCGGGGACTAGGGATTGGGAACCGGGGATCGAGGTAAACCGAATCCCTGATTCCTAATCCCTGGTTACAGAATGATTTCCCGCCCCTCCACCGCCGAGCGGTAGCAGGCGTCGATGATGCGGGTGCGGACCAGGCCCTCGCGACCGTTGAGGATGCTCCAGTCGCCGCTGCGGAGGATGTCCACGAAACGACGGATGGAGGCCAGATGGCCTTCGCCTTTGCCCAGGTGCGGCTGGATGTCCACGGGGATGCCCGCGACGTCGGTGTAGAACATCAGCGTGTCGCCCTGCACGTAGTTGACGACGCGAATCTCCGCGCCGCCCTCCGTCCCGTAGAGCGTCACGCCGAACTCGTCGTTGTTGGCGCGGTAGGTAGCCCAGCTTGTCTCCAGGAGCAGTGCGGCGTTCCCTTCCAGGCGGATGAAGGCGCTCGCCAGGTCTTCGACCTCGTAGCCCGCGCCGACCAACTGCTTCTGCATCCCGCTGCCGCCGCGCCCACGCGGGCCAAGTTCGGCGTAGACCGCGCCACTGACGGCCAACGCCCGCGGTTCACCCATCAGGTAGAGCGCCATGTCGAGCATGTGAACGCCGAGGTCGATGAGCGGGCCGCCGCCGGCCATGGCTTTCTTGGTGAACCAACTGCCCAAACCGGGGATGCCGTTGCGACGCAGCCACCAAGCCTTGGCGTGGTAGATTCTGCCCAGACCGCCCTGGTCGATGTAGGCTTTGAGCGCCTGCACGTCGGCGCGCTGGCGGTGGTTGAAGGTGACATCGAGGGCGCGACCGGTGCGCGCCGCGGTTGCGACCATCGCTTCAGCATCGGTGAGGGTGCTGGCGAGTGGTTTCTCGCAGAGTACGTGCTTGCCGCTCTCCAGCGCCGCGATGGCGACGGGCGCGTGCAAGACGTTGGGTGTGCAGACGTTGACAATGTCCAGGTCATCGCGAGCCACAAGCGGCTTGTAATCCTCATAAAGATTGGGGATGTTGTTCGCTGCGCCGAATTCCTCGAGCCGCGCCGGGTCGGCGTCGGCGACGGCGACGATTTCGATGCCGGGAATCTGCTGGTAAGCGCGCAGGTGCGCTCGTCCAACGCCCAGGCCGACGATGCCCACGCGCAATGTGTCGAAAGTGTCAGACATAAATTTTATCTCCTCCAAGAAATTTAGTGATCGGTAACAAGGGATTAGGGATTGGGCAGTCCCAATCCCTAATCACCAATCCCTGATTACCCTATGCTTCGATCTCGAACTTTTCGAGCGCCTGGGGATGATGCGGGGCCTTCGCCAGATCGCGGAAGTCCACGACATTGACGGGGGCGCACCAGCGGACGGCGTTGGTGATGACCTGCTGCACTTCCTTCTGGTAATAAATGGGGAAGGTCTCGTGCCCGGGCTGGAAGTAGAAGATCTTGCCGCGCCCGCGATACCAGCACGCGCCGCTGCGGAACACCTCACCACCCTGGAACCAACTGATGAAGATCAGTTCGTCGGGCTGCGGGATGTCGAAGAATTCACCGTACATCTCGGTGTGCGGGATCTCAAAGGACTCGCCCAGGCCCTCAACGATGGGATGCCCCGGCGCCACGACCCACAGGCGGTGCCGCTCGCCGACCTCGCGCCACGTGAGCGAGCAATTCGTGCCCATCATCCGGCGGAAAATCTTGGAGAAGTGACCGGAGTGCAGGACGATCAGCCCCATCCCGTTGAGGATGCGCTGCTGCACCTTGTCCACGATCTCGTCCTTGACCTCGCCGTGCGCCATATGGCCCCACCAGATGAGGACGTCGGTGTTCGCCAACACCTCGTCGGTCAGGCCGTGCTCCGGCTCATCGAGCGTAGCGGTGCCAACCTCGTAACCCGCTTCCTTCAGAAAGGAGGCGATGGCCTGGTGAATCCCATCGGGATACACGTCCTTGACGGCCTGATGGGTCTTTTCATGACGAAACTCATTCCAAACAGTAACTCGGATACGCATTGTCTCAACTCCTTTGATTTAGAAATGTCGGCTACTCACGTGTGAAGTGTAATACGTGATGCGTGACACGTAAAGTGTCAATCCTTACGCATCACGCATCACGTATCACGCCATATGATCAGGCTGCTACACAAACAGCGGCGCCATCTCCTGCGCAGCGACCAGGTCCTCCATCTCCGCAATCGAGCGTTTCGTCGGCCTCGGCCTGCGTGACGCGGCCAAGCGCCGCCAGCGTCCGGGTGCTCATATGTCCGGTTCGGCCAAAAGGTGCTTTTGCGATCATTGTTAACCTCCTCAAGACAGTCCAAAGTCGAAAAAACTCTGAGCAGCAAAATCACTACCCATGCCGTCTTTCGGATCGCTGTACGTAGCTGATGATCGTGCCGAACATCGCCAGATTCAAAATCAGGCTTGCCAGGATGATGAACACCGTCACCTGCGGCCCGGTGGATTCAAACCACTGCCCGATCAACCAGGGGATGAGCATCCCACCGCTGCTCGCGCCGACGAAAAACCAGGCCGTGGTCTTGCCGGTGGTCGTCATGTGGCGCCCGGCGAAGGAGATCATCGTCGGGAAGATGGACGCCATCGCAAACCCCGCGCCGAATGTGCCGATCCACAGCGCCGCCGGAGCGCCGGGCCACGCGATGACGACGAGCACGCTGAGCAAGCAGCCCACAAGATCACCCAACAACAGCGTGCGCGGGCGCAGCCGCGCCGCCAACGGGATGGAGAGCAACCGTCCCAGGGTCAACGCGCCCCAGAACACTGAGGTGAGATAAGCCGCCGTCGCCGCGTCACCCAAGCCAGCCGCCTTGGCGTAAGTCGCGATCCACCCGCCGAAGCTGGTTTCCGATCCCACGTACAGGAAGAAGAACAAGGCGATCAACACCACCAACACGGCAGTACTCCGCAGTGCAGTCGCGGGCCGCTCGCCCGGCGCAGTGCGTTCCCCGGCAGGTGAAGATGGACTGGGTAGGCGCAACACTGCCACAGCAACGGGAACGATCAGCAAAGCGAGCGTCCAGTAAGCCCAGGTGACGCCGCCGTCAGCAGCCAGCGCACGTGCAACGACAATCGGAGACAGAAAGGCTCCGACCCCGAAGAAAAAGTGTAGTGCGTTCATATAGGGACCGACCTTATCGCCGTGGACCCAGACCAACAACGTGTTGCCGCCTACGTCCACCGCCCCCTCAAAAAAACCTACCAGCAGCAGCACTACAATCAGCATCCACAGAACAGGGATCAGCGGGACAAGCGCCATACTGAACGCCATTAACAACAGCATTGCGCCCATCACCGGATTGCCGGACCGACGGTCGTACAGCCGCCCGCCAAGGAAAGAGCCAACCAGGTATCCCAATGCGCGGGCGGTGAAGCCGTAGCTGATCTGGGAAAGGGCCGCGCGCGTATTGGTCGCCAGGTCGGTGAGCGTCGGCCCCAGCGAGGCGGTGGTCAGTCCCAAAGCGACAAAAGCTGCGCAGTAACCGATGGTCACGTATATGCGCGTCCGGTGCGACGAAATAGCAGACGGATTGATAACGGTCTCGGATAGTGTCATTGTGCTCCTTGTAAATAGCGTATGTAGCGCG
>DYKY01000123.1:4159-12098 GCA_020722365.1 Thermoflexus sp.
GCGCCTTGCATCGTGTTGCTAGGTGATAAGCTCGCGTGGCAGGAAATCCACACGGTTCATATAAGCCACCCAAATGCGATCTTCCCTAAAATCGATGCGCGTGATACCAGTGTTGTTCAGCGAGAACCAGTAATCACGCTCTTCCGGCAGGTTCAGTATCGCTGCCAGGACGTGATTGTAAAACCCGCCGTGGCTGATCAACGCCACGCGATCGTCCGTCTCTTTGTGACGCGCCAGCAACGCCGCCACCAGACGTGCCGCCCGTCCCTGCCGCTCCTCTCTTTCCTCAAAGGGACGGTTCCACCAGCCTTGATCGTCCACATCGTCGGGCAATACGAGATTGGGGTAATGCTCCGCGAAATAAGCGCGCGTCCTGCCCGGCAGACCCACCTTCTCGCCTGTCTCCGGGTCCTCCAGATAGATGCCGCCTGTCTCGTGCGCATCCCGCAGACCGATCAACGGCAAGTTCAGCGCCGTCGCGACCACGGTTCCGGTCGCCACAGCGCGCACCATCAGGCTGCAGTAGACGTGCGTGATGTCGAAACCCGTCCCGTTCCACCAATCCGGCGTCGCAGTGCCCTGCGCTGCATCTGGCTCCACGTCATCCTGCAGCGGGACACGCTGCGCTAGATAGCCCGCCAGCAACGCCGCCTGCTGCCGTCCCAGAGCCGTCAGTTCCGGATCCTCGTGACGGCCCTGATTCGATCCCGTGTTAACCCATAAGTGATTGTTCTCCGATTGTCCATGACGAATGAAATAAAACTGCATTATTCTCCCCGTCGATAAAGTGAATGAGCGATTCAAGAATCAGCGAATTGAGTAATTAGTAACGAGTAACAAGTAGGCAGTCAGTTACCAGTTGCCAGTTACCAGTTGCCAGGCAACCGAACTCCATCAGCCCAAAAACAACCGAACTTTAACGCAATTTGCCGAATGTGCAAACGCAAGGTATTCCGGAGTCAGACTACAAAAGTCTCACGAGATACTTTCACATCTGAGACTTTTGTAGTCTTCGGGTAAAAGTGTTGAATGGCGTAGCACAAAGATGAATATTGCCATTGTCACCACACAGAGATTTGAGTAAACTACCCTTATCCAAGACAGTTCGACTAACGATTACTTGACTAATGACGATATGACTATCCAAAGGAGCAAAACACTGTGACAAACCGTGTAGATTTCGTCGACCTGACCCTGCGCGACGGGCAACAGAGTCTCGCCGCAACGCGGATGACCACCGACCAGGCACTGCGCGTGCTGCCGATGCTCAACGACGCAGGCTACGCCGCCTTCGAACTATGGGGCGGCGCCACGCTCGATAGCTGCGTCCGCTTTCTCGATGAGGATCCATGGGAACGCCTCGATCGCTTTTACGCCGCACTGGGCACCGCGGAGAAAACGCGCGTCCTGCTGCGCGGTCAGAACCTCTTTGCCTACCAACCTTTTCCCGACGATCTGGTTATCGCCGTCATCCAGGAGGCGGTGCGCTCAGGCGTGGGCATCATCCGCATCTTTGACGCCCTCAACGACTGGCGCAATCTGCAACTGGCGCTCCTGGCAACGAAGGCTTACGGCGGCAAAGTCGAAGCCGCGCTCTCCTACACCACCAGCCCCGTCCACACAACGGAGTACTTCGTGCAACTGGCGCGCACATTCGAACAGGAAGGAGCGGACCGTATCGCCGTCAAGGATATGGCCGGGCTGCTCTACCCCACCGAAGCGTTCAACCTCTTCAATGAACTCAAGCGGCATCTGCGCGTTCCCATCACGTTCCACAGCCACACCACGACCGGCGTCGCTACCCTCAACGCCGTCATCGCGATGTACGCCGGCATCGATGCGCTCGACACCGCCGTCACGCCCTTTGCCGGCGGGCCTTCGCATCCGCCGGTCGAAGTGCTCATCGTCTTCGCCGAGGAGATGGGCGTCGAGCACGGGCTGGATAAAGCCCTCATTCTGCGCATCCAGCGGACGCTCTTCGAACTCTTCGAAGAATTACGCCACACCATCCCGCTCTACGGGAAATATTACCAACCCGTTGGCTACGACGACATTGACCGCACCGTCGTTCAGCAAATCCTAGCACACATCCAGCGCGGCAGTGAAGCGGACCTCGAATCGGCCCTCACGCTGATGCGCAACCTGATGCGCGATCTCCACTATCCTGCCTACGACGACACAATATTCAAAGCGCAAATCCCCGGCGGGATGCTCTCGAATCTGCAAAACCAGTTGAAGCAGATGGGCAAACTCGATCTACTGAACGCCATTACGCAGGAAATCCCGCACGTGCGCGCCGATGTGGGCTACGTGCCGTTGGTCACACCCACAAGCCAGATCGTCGGATCGCAGGCCACGTTCAACGTGATGATGGGCCGGTACCAGATGGTGTCCAACGAGTTCAAGATGCTATTACGAGGGGAATTCGGGCATTTGCCCACGTCACCCAACCCGGAGGTCATCAAACAGGTACTCGGGCCAGGCGAGAGCTTGCTGCGCTATCGCCCGGCGTCGTACCTCATGCCGATACTGGAAGATGAGTACGACTTACCGTTCATCAAGACGTACCGCGATCTACTGCTACACCTGATGCTGAAACAGCCCGCGGACGAGTTCCTCAAGCGCAAATACGGCATCCGCAACGGGGACTAACGGGAACAAACCTGGCAGGTCTCGGAAGACCTGTCAGGTTTGTAGTTTAGCGCGGCGCGCCGAAGTCCGCGATGAAATAGTAGCCGCGTCCCTCGGCAGCAGGGACCACCCCCACCCCAACCTCGGTCAGCCATGTGCTGAGAATTGTGCGACGGTGAGGGTCGTTCGGCGGGACTTCGTCCATCCACATCGCCACGGCCATCTCCGGCGTGCCATACCACGCCCAACACTCAGACCAACGCACCGGATCGTATCCCTGGCGAATGATGCGCTCCTTCATCGTCGAGCCATCCGAGCCGGTGTGACCACACCAGCCACGCGCGTAACAATCGTCGGCGTGCAGTTGCGCGGCGCGCGCCAGGGTCACATTCCACGCCAACGGCGTCAGGCCGAAGGCGGCGCGCTCCGCGTTGATGAGGCGGAAGATCTCTCTCCCACCCCACCGCCGGAGGGATCTCCAACACCTGCCCGGCGCGCAGCATGATCGAATTGCCCAGGTCGTTCTGTAACTGGATGACGGCAATCGGCACGCCATAGTTTAACGCCAGACCCAGGATGGTATCGCCCGGCACGACGGTGTGATAGGTGAAGGGCAGCACATCCACGGATGCGGTGACGGGTGCAGGCGTTTCAGCCTCGACAGGCGCAGCCACCAGCGCCGATTCCACGCCATCTCCGGCGACAGGTACAGGGGTGAACGTCGCCATGGTCATGTGCGGCACAGCCGGCGGGGGAGTCGCCGACAGCAAAGCCACGGGGACGACTTCCACCGTGACCGCCGCACAGGCGCTCAACAGCAGCAAAATGCCCGCCACACAACAAATCCATCGATGGCTCAGCCGCATCATAGACAACCTCCGCCCGCCACTATAACGAATCTGCAACAAACGTCACCATTCTGTTTTCAACTTTTAACTTTCAACTTTTAACTTTTGACTATAATACCAGCATGACACGAAAACTCATCACCATCTACACCGACGGCAGCGCGATCGGCAATCCAGGGCCGGGGGGATACGGCGTCATTTTACGTTATGGGGAACATCGCCGTGAGCTTTCAGGCGGGTTTCGGCAGACGACGAACAATCGCATGGAAATTCTGGCCGCGATTGAGGCGCTACGTGCGTTGAAAGAACCATGTACGGTCACGCTGCACAGCGACTCACAATACCTGGTCAACGCCATCACCAAAGGCTGGGTGAGGCGCTGGCAATCCAAAGGCTGGATGCGCACAAAAAATGAGCGTGCGCTCAACGTCGACCTGTGGCTCCAACTGCTGCCGCTGCTCGAAAAACACGATGTCACCTTCGTTTGGGTGCGCAGTCACGCGGGCAATCCCGACAACGAGCGCTGTGACGCTCTCGCCAAACAAGCCGCCGCACAGAAAAACCTGCCGTCCGACGAGATCTACGAAGCCGAAAACGCGGCACGCGTTGCCCAACCGCTGTTTTCGTAGACTCCCAACACACCGAGGTAATCAGAATGAAACCAGAACACACTTCAGAAACTACCGCCGAAGTTTGCAACACTCCGTTATTTCGCGAAGATGCCACATCCATAGTGTTGGAGGCTGCGCCTATCGGCATTATCGCCGTCGATAATAGCGGCTGCATTGTTCTAGCCAATCGCAGCGCTCAAGACATGTTTGGTTATACCGAGGAGGAACTTGTCGGCCAACCATTGACGGTGTTGATCCCAGAGGAATCACGCCAAATCCACTTGCGACAGTGCGCGAACTACACCCGCGATCCGCACGTCCGTCCAATGGGAAGCGGGCTGAATCTCAGCGCTCGGCGCAAAGATGGCAGCGTCTTCCCGACCGAGATCAGTCTCGGATTCACCGAGACGCCACAAGGCCTGGTGTCCGTCGCGTTCGTTGCCGACGTCACCCGGCAACGCGAGGCCGAACAATTGCGTGATACGATGATCCACACGCTGGTTCACGATTTACGCAATCCGCTCAGCGCCATTCGCACCGGCCTGCAAATCCTGGAACTGGAAGCGGCAAAACTGGATAGCGATCAACAAACCCTTATTGAGATTGCGCTCAACAACTCCGAGAGAATGTTTAGATTCATCAACGCGATCCTGGACGTCAATCAACTGGAGAGCGGCACAGTCGTCCTGCACCCCACGGCCTTCCGGATCCAGGATCAGATCGCCGAGTTGCTCACGGCACTCGCACCACTGGCGGAAAAGAAAGCCCAAAGGCTGCTGAACGAAACCGCCGCCGACCTTCCACCTGTTTATGCCGATGCGTCCATCATTGCCCGCGTACTAGAGAACCTCATTGGCAACGCCATCAAATATACGCCGGAAAATGGCGTAATTCGCGTCAGCGCGCAGCGTAAAGCCGGCGATCCCAACAAACTCCGCGTAGACGTCAGCGACACCGGGCCTGGCATTGCTCCGGAACTCCTCCCCCGTTTGTTTAGCAAATTTGTCGTCGGCAAGAACAAAGAGCGCGGTCACGGGCTAGGCTTAGCCTTCTGCAAACTCGCGATCGAAGCCCACGGAGAGAGCATCAGCGTACCAAACACCGGTACAACCGGGACAACTTTCAGCTTCACCTTGCCCGTGGCGGAATAGACAAGCTTAACGTTTGGCCCCAAATTCGACGCCGGCCCCGCGCGTGGGCAAGCCCGTGTCGTAATCGCGGACCTGCGGGGCGCAGCCATCCGCCGGTCGCGGGCGGAACTTCCCCTTCCACTGCAAGCGTCGTGTGCTGCGCCAGGGTCGCCGTTCCCACACCGCACCGAAAGTGATGTAGACTTCTTCCAGGTCGATGCTCACCAGACCGGAGGCCGAGCGGATGCCCTGTAGTTGCAGGCGGCTGTTTTCGGCGATGACGCGGGTAAGGTAGCAGGCGAGGGCGACTTGTGGATCGCGCGTGGCGGGCTGCCGCTTGAGCCGGTTTTCCAGGACAGGAATGGCTTCGGGGTTGCGGCGGCAGTAGTCAAGGATGAGATTGATTTTCTCATCCTTGCACATGCCGCGTCCGAATCTGTTCTGCACTTCGGGAACTCGAACTCATCCGGCCTCACGATCACAGTTTACGCATCGCCTGGATACGTCGACGATAGCGCCGCCGTGCCGGAGCCGATCCAGTCGGTGTGGAAGAATTCGCCGCGCGGGCGGTCCACGCGCTCGTAGGTGTGCGCGCCGAAGTAGTCGCGCTGCGCCTGGAGCAGGTTGGCGGGCAAGCGCTCGCTGCGGTAAGCGTCGAAGTAGGCCAGCGCAGAACTGAAGACGGGTACAGGAACGCCGTTGGCGGTCGCGTAACAGATCACCTGGCGCAAAGCGTCCTGGCGCGCTTCCACGGCTTTACCCAGGTCGGGATCGAGCAGCAGATTCGGCAGATTAGCGTCGCGCGCGAAGGCCGAGGTGATCTTGTTGAGAAACTGCGCGCGGATGATACAGCCGCCGCGCCAGATTTTGGCGATTTCGCCGTAATTCAAGTCATATTCGTACTCCAAGCTGGCCGCGCGCAACACACCGAAGCCCTGGGCGTACGAGCAAATCTTAGCCGCGTACATCGCCCGTTCCATCGTATCCACAAAAGCGTCCGCATCGCCGTCAAAGTGCGGCGTCGGACCACTGAGAGACTTCGACGCGCGCACGCGCTCCTCTTTGTACGACGAGAGCATCCGCGCCTCCACCGCCGCGCTGATCATCGACGCTGCCGCTCCCAAATCGAGCGCGCTCTGCGACGTCCACTTGCCGGTGCCTTTGTGCTGCGCCGTGTCGAGGATCACATCCACCAACGGCTTGCCGGTTTCCTCGTCCATCGTCGCGAAGATGTCGCGGGTGATTTCGATGAGGTACGATTGCAGGTCACCCTCGTTCCAACGCGCGAAGATATCGTGCAGTTGGAGTGCCGACAGACCCAGACCACGGTGCAGCACGTCGTAGGTCTCGGCGATGAGTTGCATATCGCCATATTCGATGCCGTTATGCACCATCTTGACGAAATGCCCGGCGCCTTGCGGTCCGATGTAAGCCACGCACGGACTCAGCGTTCCGTCCGGCTCGTGGACTTTGGCGGAGATGGCCTCGAAAATCGGCCGGATGAGCGACCAGGCTCTCGGATCACCGCCGGGCATAATCGATGGTCCCCACAGCGCGCCATACTCGCCGCCGCTCACGCCTGTTCCCAGGTAGCGGATGCCGTCCGCTTCCAGCGCGGCGGCGCGGCGTTCCGTGTCGCGGAAGTGCGAGTTGCCGCCGTCGATCAGCAAATCGCCGCGATCCAGCGCGGGCCGCAGCCCGGCGATGACGGCATCCACGGGCTTGCCCGCCGGCACCATCATCAGAATTTTGCGAGGACGCTCCAGCAAGCCAAAGAAGTCACCTAAAATCTGATAGCCGATAGCTTTGCCATCGCCTGCCGTGTTTAAGGCCATAACCTTGTCGCCGTCCAGGTCGTAGCCGGCCACCCGGAAGCCGTTGCGCGCCATGTTAAGCGCCAGCATCCGGCCCATTACACCTAATCCCACAATACCGATGTCTGCTTTATTCATAGACTCCCCCTGAGAATTACGAATCACGAATCACGAATCACGAATCACGAATCACGAATCACGAACCACGAATTACGAATTACGCGGGTGTGCGGCGCGACTTGTTAAGTTCAGTGTTCGTAATTCGCTAATTGAACGACTTGCCCATATCATCTACGGTCGTTTCCTTCACTTCCTTCTGGAAAGTCGAGGTGGCGATAAGTTCCTGAAGCTTCGCTTCGTAGGCGGCCCCATCGAGCGGAATTTCCACAGGCTGGCCGGTAAACGTCGAGTACAGCATCGCATTCGCCAACTCAACGGAGTGGATGCCTTCCTCGGCAGGGGCGATAAGCGGCGCGCCGGTCAGAATCGCGTCGGCGAAGTTCTCCAGAATCTCCGCGTGTTGCCCACCGTGATTGTCGAAGGTGAAGGTCTCCACTTCGGAAGGGGGCCGCGCGAAGGATTGCTCGGACGTGCGCAGGAACTCCGTCGCCGGGATCAGATTGCGCGTGAGGATGATCTGATCGTCCTCAAAGACCAACTTGCCGTTGTCCGCCGCAATCTCCAGCCGGTTGGTGCCCGGCGCTTCACCCGTGGAGGTGACGAACAAGCCCGTGCAACCGCCCGGATATTCCAGGAAAGCCGTAACTTCGTCTTCCACCTCGATGGTGTGGCGCTTGCCGATCTCGCAGAAGCCGTGGACCTTCTGCGGCATCCCCGTGATCCACTGCAACAGATCGAGGTTGTGCGGGCACTGGTTGAGTAGGACGCCGCCGCCCTCACCCTTC
>DYKY01000124.1 GCA_020722365.1 Thermoflexus sp.
GATGCGGGAAACAGTCAATTCTGTCTGTGGAATTTGATAAGTTCTCATAGCTCCTGTGCATGACAAATGGTGAATAAAAGGGATATGTGCGCTTGAGAAATGAATTGTACAGCAAACCGGAGTAAGTGACAAGTGGAAGGGTACGCCTAGGCTGAGGCAGCAAACTGGTGAATAACGCGCCTAAAATCCTACTGCGCCAGCGTGGGCGTCAAAAGGACCGGCGTTTACATCGCTGGCAAGTAGCGCTCCCACGAACGTGAGAGACGTTCTGCTACATCGCGCGCCACCTACAAAGTAGACCAGATGGGCAAAGCGCTGCCAACGTTCTTCAATTTGTCCAGGGCCCAATCATCTACGAACTGGCGTTAATCCCTCTAGCCGTCAACGTCCAGAAACGTAAACCGCCGGGACGGACGGCGCACGCCTGCGCCAGCGAGCAGCCGCTACATCCGGCGGCGCACGCTTCCGGCACGGTGAGGTAGCCGCCGTCTACCAACTGCGCCAGCATCTGCTCGACCAGCGGCGTGGGGATGGCCAGCGCCTCCGCCAGTTCCTGCGGCGTGCGGTAGGTGTCGTCGTGGATCAGCGCCAGCAGCGTCCTGAGCATCTCAGCCTCCCACCAGCAGCGCGCCGATCTGGTAGACGAGGATGCCCGCGCCAAAAGAGATAACGAGCATCAACCCCAGGTTGAGCAGCGTCCACGCCCAGGAACGCGTCTCCTGTTTCACCGCCGCCACCGTCGCTATGCAAGGGATAAAGAGCATCTGCACGACGAGGAAGCCTAGTGCGGCCGGCGGCGTGATTAACGCCGGCAAGACCGCTTCGAAGTTGCCGTAGAGCACGCCGAGCGTGGCAATGGTATTCTCTTTCGCCACAAAACTGGTCAACAATGCCACCATAAGCATCCACGGCAACCCCATTAACGCGCCGACCGGCGCGAGACCTTTCCCGATCCACGCCAGGTAGCTCTGCGTCACGTCGCCATTGGCAGGGAAGTACGAAAGCAGCCACACCACCACCGACGCCGCCAGGATCACCGTCCCGGCCTTCTGCAAGAACGCGACCACGTTCTGCCAGACGTACAGGCCGATCGTGCGCGCGTTGGGCAGGTGATAGAGGGGCAGCTCCATGATGAACATCGCCTGCTCCCCTTTCAGCAAGAAGCGGTGGAAGACGACGCCGAGGACCGCTAACACGCCCAGGTTGACCGCGGCCAGCCCCCAAGCCACCCACACCGCCGCCTCGCCGAAAAAGAGCGGCGCGAGCACAGCGACCACGGCCATGCGCGCCGTGCAGGGGATCAGCGGAGCCAGCAGGATGGTAAGCCAGCGCGCACGTTTCGTCTCGATGATGCGCGTCCCCAGAATCGCCGGGACGTTGCAGCCAAAGCCGAGCAACAGCGGCAGGAAGCTCTTACCGTGCAGCCCCATCACGTGCATAAAGCGGTCGGTGATGTAGGCCGCGCGGGCCATGTAGCCGGTGTCTTCGAGAAAGCCCAACACGGCGAAGAAGATTACCAGGATCGGCAAAAACGTCACCACCATCCCCGCGCCGCCAACCAAGCCATCGGCGAGCAAATCAACCGTCCAACGCGGAAGTGCGCCTTGCAATCCGTTGCGGAGCGCCTCCGCCCCCTGCTGGATCAATGCGTCCAGCCAACCCTGTAACGGCGAACCGATGGTGTACGTCAGCCAGAAGACGACCGCCAGCACGCCCAACAGCGCCAGCGTCCCCCACAAGGGATGCGTGAGCACGCGGTCCAATCGCGCTGTCAACCCCATCGGGCCAACCTTCGGGCGCACAACCGCAGCGCGAATCATGCGGCTGATCCAGGCATAGCGCGCCCCGGCAATGTCGAGGATCGCGTCCTCGTGGTGGAGCAAGGTGTTATGGACGCGCCCCCACACGTCAGCAGGCAGCGCCGATTGCATCATCGTCACGATCTCGTCGTCGCCTTCCAGTAGCTTCAACGCGACCCAATCCGCCGGATAGGGTTTGGGGACGTAAGTGGCGACCCACATGATCAGTTCTTCCAGGACGGTCTGGTGCGCGGGCAAAATCACCGGGCGGTGCGGGTTGTAGGGATAGGCGCCTTCCCACACCGCGACCACAGCATCCAGCAGCGCCTCGAAGCCCTGGTGCTTCGTCGCCGACATCGGCACGACGGGGATGCCAAGGGCGGCTTCGAGCACCCGCGGCTCCACCTGGATGCCCTCGTGCGCGGCGACGTCCATCATATTCAACACCAACACCACCGGCGCGGGGAGGAGCAGCAATTCGGCCAGCAGATACAGGCTCCGCTCCGGGATCGCTGCATCGACAACGGCCACCACCACGTCGGGGCGCTCGTGCAAGATGTAATCGCGCGCCAGACGCTCCTCCTCCGAATTGGCCGTCAGGCTGTACGTTCCCGGCAAATCCACGAAATCGAACTGCTTATCTCCGCGCGCGCAGCCGCCGGTTTTCTGCTCCACCGTCTTACCGGGCCAGTTGCCAACGTGCTGGTTCATCCCGGTCAGCCCGTTGAAGATGGTGGACTTCCCCACGTTCGGCTGCCCGGCCAGCGCCACCTTGATGGTGACACATTCGCCAACGTGCGGCGCCGCCGTTTCAGTCTCAACCCTGGCTAACCGTTGCATCGCCGTCCCCCTCCAGATAAACCAGAACGTGGCCGGCTTCGCCGCGCCCCAAAGCAACCTGCGTCTCCCGTACCGCGACAATCAACGGGCCGATGCCGTGATTGCGTGTCACCGTCACCGGCGCGCCCGGGGTGAACCCGAGCGCCGCCAACCGTGAAACAAAGCGATGTCCGCCGCGCAGCCGGTGGATCAATCCTGTCTGCCCTGGCTGCAACGCTGTTAATGGAACCATTGACCATACCCCCAACAAAAAAGATAAATGCCGCGATACGACTAAAGAACCTCAATCCAGATCACATTTGCACTCTCCACCGGGATGCTCACCAGCCGCTCCTCCACCTGGACGATGATGTCGGCCTCGTGCTTTTCGACCACGGTGATCTGACGGCCCGGCAGCAGCCCCCACCCTTGCACATCGCGCAAAATGTCACCAGATTCGGGGGCAATGCGCGTTACCCGGCCACGCGCGCCCAGCGGCGCCTGGCGCAGACAGGTGTCGATGTATGTACGTTTGCTCGGCGGGATCGGTACGCCATGGGGACAACTAACCGGATCGCCCAACAGCGCGGACAGACGCTCCGTCACCGACTCGGGGGCCGCATGTTCCAGCGTACCCGCGATCTCGTGGGCTTCAGCCCAGGGCACGTCGAGCATGTCCGTAAGAAAGCGCTCCCACAGGCGATGCCGGCGCAGCAAAGCCAGCGCCACCGCCTCGCCGCGCGCGTTCAACGTGACGCCGCGATAGGGGTAATAGTGAATCCAGCCCTGTTGGGATAACTTTTGCACCATCTCGTGGATCGAGACCGGTGAGAAGCCGAAATACTCTCCTAACGCTGACAAGGGCAGGGGTGACTCAGGGGCAACACGTAGCCGGTAAATGGCTCCCAAATAGTCCTCTATACATTCCCTAACTCCGACGCCGCTTTCCATCGTGTCCCCTATTCCAATAAAGTTATAAGGTATACCTTATAAAAAGATTGTAACACCGACACCAATAACGTCAAGCTCAATACACCGGTTCTTGATCCGAATTGATGACACGCGTCGACATGCTTAGCCAGATCGCATCGCAATGGCATTTATCTTGCTCTTTCGGCTATCGGTGTTATCATAAAATTCAAGATTATGGAAACCGAAGACATACTCCAAACTTTGCCGAAGCGTCCGGCGCGCCACTGCCCGGTGTGCGGCGCGCGGGTAGCCGAAGAAGCCAAAATCTGCCTGATGTGCGGCGCGATCCTGGAGGAAGAAACCAAAGTCGAAGCGCCGCCGCCGAGCGCTGCCCCACAGCGGATGAAAGTGGTACAAATCGTCATTATGGTTGTCGTGGCCGTGATTATCCTGGGAGGGTCGGTTATGCTGGGACTGCGGCTGACGCAAGGTGATCCCATTGCGCCAGTCGAACTGCCTACCTTCACTCCGACCCAGACGAGCGTGCCCACCTTCACGCCCACGCCCACACGGACGGCGACTCCCACGCTCACTCCCACGCCGCCGCCCACGCCCACGCCGCTGCCGCCGCAGACCTACACTGTGCAGCCTGGGGATACGTTACTTGACATAGCCTTTGAATTCAACATCACCGTCGAGGAACTGAAAGCCTTCAACAACCTGGAGTCCGACGACATTGGCGCGGGAGACAGCCTGCGCATTCCGCCGCCCACGCCCACGCCCGGCCCTACTCCCACCCTCGATCCCGGCGAACCGACCGCGACATACGCGCCCTATCTCCTGCACACCGTGCGTTCTGGCGAAACCCTCTCGACCATCGCCGAACACTATGGCGTGCGCGTCGCCGACATCCGCGCGGCGAGCGACCTCCCTGAAGATACCGAAACTATCCGGCCCGACCAGGTGCTCGTCATCCCGCAGTACACACCGACGCCGCAAGCCGACACTGCAGCCATCGTCAGTAGTGCACCTACGCCTGTACTGAATTACGCCGCCCCGGAGATGCTCTACCCGCCGGATGAGGCGACGTTCGCCGGGCCGGATGCCAACATCATCCTGCAATGGGCCTCCACCGGCATCCTTACCGACAAGGAATTCTACAAACTTGAATTTATCGTGCCGACGGCGGAAGGAAAAACCACGATCAATGTCTACCAGCGTTCGACCGCCTGGCGGGTTCCGGAAGACCTTTTCCCGCCGGACGACAGCGAAGATCGCGCCTGCGCGTGGCGCGTCAGCGTCGTGCGGCAGGTCACCAGCGGGAGCGATCCCACTTACAAAGTCATCAGCCTGACAGGAAGACGGCGCACATTTGTCTGGAACGTCGTGGCGCCGTAAACCACCATCGGACTACGACGAAGGGAGAAACCCATGCAGAGGACCAATAAAGTGATTGCCGAGTTTTTCGCACAAGGGTATCGTGTGTCGGGAACTTACGTCGTCACCAAACGTCCCCTGGCCGACGAGATCTATGACCCGACAACCAACTACCTGCAATTGGAGGAGGCTTATCTCTCGCCCATTATGGATCCTGCCAAAATCAGCGCCTACTACACACTCACCCTCTTCGACAAATCCAATCTGGATTTCGTGCTGACGGTCGATAAGAAAGACGGGCTGCGACGCGATCAATCGTATGGCATGGGAACATACCAGTTATCGATCTGCCTCACCGTCCCATTTTTTGAGATCACCGGACACTTATATCTGATCAACAGGAATTTCAACCCGCGGATTTATCTTAGCTCAGATGCCGGGATTTTCATCACCTTGCTCGATGTAACCGCATCCACCTTCAATCCGGATGTCAGCTATCAGGGCGGTGTGGCGTTGATCAACCGCGCACACATCAGTTTCTTTGGCGAAACCGCCGGTTAGTCACGAGGAGGCCCATCATGTCCCGAGTCCTGATTATTGATGACAACTACGATATGCTCAGTATGCTCACGATGATCCTGGAAAGACAGGGGAAGCACGAAGTCATCGCCTGTTCGAATGGACAAGAGGGTCTGGACGCAGCTTTCAAGGCTCCACCTGATGTTGCCCTCGTCGATGTGATGATGCCGGGGATGAGCGGCTATGACGTGGTCAAACGACTCCGCGCCGACCCGCGCACCGAACGGATAGGGGTCATTATCCTCACAGCGCGTGGCCAGGCTGTCGATCGCGAAGCAGCCCTGGCAGCCGGAGCGGATGATCATATGACCAAGCCCGCCAACGTTGAAGAGTTGCTCAAACGCATCGACGCCCTTCTGAACCGGGATAAGGTCAAGGCAGCCAACGTCATGACATTGCCGGTTTTGAGCGTGAAAGGTGGTGTAGGTGTAACCACACTGGTCATCAATCTAGCAAACGTTCTTCAGCAGATTGCTCCGACCGTGCTGCTAGACCTGGCTCCAACCATCGGTCAATGTGCGTTCGGCTTAGGCATGCGCCCTGAGAAACACTGGGGGCATTACCTGGAAAATCGCAACACGCCGGTTGCCTCTCTGGTGCAAAAGCACCCTACCGGCCTGCAAGCACTCTTCGCGCCGCCACTTCCGGGGCAATATGGCTGGCCGAACGTGGATGCGGTGACTGCTATCTTCACACAACTCGCGGCAGCGGCGCGTTTCATCGTTGTTGACATGCCACCGTTGCTCGATCCGACGGCGCAAGCCGTGCTGTCCCAGGCCCAGCGCATCCTCCTCGTCAGCGGCGACGATGCACTGGCTATTCAAGTGACACGCGCCACCTTACAGGCTCTCCAGGAGTGGAAGGAGCGCCTGTTGGTCATCCGCAACGCCGTTGCGCCAGGGCCGCGCCCTCCTGCAGAAGCCATCCAGAAGGCGCTGCGCGTCCCGTTGGCAGCCGATATTGCATACGATCCGGCGCAAGTCGCCGTGGCCGCCAAAGGTTTGCCGCTAGCGGCGGTGCAACCAAAAACACCGCTTGTCCTGGGCGTGAAACGTATTGCGCAACTGCTATTAGCGCGCTAACGATAACGGTATTCGAGCCAAAACAAAACGCGAGGCACTTGGCCTCGCGTTCTTTTTTCATAGTAAGATCAGAAAGGCAACACGACACGGCCCAACATCACCAGAAACAACAACCCAATCACGGCAACATCCAAAAGCATCAGCACCGAGAGGAAGAGGATCTGCCAGGGTAGCAGTCCAAATATGTAACGCGAGCGCCTTGGCCTGATCGATGACGCAGGTGTAGGTTCCTCCACCGCGACCTGGTTGCGCAAATCGGCCATGACATCTTCGTCTTCGAACCCCCCCACTTTTTGGGGGGCTGACGCTTGAGGCGGCGCCGCGGCGACTTGGGGTTGCATCGCGCTCGCTTGAGGTCGCTCTGCAGGGGCCAGGAGTTGATCTTCATCCTCTGGCGCGGATACTAAACCAGCCAACCAATCCGGCATGTCACTGCTCATCTGTTAGCCTCCTTGAGAACAGTCAGGTAGTCTTTTTGTCAGGTAGTCTCTAGTCAGAGCGTCGGAGTGTCCGGCGGCGGCCGGTTTCCAGACCGTGCCACTCACCATAGGCACAGTCGAAGACCAGCCCCAACATGTCCGACACTCTTCTGTTTGTACTGGGTCAAGGGTGTGTTACAATCAGGATACCGCAGAAGGAGACAATGTCAACTTGGCTGCCAGATTACCCCGTGAATTCTACGCTCGCGACACGCTGACCGTCGCCCGTGACCTACTCGGCAAGCACTTGGTACGGCTGGACAACGGCGTGCGCCTGGCCGGACGCATCACCGAAGTCGAAGCCTACATTAGCGAGGATGACCGCGCCAGTCACGCCAGCCCTGGTCCCACCGCGCGGAACGCCCCGATGTACGGTCCACCGGGGTATACCTACATCTACCTGATCTATGGCGTTCATCATTGCCTCAACGTCGTTACCGAGCGCCCAGGATTTCCGGCGGCGGTCCTCATCCGCGCGCTAGAACCGTTGGAAGGTTTGGCGATTATCCAGCAACGACGTGGCCCGCAACACCCCTCCACCAATCTTACCTGCGGTCCAGGCCGGCTCTGCGCCGCCCTGAACGTCGACCGTAGCCTCAACGCCTGCGATCTTTGCGCTCCAGACGCGCTGCTGTGGATCGAAGACGCCGCGCCCCTTCCTGAGGCGCAGGTGGCGCGCAGCCCGCGCGTCGGCGTGCGTGGGGACCAAGCGGCGCTGGACGCACGGTTGTGCGCGTTTCCCCTCCGCCTGCCGGCGGCGAAGCCGCGTCGCTTGCAACCGATGTTGTTGGGCGCATTGGCGAAACACATTAACGGCTAACCGCCGAATTTTGAACTTGGGCGATTGTTTCTGGTGTCCACAAAAAAACAATCTGCTTTTGCATCTTTTGCGCTTGTTCGCGGTAAAAGGCGATCCGCTCGGCGTGTGTTTTGCCGCGCAAATATTGATAATGCTTATCGCGTATTTGTCGAATCAAGGCTATGGTATCTATCGTTTGCGTATCCATAGATGGTCACCTCACGCGGACTGTGAATGGACAAAATCTTATAACCGTACTCCAGATGCACGGCATTGAACAAGCGGATTTTGTCGAAACGGACAATATGTCTAAAGTTCCAACTGACCAGCAGATCGACTTCCGCTACGGTGGCTACCGCAATATGTAGACCGTCATCATAGAAATTGGGCGTGAGAATGTGACGCTGCTGATATTCATCGGCCAATTCTAAAGCGTTCTCACTCACTGGCAGAATTTCTGCTCCCAATGTGACCAGTTCAGCGTATAGCACTTGTATAGGGACGGGCGCATTTTGTACTTCCGCAGCCGTGACTTCAGATAACAGGGGGATAAATTCGCCATTGCGGAAGTCTTGCAATAGACCATTAGACCACTCAGCGAATTCAGGATCAAAACACCCCCCGATTACTGAAGTATCCACGTAGACACGCTGCTTTTTCATCGCCTAACTTCTCCTCTTTGCGATTCGCGCCCAACTACATCATATCACGCCACGTAAATATGTTCACATTGCGAACTTGCGAGCCAGAACCTCCTCCACCGTTGGACGCCCGATCACCTGTAGCTCGTAGCGCACACGCTCCATCGGATGCTTGATCTTGAGCAGGCGCGTCAGATCGATCGGCGTGCCAACAACGACCAGATCGCACGGGGTGTTGTTGATCGTCACTTCGAGGTCGCGCATCTGTTCATGTCCGTAGCCCATTGCGGGTAAGATGGCGCCGGTGTTCGGGTATTTCTGATACGTGGCGATAATCGACTCGACCGCGTAAGGCCGTGGATCGATGATTTCCGCGGCGCCGAACCGCTGCGCCGCCACGTAACCCGCGCCATAAGCCATCTCTCCGTGCGTCAGCGTGGGGCCATCCTCTACCACCAACACACGCTTGCCGCGAATCGCCCCCGGATTTTCGACGAACAGTGGCGAGGCAGCCTCCACAATGATTGCGCCGGGGTTGACCGCGCTCGCGTGCTGTCGCACACTCAGGACACTTGCGTAGTCCGCCGTGTCGATCTTGTTCAACACGATCACATCGGCGGCGCGCAGGTTCGTCTCGCCGGGATAGTAGGCCATCTCGTGCCCCGGACGGTGCGGATCGGCTACCGTGATCCACAGATCGGGCTTGAAGAAAGGCAGATCATTGTTGCCGCCGTCCCATACGACAACATCGGCTTCTTTCTCTGCCTCGCGCAGGATCGCTTCGTAATCCACCCCGGCGTACACAATCACGCCGCGGTCGATGTGCGGCTCGTACTCTTCGCGCTCCTCAATCGTGCAATCGTGGGCATCCAAATCCGCATAGGTTGCAAAGCGCTGCACCGCCTGCTTGATCAAATCCCCGTAAGGCATAGGATGACGCACGGCAACGACCTTCTTACCCATCCTCTGCAACACATCGCACACGTGGCGCGTCGTCTGCGACTTGCCGGAGCCGGTGCGCACGGCGCAAACGGCCACCACCGGCTTGGAACTCGGCAGCATCGTGTACTTGCCACCCAACAGAATAAAATCGACGCCCAGCGCGTTGACCAGCGATGCTTTATGCATTACGTATTCGTGTGGCACATCGGAATATGCAAAGACGACCTGATCGACATCATGTTGATGAATGAGCATTGCCAAATCGGCCTCAGGATAGATGGGGATACCCTCAGGATACAGCCTTCCGGCCAATTCGGCAGGATACCGGCGGCCCTCGATGTTCGGAATCTGCGTCGCGGTGAAGGCCACCACCGTGTATTTAGCGTTATCGCGGAAATAGGTGTTGAAATTGTGAAAGTCACGCCCGGCGGCGCCCATAATCACCACTCGAATCGTCTCCATACCTAAAAACTCCTTTCAGAAATTGCGTTGCGAATCCATCTGCATCCTCTCAATCTACCGCACCCCGTCCCAGACAACAAGTGAAATTCGAGAAAAAAGGGGCGCAATTCCTCACATCGGAATTGCGCCCTTACGTCAGTGTCTATACCATTACGGCTGAATCAAGACGCCACCTCGATGGACGACGCCTCGACAAACGCTTTGAGAGCCTCCGCGATTTCGATCTGCAGCGGCACCAGCGCGCCCAACACCCCGTTGACAAAGCGCGGCGCGCTGTCGGAACCATACCGTTTGGCCAGTTCCACCGCCTCGTTGATCGCTACCTTAACGGGCACTTCACCGAGGGTGAATTCGTAGAGCGCCATGCGCAGCAGGTTGCGGTCGATGATCGCCACCTGGTCGAGTGGCCACTCCGGCGCGTGGGACTGGATATAGTGGTCCAGCAAATCACGGCAGCGCGCCACCCCGATGACCAGGCGTCGGGTGTAGGTCTCCACACGTGGCAGCGGTTCGGCATCGGCAAAACGCTGCGTCAGCACTTCGCCGATCGGATGCGCTACCAGATCGATCTCGTAAAGAACCTGGAGCGCTAACTGGCGGGCCAGGCGACGCTCACCTTTCATACTATGAATCCGTTCCTCAGAACTTACTCGAATCTACCGACGATAAATCTAATGTCTGATTTCTACTTCCACGATGGACACTGCCCGAAGGCTGTAACTTTCCATCTCCATAGACGTTCACTTGCTCAACGCAAGTCTGTTTCGGGGGAACTCCCCGTACAGCGAGATTCTTAAGATTGATTGCGGCATTGAGATCGCGGTCATGCACTGCGCCGCAATCACAAGTCCATTCTCTGTCTGATAACTTTAGCTCTGAATTGATAGCTCCACAATGCCGACATAGACGCGACGAGGGGAACCATCTATCAGCCACCATCAATTCTGAACCGTACCATGCGCTTTTGTATTCCAATTGTCGCCGAAACTTAGCAAAGCCCACGTCCGAAATTGCTTGTGCCAAACGGTGATTCGCCAACATGCCAGATACATTCAGGTCTTCAAGCACAATTACACTGGGCCGTTCGTTATCTGGCTTGGTTTTTGCCACAATAGCCGAAGTCGCCTTGTGTAGTGTATCGCGCCGGATGTTGGCTATTTTTTGATGCGCTTTTGCAACTTTCTTCCGTGTTTTTTCTTGATTCTGGCCTCCTTTCTTCCGCCGCGATAGCTCGCGCTGAAGTCGTCTGAGTTTAGCTTGCGCCTTCTTCAACGGCTTCGGGTTCTCAAATCTTGTTCCTTCACTGGTTACAGCCAAGTCCTTGACGCCCAAATCAACACCCACAGGTTCCCCGATTGCCTGGGCGGTCTCAATCTCTTTTTTACACTGAACACTAACAAACCACCGCCCCGCTGACTCGGAAACAGTGACAGATAAGATGTGAATACCATCGGTCGGAATGTAACCATGTTCTTTTAGTCTGAGCCAGCCGATACGGGGAAGTTTAATATGTGTCTCTGTGACGTGGATTGCACCCGTTAGCCTGAAACTGCCAATGCCGTTTTTGCGGCTTTTGAACTTCGGGAAACCGGGAGCCGTGCTACCGTTCTTCACGCGGCGGAAGAAGTTTTGATAAGCTCTGTCCAAGTCGCGCAGGGCTTCTTGTGGAGCCGCTTTACTAACTTCGTAAAGCCAGGGGAAATCCGTCTTTTTCAATGCGTTCAACTGTCGGTGTTGCTCTATAGCATTACTAAACTTACCAGTTTCCTCATACTCTTGCTTCCGTCTTGCAAGCCCCCAATTCCAAGCAAAGCGGGCAGCGCCAGCATGTTTTAGCAATGCAGTTCGCTGAACATTATTCGGATCAAGCTCGGTTTTATATGCTCCAAGAATCTCCACTGGACTTTTTCCTTCGCTCGGCAGAACGCTTCCCGTAAATCTTGGCTGAAAACGACGAAAGCAGGGATAGCATATCTTCTACCAACTCTGCTTCGTATGACTTGGGCAGAACTTCTTCACACCACTCAACAGCAACGCCATGACTTTCAAACAGTTTGACGAAGATACCAAAATTGAGTGGTAGATTATCTATTAACTGTTCCTACCCTGCATAGATGCGAAAACTTGCATCAGTTATCAAGTGCCTCAGGCTGTTTCTCCGACTGAGGATAAACCACGTCC
>DYKY01000125.1:0-3734 GCA_020722365.1 Thermoflexus sp.
TTTTTGCAGTCCCTCGTCGAGGGGTTCGGCGCCTGGTTTGAGGACGAAGAACGGTTGCAGGACGGCAAGATGACCGCCAAATTGCATCCTTACACGGCGCTCTTCAGCCCTATCCAGGTGAACCGGCTGAAGCTGAAGAACCGCATCGTCATGGGGCCGATGGGCAACGTGAACATGGCCGACGAAACCGGACGGCCCAGCGCGAAGATGATCGCCTACTTCGCGGCGCGGGCCAAGGGCGGCGTAGGACTCATCACCTCCGGGCTGGTGCCGGTGAACGCCGACCTCGACCCCGCGATCACCGAGCCGGGGCAGTTGAGCGTGCTCCCGCGCATCGACCGCTCGCGCACCGTCTACGCGGGCTGGCGCAGCCTGGCCGAGGCCGTCCACGCCCACGGCGCGCGCTTCTTCATCCAGCTCACCTCGGGCCTGGGGCGCGTCGGCTCGCCGGAGTGTCTGCTCAAGAAATTCAAGCCGCCGGTCTCCGCCTCGTGGAACCCGAGCTTTTATATGCCGGCGATCCCCTGCCGCCCACTGACCGATGGAGAATGTCGCCGCCTCATCGCCGCCACCGGACAGGCCGCCGCCGACGCGAAGGCGCTGACCATCGACGGCGTCTATCTTCACGGGCACGAGGGGTATTTGCTGGAACAGATGACGAACCCGGCCTTCAACCGCCGTCAAATGGGCCGGTTCGCCGACTGGCAGGCGTTCGGCATCGAAAGCGTGCAGGAGATTCGCGCGCGCTGCGGGCTGAACTACCCGATTATGTACCGCATCGATCTGTCGCTGGCGTTGCAGGCCACCTACGGGGCGCGAATGACGACCGCGCATCCGCTCAAGCGCTTCCAAAACGAGCGCACGGTGGAGATGACACTGGACTATATGCGCAATCTGGTCGCGGCAGGCGTGGATCTATTCGATGTGGACCTGGGCTGCTACGAAAACTGGTGGCTGCCGCATCCACCCGGGCCGATGCCACCGGGCTGTTATCTGCCCGTGGCAAAGGCGGTGAAGGCGCACTTTGCCGAACACGAGGTCAAAGCCAACACCGGTCTGGACGTTCCCATCGTCGCCGTGGGCAAACTCGGCTATCCCGACCTGGCGGAGCGTGCGCTGCGCGAGGGATTATGCGACATGGTCATGCTCGCGCGCCCGCTTCTGGCCGACCCCGATTGGCCGCGCAAGGTCTACGCCGGGCGTGTCGCGGAAATTCGCCCCTGCATCGGCGATCAGGAAGCGTGCCTCAACGAATTCATCAAGGGCGGACATCCACAGTGCGCCGTCAACCCGCGTGCCGGATTGGAAGACGTTTACGGCGAGATTTCCCCGCCCGCCGCCACTCCGAAAAAAATCGCCGTGGTGGGGGCGGGACCGGCGGGCATCGTCTGCGCCTGCACTGCCGCCGAGCGCGGTCACACGGTCACGCTCTTCGACAAGGCCGAGCGCGCGGGCGGGATGTTGCGACCCGGCTCGGTGGCGCACATCAAGTTCGATATCGCCAACTACGTCGCCTATCTGGAGACGACGCTCGCGCAGACCGCCGAGCGGCACGCGCTCACTACCCACTTCGCCGTCGAGGTGACGGCGGAGATGCTCAAAGCGGAAGGCTTCGACGTGATCGTCACCTGTACCGGCGGTAAGCCCGTCACGCCACCCATTGAAGGCGTCCACTTGCCGAACGTCATCCACGCCGTGGAATTGTTCAATCACCCGGACAAAGCCACCGACGCCGAGCAGGTGGTCGTCATCGGCGGCGGGGAAGTGGGCTGCGAGGCCGCCTACTTCCTGGCCTACGAGCTAGGCAAGCAGGTGACGGTGGTGGAGATGCTGCCGTATTTGATGAAGGACGCCTGCACGGCCAACCGGGGCTATCTCATCCACTACCTGGAACGCAAGGGCGTCAAGCTGATGAACTGCGCGCAGGTGCGCCGCATCGGGCCGGGCAACGTCAACGTCACCCGCAACGTATCGCCCAGCGTGCCCGATCCGCTCGTCACATGGCAGGTCGTGCTACCGGAGAATGTCAAGAATCCGCTGGCGCGGCCCATCCGCGAGGAGAAACAGGACATCCTCCTGCCCGCGGACCTGGTTGTGCTGGCGACCGGTTTCCGCCCCGACGATACGCTGTACGAAGCCTGCGTCGCCCTGCACGCTGCGCCGGAGCTGCACAACATCGGCGACGCCTTTGCGCCGGGCAACGTTTTCGCGGCGACGAAGGCGGGGTATGCGGTAGGGAGGAGCCTGTAGTCTAAACCTATGCGGGAATACTGGTGGTTGGGTGGTTTGGTCGTTGGGGTTGCGGCAATAGGGTTGATCGCGTCGACTGTGTGGCGTTACCAGGGGCGTGCATCGTCACCGGGCATCGCGCCAACGCCGTTGCCTGTCCCCCAGACGGCGGCGGTTGCGGATACGTTTGAACTTCCGCTGGACCCGGCGCGCTTTGGCGTACTCATCCCGGGCCAGTCTGGCTTGCCGCTTGTCGATACGCGCTTCGGCGCGCAGAATCCTGCCCTGGGCAACGCCGGGAAGTGCTTCGTCAACCTCAACGGAGAACACATCCCTTTCAGCCAGCTTTATCACGCCGGGGAAGATTGGCTCGCGCTGAACAAACGCGGGCGCGTCTCCCCAGGCAAAGCTGCCGGTGAGTCGATCTACGCCGTCGCCAACGGGGTCGTCGAATCGATCACGTTGATGGGCTTCGACGGCTACGTCATCATCATCGCCCATACGTTACCGGATGGCGATGGCGTCTGGTCGGTCTACTGGCACGTGGCTGCGGTGCAAGTGGCTCAGGGAGAAGCGGTAACGCGCGGGCAAGTTCTGGCTTCCATTCACGATCGCGGCCTCAATAGCCATCTGCATTGGGAAATTCGCACCTTTGCCGACGGCAGTTCGCTCTTTCCGGCAGATTCCGCCGGAGGCCGTGGAACGTGCAACGGTCACATCACCGGCGTGGGTTACACCTGGGACGATGATCCGATCCGCGCTCTGCCAGGAGCATGGGGATACCTCAATCCGTCGAAGTTTGTGAAAGAAAACTGATGCCACTGGCGATTGAATAGTCTGAAAAGTATTGTAAAATACGTAAAATACGCATTCTGCAATAGGAGAGCATTATGACATTGATCCAAAGAGTCAGTCGAACGGACCTGGCGCGCAATACCCGGCGCGTGCTCCGCGATGTGCAACGGGGACGCACCGCGCTGATCGAGAGTCACGGCGAGCCAGAAGCGGCGCTGGTCGACATCGCCGATTACCGCATTCTCCGGGCAGTGATGCGATATTACGCCGAATCACCGACCACCGATCCAGAAGCCGGATTGTCGGAGGCTGCCGTGCAGGCGCTGGACGATCTCAATGCGCGATATGCACTGGTCTTCAAGCACTACTTGAATGGCGGTATCAGCCTGGCGCGAGCAGCGGAGTTACTGGATATGTCCTGGCTGGAATTGCGCGAGCGCTGCCAGCGACTAGATGTGCCAGTGCGCACCGCACCGCAAAATGCCGCTGAAGCAGCCGGTGACGTGGCTACTATAGAGACGTGGTAAACAGGGGAATGAATAAGCCGGTCATTTTGGATAACACCGTGCTCTCTAACCTTGCCCAAGTGGGGCAAATGGCGCTGGTCTTCCGTCTGTGGCCGGAAAGGGTTATGACGACCCGTGAGGTTTGGTGCGAATACGAAGTCGCCGCTCAGACCGGGAAACTCCCCCTACACGCCTGGAGCGACC
>DYKY01000125.1:3834-12059 GCA_020722365.1 Thermoflexus sp.
AAACTCCCCCTACACGCCTGGAGCGACCTGACCATTGTCGAACTGACACCACAAGAAATGACCGGCGCTGCCGCTTTCGCCTTGCGCTTGGGAGCCGGTGAACGTAGTTGCCTCGCTGTAGCACAGGCACGGCAGGGCTTGCTTGCCAGTGACGATGCCGATACACGCCACGCGGCGCAACGGTTGGGAATCCCGGTCTCTGGAACGTTAGGCATCCTTGCATTGGCCGTTCGACGTCAGTTGCTATCCCTGGACCAGGCTAATGCATTGCTGGCTGATATGATCGCAGCAGGTTTCCGATCGCCATTGGAAAAGTTGGATGCACTAATATAAAACATTCCACCATCCTAATTCCCCATTCCCCCCCTGCCACTTTTGTAGTACAATGCATCGAGTTTGTGAATACACCGTACAGCACCAAAGAGGAGCAGCATGTTATATCAGAACGTTTGTATTGAAGGTATGGGATACGTTATCCCTGACAACGTCGTGACCAGCGCCTGGCTAGAGGAGCAAATTGCGCCGGTCTACAAAGCCTTGCATATCCCGTTCGGCTATCTCGAACGGCTTACCGGCATCAAGGAACGCCGCTGGTGGGACGACGGCATTTTGGTCTCGGATGCTGCGGCGATGGCCGCCGAGCGCGCGATTGCGAACGCCGGCATCGACCGCCGCGAAATCCAGTGCCTGATCAACGCTTCCGTCTGCCGCGACTACATCGAACCGGCGACGGCGACCATCGTCCATCATAAAGTGGGACTGAGTGACTCGGCGATGAGTTTCGATATCGTCAATGCGTGTCTGGGATTTCTCAACGGGATGATGACGATTGCCAACATGATCGAATTGGGGCAGATCGACGCCGGTATCGTGGTCGCCGCCGAAGACCCCAAAGAGGGGCAATTGGCAACGATCAATTATATGCTCAACCACCCACCCTCCAAAGACACCATCCGCGACAATATGGCCTCGTTGACACTCGGCGCTGCGTCGGTAGCAATGGTTCTGCGCCACAAGTCGAAATCCAAGACCGGCAAACAAATACTCGGCGGCGCGGCCTACAGCAACACCGAGCACAACCAACTGTGCGTCGCGCAACGCACGTGGATGCGCACCAATTCCAGCCTGCTGCTGAGTGAAGGAACAAAAGTCGTTGTCCAGGCGTGGCGTTCTTTCCAGGAAGAGACCGGCTGGCGGAATGGCGCAGTCAAAAAGATGTTCACCCACCAGGTCAGCGAACCGCAGCGGAGGATCGGGCTGAAGGCGATTGGCGTCCCGCTGGATATCGACCATCCCACGCTGCACTATCTGGGGAACACCGCCTCGGTCGCCGCGCCCATCTCGATGGCGATTGGCGTCGATAACGGCGTCGTCGATGAAGGCGACAAGGTCGTGCTCTTCGGCGTGGGCAGTGGGATCAACAGTATTGTACTGGGAATCCAATGGTAGCGGCAAGAGGCAGGATGCAAGAGGCAAGATACAGAGAATCAGCGAATAAAGAATCAGCGAATAAAGAATCAGAATGAAGAATCAGCGAATGAAGAATGAGCGATAGTCCACAGGCAAACAATCAAAAACCATCGAATCTTCAGTCGCTGTATCCGTTTGCGTCGCATTGGGCCGACATGGACGACGTGAGGATGCACTATCTCGACGAGGGGCCGCCCGATGCGTCGCCTGTGGTGATGGTGCATGGCAATCCGACGTGGTCGTTCTACTACCGCACGCTCATCCCGGAGATCGCGCAGACGCACCGCGTTATCGTCCCGGATCACGTGGGCTGCGGCCTTTCCGACAAACCGCAGGACTATCCGTACACGCTCGAACAGCACATCCGCAACCTGGAAACGCTCATCGCGCACCTGGACCTGCACGACATCACGCTGGTGCTGCACGATTGGGGCGGCGCGATAGGGATGGGCTACGCCACGCGCCACCCTGCCAACGTCGCGCGTTTCGTGATCTTCAACACGTCCGCGTTCTACATGCCCGCCGTGCCCTGGGTGCTCAAACTGGCCCGCAGCCCGGTCATCGGCGAGACAATGCTGCGCGGGCTGAACGCTTTTGCAGGAACGGCGACCTACCTGGCGATGGTCAACCACAAGCGGATGACACCGCACGTGCGCGCCGGCTATCTCGCGCCATACAACTCCTGGCGCAACCGCCTCGCCATCTACCGCTTCGTGCAGGACATCCCCGTGAGCGCCGATCACCCCACCCGCGCCACGGTAGACGCCATCGACGCGAAGCTGTACCTGTTCCGCGACCACCCGATGCTCATTCTCTGGGGCGCGCAAGACTTCGTCTTCACCGTCAAGGATTTTCTCGCCGGGTGGCGTGCGCGCTTCCCCAAGGCCGACGTCCACATCCTGGACCGCGCCGGTCACTACGTCGTCGAAGACGCCCACGAGCGTATCTTGCCGTTGGTAAAAGCGTTTTTGGTAGACGGTAGAGAGTAGACGGTAGACGGGGGGAGAGAGGAGAAAGGGGTATGGGGAAGGTAGAGAGGTTTCAAGATTTAGAGGTGTGGCAACATGCACACCTATCTCAACAACAACCAGGAACTTCTGGCTGACGCCGAAGCCATCAGCCGCATGCTCTTCCGTCTCACCCAATCCATCAATCAACGACAGTAGCCCCCGTCTACCGTCTACCGTCTACTGTCTACCTTGCGAGGAGATTCTTATGCAGACACCCGAACTCTACAACGTCGCCGCCGCGTTGGCGGAGATGGCAGCGCACAATCCGTACCAGCCTGGCATCATCTTCCCCGCCGGCCGGGATGTAAAAGGGCGCGCGAGGACGGTGCAGTTGAGCTTCCAACAGCTTAACGCCGAGTGCGACCACTACGCGCACGGCCTGTCCAGGTTCGGCGTCGGTATAGGAGACCGGGTGTTGCTGATGGTGCGGCCCGGCGTCGAATTGATTGCCGTGGTTTTCGCGCTGCTACGCATCGGCGCGGTTCCGGTGCTCATCGATCCCGGTATGGGAAAGCAGGCGCTCCTGCAATGCATCGCCGAGGCCGAACCGGCAGTGTTGATCGGCGTTCCTCTCGTCCACGCGCTGCGGCGGCTCTTTCCCAAGCCGTTTGCGACCGTCCGGCGCAGCGTGGTAGTGGGCCATCGCAGTGTCCTCAACCACACCCTGGCGGATACGACGCTCGAACAGTTGCGCTCACCGCGCCCCGATCCCTTCCCCACCGCGCCCACGACGACCGAGAGCGAGGCAGCGGTAGCCTTCACGTCGGGCAGCACCGGTATCCCCAAAGGTGTGGTCTACCTGCATGGGATGTTCCAGGCGCAGATCGCCCTGCTCCGCGACGCGGTCGGCATCCAGCCCGGCGAAGTGGACCTGGCGCTGCTCTACATCTTTGCGCTGTTCAACCCGGCCCTGGGCGTCACCACCGTCATCCCTGACATGGACCCGACGAAATCCGCCGCAATCAACCCGGCGCACGTCGTCGAAGCGATCCAGACCTACGGCGTGACCAACGCCTTCGGCTCACCCACGATCTGGAAGCGCGTGGCGCCGTATTGTGTGGAACACGGCATCCGCTTGCCCTCGCTCAAGCGCGTGTTGATGGCGAGCGCGCCTGTCCCCCCCGCGTTGATCGAGACCATGCTCACGCACATCCTCTCGCCCGAGGCAGACGTGAATACGCCTTTCGGCGCGACGGAGGCCATGCCGCTCACCTCTATGAGCGGGCGTGAGATCGTCGCCGAGACGGCGGCGCTAAGCGAACAGGGACAGGGCATGTGTGTGGGTCGCCCGCTGCCGGGGATCGACGTGCGCGTCATCGACATCACCGACCGGGCCATCCCCACATGGGATGACGCACTGGCGTTACGGCCCGGCGACGGTGGCGCGACGCCCATCGGCGAGATCGTGGTCAAGGGGCCGGTGGTCACGCGCCTTTATTTGAACCGTCCCCAACAGACAGCGCAGGCGAAAATCCAGGACCCCGACGGTGGCGTTTGGCATCGTATGGGCGACGTGGGCTACTTCGACGCGCAGGGGCGGTTGTGGTTCTGCGGGCGCAAGGCCCACCGGGTCACGACACACGACGAAGTGCTCTTTCCTGTGCCATGTGAGACGATCTTCAACCATCACCCGGACGTGAATCGCACCGCCCTCGTCGGCGTCGGCCCGCAGGGATGCCAGCGCCCCGTACTCGTCGTCGAACCGCGCGCGGGACGTTTTCCCGAGTCGATGCTGGAGAAGCAGCGCTTCACGCTTGAACTGCTGGCCCTGGGCGTGGAATACCCGCACACCCGCGCCATCCAGGATGTGCTGTTTTATCCCGACATCTTCCCCACGGATGTGCGCCACAACGTCAAAATCCAGCGCGAGAAGCTGGCGGTGTGGGCCGCCAAACATCATCACGAATCGCTGCACACGCGCCCATCTCCCCCCAGTCCCAGCAGGAGCCTGCCCACCACCATCCGCATCGGCGACCTGTTCCGCGCCCTCAGCGTGCTCCTGAGTGTCGCCATCTCCGTCCTTTTCCTGCGCCGTTACCTCACCGACAAAGGCTTGGGGAAGGGCAAGGACAATGAGAAATGAGAAATGAGAAATGAGAAATGAGTAACGAGTAATGGGTAACGAGTAATGGGTAACGAGTATCCAGCATCTAGTCTCCAAAATCCAAAATCTAAAATCCAAAATCTTGTCACCGGCGGCGGTGGCTTTCTGGGACGTTACATCGTCGAGCAGTTGCTCGCGCGGGGCGATGACGTGACGGTGTTCGCGCGGGGCGCGTATCCTGAGCTGGAGGCGCTGGGCGCGCGGATGGTGCGCGGGGATGTGCAGGACGCCGAGGCCGTGAACCGCGCGTGCGCGGGTATGGACGTGGTCTTTCACGTGGCGGCGCGAGCCGGAATGTGGGGGCCGTGGGACGATTTCTACGGCGTGAACGTCACCGGCACGCAGAACGTGATCGCTGCGTGCCGCGCCAATGGCGTAGCAAAATTGATCTACACCAGTTCTCCCAGCGTCATCTTCGATGGAATGCCGCAGGAAGGCGTGGATGAAAGTTACCCTTATCCCACGCACTACGAGAGCTACTATCCACACACCAAAGCCATCGCCGAGCAGGCGGTGGTGGCAGCGCACCGTGGGGACACACACGGCGTCCCGCTACTGACGGTTTCGCTGCGGCCGCACCTCATCATCGGGCCGCGCGACAACCATCTCCTGCCAGGCCTGCTGGCCCGTGCCAAGACCGGGTTGTTGCCCCAGGTTGGCGATGGGACCAACAAAGTCGATCTCACCGACGTGGAGGACGCAGCCCGCGCGCACGTGCTCGCCGCCGACGCGCTGGCGCCCGGTTCCCCGCTCGATGGGCCGCCGGGCCACGGGCGCGTGTACTTCATCAGCCAGGACGAGCCGGTTAACCTCTGGGCGTGGATTCGCGCGCTCCTGCGCGACCTGGGCCTTCCCGAACCGCGCCTGCGCCTCTCGCTAAAGACGGCGCGCGCGACAGGGGCCGTGTTGGAGACGCTGCACGCGACCTTGCATCGTCCCGGCGAGCCGCGCCTCACGCGCTTCATCGCCAGCGAACTGGCGCAAAGCCATTACTACGACATCTCCGCTGCCAAACGCGACTTCGGCTACGCGCCGCAGCGCACAATGGCGGAAGTCACGGCGCGGGTGGGGAGAGCGGTAGGCGGTAGACGGTAAACGGGGGGAGGGGAAAGGGCTTTCGTTGGTTTCTCGCTTTTCTTGCGGGTATACGACAGATCATTGGAAAAAGGAAGACATTCGTCTGATAATTCCATTTGGCTTGCTGTGGCCGGTCTCTGACCAAGCCACCGCAGGCTCAGGTAATGAGCTACGTGCACCGTGATTTTCAAATTCACGATATGGGCTATACTCAAGAAGAGTTGAAGTGCTATTCGCAAAGGGAGGTGTGACAATGTCCCAACCAGACTATCTTTTTGTGCGGGCGACAACGTTAGAAGAGGCATGGAGCCGCTTCGATCCGTCGCTGCCCTTGCCCGTGGATAGCCCGTTTTACGTAGAGCGTGAAGACAACCCTCTGGGACGCTTGCAGCGCGCTCTGTTGTTGGTGCGCGGTAGTGCGCCCCCTAAGTACTTCTTCGCCGGACATCGCGGCAGCGGCAAATCCACCGAACTCAACCGCCTGGTCGACAACACCGACATCCTCAAACGCTATTGGCCGGTGAAATTCTCCGTGCGCGACGAATGTGACTTCAACGACCTGACCTACATCGAGGTGCTGCTGGCGATGGGCGCGCAGATTTTCAACCAATATCGCGCAGCCGGCGGGCGTATGAAGGACGATTTGCTCAACGAATTAGAAGGATGGAAAGGCCGCGTGGTGACCCGCCTGAACAAGAAAGGCGCGACTTTTGAAAGTGGAACAGGGGTAGACATCGGCAAATTCTTCCTTTCCGCGCTGCTCAAGGTGAAAACCGAACACGTCACCCGCGAACTGATGCGCCAGGAGATTGCGCCCCGCGTCTCTGAACTGATTGAGTTGATCAACCTGATGAGCGCCGAGGTGTTGACACAGAGCAAGCGCCAGGTGCTCGTGGTCATTGAAGACATGGATAAGCCCCCACTGGATGTATCGCGCAAACTCTTCGAGGGCGCGCTCACAACATTGATGCAGCCCAGGTGCGCCATCGTCTACACCGTCCCGGTGGCGATCTACTTCGATCCGGCCTTCGCGCAAATCCGCGAGACCAGTTACTTTTTGCCCAACATCAAACTGCACGAAAAGCAACAGCGCGACCAACCGCACAAGAGCGGCATCCGCGCGATGCGCGCCTTTGTGTTGGCGCGGATGGCAGACACATTGATCACCGACGACGCCCTTGACGAAGCGGTCAAGAACAGCGGCGGCGTCTTCCGCGAGATCGCTCACATCATGCAGCGCGCCATTGACAACGCCCTGGCGCGGAAGGCCGAGTATATCGAGCTTGAGGATGTGGCCTGGGCTGCTGCGCAAATCCGCAGTGGTTTCCGGCGTTTGCTGCGCCAGGATGACTACCGGCTGCTGTTGGATGTACGGGCGCACAACGAAATCCGCTCGCCGGAACGGCTGGCCGCATTGTTCCACCTGCTGGCAGTGTTGGAATACACCAACGGCGAGAACTGGTGCGACGTTCACCCGGCGCTCAATCCACTGTTGGATGAGGCCGCAGCGCAACCCGCGCCGTCCGCCGCAGACGCGCAGGGGAAAAATGGCTGACCTTCTTCCAGACCTCGAGCGCCGTCTGGATTTATTGGTAGGCGCGCTGGATCGCGCGCAGCGCTACGGGACCGGGTTGGCGGTCTTTGTCATTTACCGGGCCGAAAGCGCGCGCGCCGCGTTTGAGACCACGCTGGCGACCCGCCTCCAGGGTGTCGGGCAACATGCACGGCGGATGTGGTTCCAACCCGACACCCCGCCGGCGTCGCACGACCTGCTGGGCCGGCTGCTTGAGCGGCCGCCGGCCGCCGACGAAGTGATTTTTGTCTATGGGTTGCAACACGCCTTTCCCAGCTTGCTCAATTCCCTCAACTATCGCCGCGAGTTGATCCCCGACCATCACTGGCGGCTGCTCTTTTGGGCGCTGGACGACGAAGTAGCCCGCGTGATGCGCGACGCGCCCGACTTCTGGGCCTTCGTCAACCAGGTGCTCGACCTGCCGGAAGTGCCGCCGCCGGAAGAACGTGCGCAGATTGTTGGAACCCTGGCGTGGGCCGGGATTGGCGACAGCGAAATCCGCAACCTTGCGCCCGCCGAACGCAAAGCGCGCATCGCGCTGCGCGAGCGCCTGTTGGACGAACTGCCCGAGGGCGACGATACCCGGAGCACGCACGCCGATTTGCACTACACTCTGGCATGGTTACACTGGGCCGACCGGCAGTATACGAGAGCGGAAGAGCATGCGCAAGCTGCGCTGGCTCTAGCCCGGCAAATAGAAGACACCAAATTGTACGCCAATGTGGCCAACGAGCTTGGCGCTATTTACACCGACTTGCCCACGGGCGACAGGACGGCAAACCTGCTGCGCGCCATCGAATATTTCGAGGAAGTGCTGCGCATTTACACGCCCGACGCCGCACCCCTCGACTACGCTATAACCCAGAACAACCTCGGCCTCGCCTACGCCGCCTTGCCCACCGGCGACCGCGACGCCAACCTGCATCGCGCCATCGCCTGCTACGAGGAAGCCCTGCGTTTCCGCACCCCCGACGCCGCCCCCCTCGCCTAC
>DYKY01000126.1:0-10463 GCA_020722365.1 Thermoflexus sp.
CTCTTATCTCAAAGAACCAACGCGACTACACATACATCGACGGATTACAATTACTGTCCTATCCTGACATTACACGTTGAGTGTGTGAATGTGAGGTATAACACCCGTTTCTGGGTTGCGCTGCAACAGATCAGCGGCGGGACGTGGGGCGGGTGTGTGTATGACGTGGAGGCGATTGTAAAAAGGATGGCAAATCCGTAGATTGGTAGTACAATGAGCACAACATAATTACACAAGTTGTGCTAAAGAGGAGACAAATCATGGTGGAAACGATTCAATCCACCGACCTACGCCGCCGGGTGCGTGATGTTCTCGACCATGTGCGGGTCGGGCGTGAGCCGGTGATCGTGCAGAATTACGGTACGCCACAAGCTGTTATCATCCCCTACGAGGATTTCGAAGCCTATCGCGAGTGGCAGGACAACCGGACGGAACGCCAGGTATGGCTGGCGGAACTGCACGCCATCGCCGAGGGAGTAAGCACCCGCGCCGCCCCCACCGAGGACAAGGCTGAGGGACCAGAACACAGCGCCCCAGGACTCCTCAAAGATGGTATAAGTGGCAAGGATGCAACCGAATATCAAAAAGCGGTCGATATTGAAATGAATGGATCCGTTATCCCTACCGTGGTGGAACAAATGCTGGTCCTACCCGATGATGCGCAGCGCAAAGTCCTGGCATTTCTAAAAACCTTACGCGCCACTACGCAACGCGGAGCACCTGGAAAACAATTATTACAGTTCGCCGGCCTGGTACAGTCCGACGAATTAGCCCTTATGCAGCAAGCCATCGAAAGCGATTGTGAGCAGGTAGACACCAATGCCTGGTAGATGACTTAGCCGCCCAATTCCCGAAAACGACCTTTGGATAGCAGCACTCGCCACCCAACACAAACTAACCCTCGTGAGCCGTGACGCACACTTTGCGGGCATCGCTGAACTCGACGTGGTATCGTGGTAAGACCTAGGATCGCGTCTACGAAGGCGACCTGATTGAGATCGTCATCCTTTGTCGATTTGCAGATTTCGTAAACCGTAAGGATAATGTACCCGATACCATAGATCGGAGGGATAACGATGAATCTGACTCGACACCAAACCCCTGACGGCCCACGTTGGGCGCTGGATGGCGCATACTTGCCGCCGAGCTTCCACCTGGGCCTGCTCCTGGAACTGCCCCGCAAGGCCATCGCGCCGTTTCTGGCGGCGCTGCCCACGGCGGGCGAAGCCATAGGGGACTTGCTCGCCCCCATCGAACCCACGCAGGAGGTCTGGGCCGCCGGCGTGACCTACCTGCGCAGCCGCGACGCCCGCGAGGCCGAATCGCAGACCGGCGACATCTACACGCGCGTCTACGTCGCCGAGCGGCCTGAGCTGTTCTTCAAAGCGGTGGGCCGGTGCGTCGTCGCGCCCAATCGCGCGATCCGCGTACGCCCCGATAGCGCCTGGAACGTGCCGGAGCCAGAACTCACGCTCGTCCTCAACCGCCACGGGGAGATCGCCGGCTACTGCGCGGGGAACGATGTCTCGTCGCGCAGTATCGAGGGCGAGAATCCGCTTTACCTGCCGCAGGCCAAGGTTTACAATGGGTCGTGCGCATTGGGGCCGGGCCTCCACATTGCCGATCCCGACACGTTCCGCGACGTCCCCATCCACATCGAGATCACTCGTCACGGCGAAACCGCCTACGCGGGCGAGGCCCGCACATCCCAGATGAAACGCGCTTACGAGGAATTGGCGGCCTACCTGTTCCGTGAACTCGACTTCCCCCACGGCGCGTTCCTGATGACCGGCACCTGCCTCGTCCCGCCGGACAGCTTCACCCTCACGCCGGGCGACGTCGTCACCATTCACGTTGGCGATCTGACGCTACAGAACCCAGTGGAATAAGATGGATTGGTTGAAGGTTGAAGGTTGAAAGTTGAAAGTTGAAAGTTCCTGCTAACCCTCAACTTTCAACCTGTAACCTTCAACCTGTAACCCAAATTTAAGGAGGAAACAATGTCAGTACAACCCGTTTTAGTCAACGGCGAATGGCGCACCTCGGATGCAATAGGCGAGTTCGAGACCATCAACCCAACGACGAAGACGGCGCTGCCGGAGACGTATCCCGTATCGAGCGCGGCGGAGGCCGAAGCGGCGATCCTCGCCGGACATGAAGCAGCGGTCGCTCTGCGTACAATATCACCAGATCAGATCGCGCGCTTCCTCGAAACTTACGCCGATGCAATCGAGGCGCGCAGCGACGCGCTGATCGATCTGGCCTACGCCGAGACCGCGCTCCCCAAGTCGCCGCGCCTGCGCAATGTGGAACTGCCGCGCACGACGGATCAACTGCGCCAGGCCGCTGCTGCCGCTCGCGAGCGTTCCTGGTGTCTCGCCACCATCGACACGGCGCGCAACATCCGCTCGATGTACGGGCCGTTAGGCGGGCCGGTCGTCGTTTTCGGGCCGAACAACTTCCCCTTTGCCTTTGGTTCGGCGTCGGGCGGGGATTTCGCGGCAGCGATTGCAGCGGGTAATCCCGTCATCGCCAAAGCTAACACCGGGCATCCCGGCACCACCAGGCTCTTCGCCGAAGCGGCCTTCGAAGCCATCCAGGCAACCGGTATGCCCAAGGCGCTGGTGCAATTGCTCTATCGCGTCAAACCAGACGTGGGCTACCGGCTGGTGAGCCACCCCCTGGTCGGCGCGACCGGGTTCACGGGCAGTCGCAGCGCGGGTCTGCGCCTCAAGGAAGCGGCAGACAAGGCCGGCAAGCCCATCTACCTGGAGATGTCGAGCATCAACCCGATCTTCGTGCTGCCCGGCGCGCTGGAGGAGCGGCCGGATGCCGTCGCCGCGGAGTTGTACGCTTCGTGCTCGCTGGGCGTGGGACAGTTCTGCACCAAGCCGGGCTTCGTCGTCCTGCTGCACAATGAAAAAAGTGAAGCCTTCTTCGACAAGGTGAAGGAGCACTTCCAGAATCCGCCCGGCGTGCTGCTCGGCAAGGGTGGCGTGTGGACCATCGCCGAGGCGGTGAAGAAGTTGCAGGCCGCGGGCGCACAGCTCATCACCGGCGGGCGCGAAGTCGAGGGGACGAGCTATCGCTACGCGAACACGCTCCTGCGCGTCTCCGGCGACGACTTCCTGAAGCGCCCGAACGAACTGCAAATCGAGGCGTTCGGCGTCGTGTCGCTCGTCGTCTTTGCGCAGGACGTGGCCCAGATGTGCGAAATTGCCGCGTCGCTGGAGGGCAATCTCACCGGCTGCCTCTACTCGCACACCGGCGGCGACGATGATGCGCTTTACGATCAAGTCGCGCCGATCCTGCGCGCCAAAGTCGGGCGGCTGCTCAACGACAAGATGCCCACCGGCGTCGCCGTCAGCCCGGCGATGAACCACGGCGGCCCCTACCCCGCGACGGGCCATCCCGGCTTCACCGCCGTCGGCGTCCCGGCGTCGCTGCTGCGCTTCGGCGCGCTGCACTGCTACGATGCCGTCCGCCATCACCGCCTGCCGCCGGAGTTGCAGGACAAGAATCCCACGGGGACGATGTGGCGGTGGATTGACGGGGGGTGGACGCAGAAGGACATCGAATAATAGAGCCTGCCGACCACGAATCAGGAAACGAATAAACGAATTCAGACCTCGGCTTGACCAACGGGTTGGTCGAGAACGTCGTCACGCACGCGAAGTATCGTCGCCAGGGCTTAGGGACGGCGCTGTTGCAGCACGCGCTCGCCGTCGCGTGGGAGCACAATAAAATATGCCTGAACCTTACAGTTTTTACCAGACGCTCAACCGGTTGCGCCATCACACGGGTGTTGTCATTCCCGTCTACTTGCCGCAAGGCGCAGAGAGTCCCGATGCAATGCTGCTCGAAGAAACGGTCGCCGCGTACTGCATGCAGGTCGCCGATCCCGCCGTCATCTGCCTGAGCGTGGATGGAGAAAAGCACGGCGGTGAGGTTGCGTCGCGGCTGTCTGCCGAGTATGGCGTATCACTGTGCACTGTGCCGGACAATCGCGGCAAGCTGTGGGGCGCGATCCACGGCGCGCGGACGCTGTTGAATCATCCGGATTTGACGTACATCGCCGTGGTCGATCAGGATGGCGATCACTTCGCCAACGAGTTGCTCAACTTTGTGCGCGCCGCCGACCATATCCGCGCGCAGACCGGCGACGATGGCGATTGCGGCGATCGCGGCGACCACGGCGACCGCGTGATGGTCCTGGGCCGGCGCATCTCGTTGCACCGTCCGATGGGGTTTCTGCGCGGCGAGTTGGAGGCGCTCGCCAACCGCGTGTTGCTCGACGCGCTCCACTATCACGCCGCTGTGACCGGCGTCCCGTTGCGCCTGGAATACGCCACGCTGCTCGATGAAGCCCCGGATTTCCAGTCGGGATACAAACTATTCAGCCGCGAGACCGCCGAGGCAGTGTTCAACGCCGATGCACGCCAGGCTGGCGTCCCGGATAGCGCCTATTACCGTCACGCCTGTGAAACCGTGATGTCCATCGAGGCGCTGGAAAACGGAGCGCGCCTGGGCGTGGTCAATCGCAGCACGTTCAACGAGCAGCCGGTCACACACTTCGGCAAGCTCAACCAGGCGCGCGCCACGGCCGATATGATCATCTGGGGCTGCAAGCGGCTCGCCGTCCCCTACCCCTTCGTCGCGCAGTGGCTGGCGAATCACGCGCCGCGCCTGCTGCTCAACACCATCGTCCCCCAGGGGAAAGCGGAAGTGGAGCAGGTGCGACAGCTTGTGCGCGAGGCGTTTGCGGCGCAAAACACGGATGCGGCTGGACTACAGCCGTTATTCGTGTAAGATTGCCGTATGAAAATCGCACAGTTGCTGAGTCGCATCAACGTCTTTAGCATCCCTTCGGGACTGACGCCCACCCAGCGCAAGAATTTCTTTTACACGCAGATGGATGCCCTCGGCGTGGGATTGGTCAGCGGCGCCGCGCCGTTTTTGGCCGTGTTCCTCACCCGCCTTGGCGGGACAAACTTCCAGGTGGGTATGTTGAGCGCCATGCCGGGCTTCACCGGACTGTTCCTGGGCCTCATCATCGGGCGGTTTCTGCAAACCCGCTCGAACATTGTGCCGTGGTACAGCCGCATTCGCCTGCTCGTCTTCTCGGCGCACACCCTCACCGGAGTAATGGCGCTGATCCTGCCGCAGAAAGCCACCATCATCGCCATGCTCGTCATCTGGGCGCTGGCAAGCATCCCACAGGCCATCCTCAGCGTCGCCTTTACGGTGGTGATGAACGCCATCGCCGGGCCGGAAGGCCGCTACACGCTGATGAGCCGCCGCTGGTCCATCCTGGGCCTGACAGCGGCGATTATGACGATGATCGCGGGCCAGCTTCTCGACTGGATCACCTTCCCGCTGAACTACGCCATCGTCTTCATCCTCTTCTCGATGGGCGGGTTGGTCAGTTTCCGCTTTTCGAGCCGGATGGAGGTGCCGGCGCTCAACGTCGAGGCGGTCAGTGATAAGACGCCGTTCTTCCAACAGCTCAAGCGCGATGTGCGCCTGGTGTTTTCCGAACGACCGTTCCTTGCGATGTCTGTCAAGCGCCTGATCTACATCTTCGGCTCCACCCTCGTCGCGCCGCTGTTTACGCTGTACTACGTGCGCATCGTACAGGCCAGCGACGCCTGGATCAGCGCCATCGTCACGATGCAAAGCTTCGTCTTGCTGATCGGTTACTCGATCTGGACGCAGCAGCACATCAAACGCGGCTCGCGCTTCATCCTGCTGAGCACGACGTTGGTGCTGGGGCTTTATCCGGCGCTGACCGCCATCACGCGACTGCCGTGGATGCTGGTCATCTACGCGGGCATCGCGGGCATCTTCCAGGCCGGGATAAACCTCGTCTTCTTCGACGAACTGATGAAGACCGTACCCCCGCAGCACAGCGCCACCTTTATCTCGGTGGATCAAAGCGCGCAGAACGCCCTGGCGATGAGCGCGCCGCTCATCAGCACAGGCCTGTCCAACTTCATCGGCATCCCGGCGGCGCTAGGAATCGGCGCGGCGGTGCGGTTGGTGGCTTTCGTGATGTTTTTGCGCGGAAAAGAAGGAAAGTTAGCGGAAAACGGATTTTCAACTTCTAACCTGTAACTTGTAACTTGTAACTTGTAACTTTCAACTATTTTCAGAGGAGTTGCAATGGCGACGCATACAATCCGTTGGGGTATTATCGGCTGCGGAAACGTGACAGAGGTGAAGAGCGGGCCGGCGCTGCAAAAGGCGCGCGGATCGCAGTTGGTCGCGGTGATGCGGCGCAACGGCGACCTGGCGCGGGACTACGCGCGGCGTCACGGCGTCCCCACGTGGTATAATGACGCCGACGCGCTGATCCACGACCCGGAGGTGGATGCCGTGTACGTTGCCACGCCGCCCTCATCGCATCTGGAGTATGCGCTGGCGGTCGCGCGAGCCGGAAAGCCGGTCTACGTCGAAAAGCCGATGGCGCGCACCTACGCGGAGTGCCAAACGATGATTCAGGCGTGCGAACAGGCGAGCGTGCCGCTGTTCGTGGCGTACTACCGGCGGAGGCTGCCGCGCTTCCTCAAAGTCAAAGCGTGGCTCGAAGCGGGCGCGATTGGCGAGGTACGCAGTGTGAACACCGTGCTTTACCGTCCGCCGTCGCCGGGGGATTGCAGCGGCGAGAAACCGTGGCGGCTCGATCCGGAGATCGCCGGGTGCGGCTACTTCTGCGACCTCGGCTCGCACATCCTCGACCTGCTCCAGTATCTGCTGGGGCCGATCGAGACGGCGACAGGGTACGCCACCAACCAGGGCGGGTGCTACGAGGCCGAAGATGCCGTCAGCGCGACGTGGCTGCACGAGAACGGCATCCACGGGACGGGCACGTGGCACTTCACCACACAGCATCACGTGGACCGCACCGAGATCGTGGGGACAACCGGCATCATCCGTTACGCCACGTTCGACAACGAGCCGGTGGCGCTAGAAAGCCGGGGGGAGACCGAAAGCATCACCATCGAGAATCCGCCGCACATCCAGCAACCGCTCATTCAGACCGTCGTGGATACGTTGCTTGGCCATGGCGAATGTCCCAGTACCGGACAGACTGCTGCGCTGACCAACCGCGTGATCGATATGATCCTGAGAGTATTTTGAAATACTTTGCACGAGGAGAGGTTATGTTTCGAAACAAAACCGTTCAATCCTGTATCAAGCTAGGTCTGTTGCTGCTCGTTTGCACAGGTTGCGCACAGCCGATTCCGACACTAGAGCCGGTCACGATCAAATTCCCATACTACGAACGCGATGCGGCGTACTACACGTCGCTGGCCGAGCAGTTCAACGCGCGTTATCCGAATATCACGGTCGAATTGGTCCAGGTGAACTGGCGAAATCCCGGTCAGGTTACTGAAAACGACGTATTCACGGCGGATCAACTCTCGCTGCCGCAACTGGCGCAACAAGGCGCGATCCTTGACCTCTCACCTTTGATCGAACAGGACAACGCTTTCGATAAGAACGTTTACTATCCAGGCGCGCTCGAAACATTCCAATACGAAGGGAAAACCTGGGGAATTCCCTCCAACATCAATATGCTGATGCTGTACTACAACAAGGATCTGTTCGACCGGTATTCCACCCCCTACCCCACCATCGGCTGGACGTGGAACGATTTCCTCGAACGAGCCGAGGATGTCACCGATCCGGGCAGCGGCGTTTTCGGTTATGCCATCCAACACGACAACGAAATCGCTATCATGGAACCAATCTTGTTCATCTACCAACACGGCGGCCAGCTTTTCGACAGCTGGCAGAATCCCACGACCATCACCCTTAACGATCCGCTGAATGTCGAAGCTATGGAATGGTATGCCGGTTTGATCCAGACGCACGGCGTTGCCCCCTCGCGCGCGCAAGGTCCGGATTCCGTCCAGTACTACCCTTATGGTGGTGTAATCCAGAACAAATACGGGATGTGGATGGGAATGCTCTCCGACCAGGGCGGTGTGACATGGCCGATGCGCTGGCAAATGCGCTGGGGCGTCGTCCCGTTGCCCCGCGACCGTGATGCGTTCACATTGGCAACCGTCAATGGGTTCGTCATCTCGACGAAGACACGACATCCAGAGGCATGCTGGAAGTGGATCATGTTCCTCAACGAACAGATGCCCACACTCAACATGCCCGCGCGCAGGGCGCTGGCAGAATCAGGAGAGTATACAAAGCTCGTCGGCATGGAAGTCGCTGAAGCAGCACGCGCAGCCGTCGGCGACACGGTGTTGATCAGTCCCAGTCTGATAGGATTCGAACAGGCCCTGGAAGTATTAGGGACTGCCTTCACTGCCATCCGCGACGGACAAACATCCGCTGAAGCCGCACTGAACACCGCACAAGAACAGGTCGGTTTCTAGCAAATAGGGAATATCGTCAAAGTTTGGTGAACATAAATACTCTTCTGACGACACACGGTCCCTGCACAGGCGCCGAATTGTTGGCTCTGGCAGGCATTGAGGTCTTACCCCTCTGGCAGACCTGTTGCACGCAACCGGATATCGTGATGCAGCATGCCGGTCGGCGCTATCTGCGCCTCGACAAAAAGGTTGAGGGCTATGCGCGTCTTTCTCCTTCTATCCGGCGCGAGTTCCTCACGTACACAGTCATCGGAACGAACGAACAGCAGGAAGCAGTTGTCGCGCGGCGCTTGACGATGCAACAGGAGTTCGCGCGCATCAGCCAATACAAACGCGCGTTCGCCCGAGACATCATCCAACGCATCATTGACACCAGCCCCCACAGAGAGCAACTGCAAGCCCATCTTTGCTGCTTGATTGCCGGGGATGTGACGTATGGTATGGCCCACACCGTCGAGCGGCCCGAACCGAGCACCGGACGCCCCGTGCGAGGCTCCGACCTCGATGTGATTTTTGTCTCCGACGAGCACCTAACCGCGGAAGTCCTAACGTCACTCGACCAGACGCTGTATCGGGAGAAATGGAACATGCTGGTCCTCCCGCAAATACGGGAGGAGATCGACTACGTCATCAAAGACGTCGCCAAAGTCGTGACCCAATTGCAGTTTGACAGCTTCCGGCACATGGTCGCCTGCAAGATTCTGCACGAGAGCGAATTTCTGTGCGGCAATGCGACGCTCTTTGCGCGCATCAAACATCTCGTCGATGAAGCCGGCATAGCCGGGAAATTGGCGTGCATGGAAGATAGGGCCATACGGGAACGAGAAGCCGCCGAAAAACAACTGGCCGGCCATCCCGTAGCGGAACAGATACAAAGCTGGCAGCACCTGTTTTACACCAGCGAGGAACAGGAAGAAATTTACTGAGTCCCGTTTTTGTTTCTTCAGAGTTGGTCTATAATGGTTCTAGGCCATTGAGCAGGAAGAGCAGATGTGATTCTGAACAACATTGGCCTCTCAACTTTCAACCTTCAACGTGCAACATTCAACTTAAAGCCAGGAGGTGATTATGCAATACCGAGAATTGGGTAAAACCGGATGGAAAGTGTCCGCGATCAGCTTTGGAGCGTGGGCCATCGGGGGGACGTGGGGCGAAGTCCAAGATGGCGAAAGTCTGGCAGCGCTGCATCGCGCGGTCGATTTGGGCGTCAACTTCTTCGACACCGCCGACGTCTACGGCGACGGGCGCAGCGAACGGTTGATCGGTCAACTGCGAAGACAGCGCCGTGAGCAGATCTATGTCGCCACGAAGGCTGGACGCCGCCTGAACCCACACGTCGCCGCAGGCTACAATCGCAAAAACCTGACCGCTTTCGTCGAACGTAGCCTCAAAAACCTGGATACCGACGCCATCGACCTGTTGCAACTCCACTGCCCGCCGACGCCGGTGTTCTACATGCCGGAGGTCTTCGGCGTGCTTGATGATCTGGTCGCCGCCGGGAAGCTGCGTCACTATGGCGTGAGCGTGGAAAAAGTCGAAGAGGCGCTCAAAGCCATCGAGTACCCGAATGTGAAGACGGTGCAAATCATCTTCAACATGTTCCGGCACCGGCCTGCCGAACTGTTCTTCGAGCAGGCGAAAAAGCGCAATGTCGGCATCCTGGCGCGCGTGCCACTGGCCTCTGGGATGCTCACAGGCAAGATGAAGCCTGACAGCCAGTTCGCACCCGACGATCACCGGGCGTTCAACCGCGACGGCGAGGCTTTCGACAAGGGCGAGACTTTTTCGGGCGTGGATTACAACGTGGCGCTGCAAGCCGTGGAGGAACTTAAAGCCATTTGCCCGGAAGGAATGAGCATGGTACAATTTGCCCTGCGCTGGATTCTGATGTTCGATGCAGTGACATGCGCCATTCCTGGCGCAAAACGCCCCTCCCAAGCCGAGGAGAACATCGCCGCTGCCGACATGCCGCCGCTCTCAGCAACAGTGATGGGCGAAGTGCGGCGGATTTACAACCAGTACATCTATGAGTTGGTCCACCATTACTGGTAAACCGATATTGAGTGC
>DYKY01000126.1:10563-11945 GCA_020722365.1 Thermoflexus sp.
CGGCTAAAGCGAGACGGTAGAACTATGCAAAGGAAGTTCACCACATTGCGCTTGCAAATCATCGGCAGTATCATCATCACGACGGTTATAATCCTGATACTACTCTATCTCCCGATGCGTCACATCCTGACGAAAAGCTACACCAGCCTGGAGGAGCACATCGCATCTCAGCGTGCAGTTGATCCCGGGGAGATTTCCGCTCATGGCAGAACCACGCTGACCTATCTGGGTGCGGCCATCTTACTCGCAGGCGTAGCGTTCAGCGCGGCGATGTGGTGGCTATTAGGCCGATTGGTGCTTGCACGCCTGAGTGACTTCCGCGCTGACATTGCCAACATCGGTGTCTTGAGCAGCACTGGCAACTTCTCCAGCCGTGTGCCGGTGAAGGGCGAAGATGAACTCTCCCAACTCAGCGCCACGGTCAATGGGATGTTGGATAATCTGGAACAATACCAGAAAGAGCTATTGATCCAGAAACAACGTTTCGAGAATCTCGTCGCGGTAGCCCGTGCGACGGTCGAACGCCCAGATTTGGAAGCCACCATGAAGAATGCATTGGAGGCTGCGCGCGCGATCACTCGCGCCGAACGTGGAAGTGTGTTTGTATTGGATGAACTTGGGGCGGTGACGTACAGCATCCTCGCCCGGGAGGGCGTCAGCAGCGCCGAACGGCAAAAAGTAGTCGGCCAGGTTATGGATATCGGTCTGGCTGGATGGGTGGCGCGCCACCGTGAGGCAGCCTTGGTGACCGATACGGAACAGGACCCCCGCTGGTTCCCGCTGCCGGACACCCCTTACGTGGCGCGCTCTGCGCTGGTCGTGCCCATCTTCAGCGGACCGCGCAAACTCGGCATCCTGACGCTCACCCACCCTGAAGTGGAGCATTTCAATCAGGATGATCTGGAGCTAATGCAGGCCGCTGCTGATCAAATGGCGCTGGCGATTCGAAACGCGCAAATCTACGACGATCAACGGCGGCTGGCGGAACGCCAAACCACCCTTTACGAAACGCTGCGGACGATCGGCACACTGCTCGATCCCGACGCCGTCTTGCTAGTAGCGGTCGACAAGATCGCCGCGATGACCAACTGGCCCGTCGTCACGATACTTTTGCCCGACAAGAAAACCGAAAAATTGACGTTGCGGGCAAGCGCGGGGCAACTGCCCCTCCCCGAACAATGGAGCATCGCGCCCAACTACGGCAACATCGGTCGCGTATTTCGCAGCGGCGAACTACTTTATATCGACAATACGCAAACGCATACAGCCGGCGTAATGGAGAACGAGATTCAGGGCACGCTCACAGATGAACAGCGGCGACTTTTAAACATCGCCGACCGCAGCACACAGCGCATGCTGAACCTGGTCAACGCCATCCTGGA